>URBJ01000015.1 GCA_900546005.1 uncultured Alistipes sp. | reverse complement strand
TACCCTACGTCTTTGAGTTTGACGATGATCTGAGCTTGACAAAAGACTATTTTCTGGGGGATCCCGATGAGATCCGTCGGAAAACAGCTGCCGTAGCGAATCAGGGAACGAAATAACAGTCACACCACAGATTCGTCACCTTTTTCCCCGCAACCAGTCCGCATCTACACAACTTCTGGAACGATTGCCGGGTTCACGACTCGGCCTCGATGCCGCTCCATTTCAGTTTGCTTGAAGTGCATCGAGGCCGAATTTTTATAGCCTGTTTCTATCTGCCGGACTGAGTGCTCCCGCTATCGGGAACTGCCTTTCACGTATGTCTTGTCCATGTGCTCGACAAACGAGTGTAACAACGGCTCATAATCGCCCCACTCTTTCTGCCGGTCTTTCCAATTTCCGAAAGAGGTAATCAGCGCATACCTTTTTTTCGGTGAAAACAACGACAAATGGCCCCGCACACCGACCGACAAAATCCAATCGTCATCAAGCGACGGGAATAACAACGCATCCTCCTTCAGAGGTGTAGGACGATTATACCACCAGTTAAATCCATAAACTCCCGGCCCCAAACGAGTAAAATGGTCGGCACCTCCTCCGTATGAACCGATCCCCAAATAATCGTTAATCCGGTCACAGGGAGCCGCATGAGGCAGATCGTACGGGACCTGCGGCCGCATGTATTTTCTGAACCACTTCCGGGCGATCACCTGCTCTTCATTCCAAGCCCCCCGGTTGTGCCACATCCACACCAAACGCGCATAGTCGCGAATCGACATCATAATCCGCTGCCTTTTCGGCGGGACTTGATAATACCCCCATTCATCCTCGAACTGCATGGGTCGAAATTGTTCGGCAGTTGCCTCTTCGGCCGACTGACGAAAAACATACTCCGACAAGGCATACTCATAAAGCTGTATGCCGTAGTCGTTATAGGCGTATGCTTCACCGGCCGCCTCTTTCAATGTATATCCACTGGTCATGGCCCCGAGCGACCGAAACGTGATCGTCGTATCTTTCCCCTGCAACGGCACACCATAATCTACCAGACGATCGTCTGCATCCCGCACGACTCCCCGGTCAAGAGCACAGAAGAGAAATGTACTCAACACAGGTTTCGATGCCGACGCCCAATCTACCGGACGATCGATCCGCCCCCAAGAATAGAGGATCTTGCCGTCGAGCAGAATACATCCGGAGCCGCCGATCTCCCGTGCAAGTCTTTGTAGAACCGTATCCTCTTCGCCCCGGGTGTCCTGTTCCCAGTGAGCGCGCGGCGCATAACGTGTAGATGCACAACCGCCCAAGAGCATCGTCCCGATCAAACATACCAATATCCATCCGAAGGTCAATTTCCGTTTTTCATTCGTTTTCATAACCAAACGTGTTATCTTCCTCAAACATAACGAAAAAATAGTACAATTCAGCGAATTACCCCAACAAAAAGTCTTCGTTTTCACCTTCTTCAACAAACATCACATATCGCTAAAATTTTTCCATACGGCCACTGGGCTCAATTTCAGCCCAATCTACAGTCCGGCCGATTCTTCCCTCAACCCACCGTCAACCAAACTCCTCTGATTCATTCTTTAGATAAATCTCTTTTATTCTATATTTGCACCCTCGAACGTTATTCACCAATCGAAACACGAATTTATGAAACTGAAAAGATTTTTTGCCGTTTTTACACTGGCATTCTGCTCGATAACCTTTATCGGTTGCGATAAAAACGATGAGGCACCCGACCCTGAAGGAAACGTCACACTGAACATGATGAATGAGGATAACGGCAAAACCCTATTGGGCGCTTCGGATCTATTCATCAATCGGGCGAACAACTTCCAGACACAGAGCTGTTACCTTGTCGATCAAGGGAAAACCTACGGTCTCGGAGCCTCTTTCCCCCTGACCTTAGACAATCTGTCGCAGGAGAGCGCCGTTCTGCAAGGCCACATGTACTACGTATATGCCAAAAATTCCTTACGGGATTTTCCTTCTGGGAAACAGGCCATTTCCGTCGGTTCGGAGTTCTACAAAGCCTATGTAGTCGCTCCCATCACATCGGAAAGCACGACAACAGGAGCACAGGTAAAATACATTATTGCACATGCGAATAGCAACAGACTTCCCGCTCCCGGCACCACTGTCATCGGCAACCTCAACAACTGGGGCGACAGCTGCACATACGACCTTCCGCAGGATGCCGAATTGATGTATAGCTCTTATCTGGAATTAGATGCAGATTCCTTCGAGATCCGACAAGAGAATGGCGTCTTGAAGATCATTTTTAAGGACTATCCCGACTCCCAATCGGGTCCATACGGAATATACACCCTGTATCTTCGGTCGGGAAGTTTCTATACGACCCTTGATTTCACCGTTGCCATGAACCAATAAATCGGACCATATTCCAACTTCGTGTCATTGCCACACGAAAAGAGTTTCGTCTCTCATAACAAAAGCCTCGAGTCCTTCGAGGCTTTTTTACGACCTCCCCTCTCGCACCCTCTACTTGACTTTTTCCCTCTCTCCAGCAATCACATTCCCAAAAAAGAAGGGCTGTACCTTCGTACAGCCCTCATAACTTGCAAACTCTGCGCCTCTACTGAATCGATCAGTAACTCTGGCCCCAGAGTCTTCGTTATCCGCCCTCCGATTATTTTTTCTCGGCAGCAGCTTTTTTCTTATCGTAATGTTTTTGATAACGGCTCATAAACTTATCGACGCGTCCGGCAGTGTCAACCAACTTCATCTTACCGGTATAGAACGGGTGAGACGTGTTGGAAATTTCCATCTTATACACGGGATAGGTTTCGCCGTCTACTTCGATGGTCTCTTTGGTCTGGACGGCGGACCTGCACAAAAACACATGATCATTCGACATATCCTTGAATGCCACTAAACGATAATTCTCAGGATGAATCCCCTTTTTCATGATGTTTAAGTTTAATTTATTGATACAACAATTGATCTTTCGATCGGTTTAGGAGGCAAAGGTAATCAATAGATTCGGTTTTGCAAAATAAAATACCCTATTTTTCGAGAGCATCGCCCGAAACAGATCCTTTCCTCGCCTTATGGAGGTATTTCGCGCCTATTTATAACTGATAACCATCACCTTCGAATACTCCCAGAACTTGTTCTTGTCCTTGATCTGCAACGATTCGAAAGTACCGTCATCCGCCATGACAAACTCATAGGATTCAGCCGGATGCGAGCTGACCAATGTTGCTTTCTTCTGTCCGATCATCACGTGATCCAAGTTGCGGATATCGACCTGAGTAAAGCTGTCGAGACTACGGTTTTCATTGATCTTCAGGGTCCGTCCGATAAATCCGCTCTTGTAGACGATCTCCTTGGACAGCAGCTCCTTTTCCGATCCGATGATGTAATATCCCGTATTGAGGATATTATCCCGGTTCTTGATCTCCCCTTCGAGCGAAGCCTTCTCCGTCGAGAGTTCGGTAACCTGCGTATTCAATCCCGTAACCTCCTCGGTCAACGTCTGCACTTGAACGTTCTTGTCGGCCAGATTCTGTTTCAACACCTTGATCTCCTGATCCTGCGACTCGATCTGGGTGGTCATCTGAGCGATCAGTTTTTCCAGACTCCCGATCTTCACATTCGCCTTACGCAACAGCTCGGCATTCTGTTCGAGCCGTGCGATCGTCTCCCGATTCTGGAGCAAAAGCGTGTTGATCGCTTCGATATCTTCACTGATCTGCGTCGTAGTGCTCTTGGGCATTTCTCCCTCGGTCATATTCTTATTGATGAGATTCTCCCGTGTTTTGATCGTATTCAGATTCTCGGCAACGGCATTCAGCGAAACAAAAATATCGTCGATTATCGAATCCTTTTGCGAGATCACGACATTCAGCGAATCATTCTTCTGTTGCATCTGCTCGCGACTCGTCCCCTGATTGTTGACACACCCGAACAGCGAGACCAACATAACGAAGAGTATTAGATACTTTTTCATAACGATAAATTTAAAAGATTTTTACACCCGTTTTCCCGATCTCCGATCAAAAGGTCACCTTCACCCCCAATCCGAAATCGAGCGCATGAAATTTTGTTTTTTCAATCAGATTGAGATTGGGCTTGTAGTCCAAGGAGAAAGCCAGAGGGATCGAGGGAATCTTGTACTCGAGACCGATCACACCATCGATACCGAACGCAAACTCGCTGTGGCGATGTCCCCACGCTCCGATGTTGGCACCCGCACCGTAGTAGAAGTTAAAGCCCTCCTGAATAACCGGTATATTCCGTTCGTAAAGCGCATACAGATTGAATCCCTGAGCGAAATCGATGATGGCCTCGATCGAGTTGGACGGATCGAAATTGTGGCGAACCGTAATACCCGAAGCCGTCACACCACCCCGCACACCGACCGCCCAGTTATAGTTCTGGGCCTTGCCTTGCGAAAAGGCGGCGATCACAAGGATGAATAATAAAATAAAACCTTTTTTTCTCATATCTACGCAATGAAAACTACAACTCCGCGAATATAGCCAAAACAAAGTTAATAATAATTCGCATATTCGAAACGTCTGCTGTCAAAAACAGAAGAAGAAACGGAGGAGGGGTTCACTCGCCCTGCGCCTCCGTCTCTTCCTGCTTTCAAGAATATCTATGCTTCGTTCGCTACGTCGGAGATCAGCTCCAGATCAGCCGGAGTAGACTGTTCGATATACCGGGCAGCGGCAGCCACCTGCATCTCAGCATATTTCACGTAGAGCTCAGCCGAAGCACGATAGTCCTCAACCTCTCCTGCCTGACGCATCAACAAATAGCTGATCACGATATGAGCGGCCATCTCTACCATACGGCGTGCATGGAAGTCGACGAACTCGTTGTTTTCGGTTGCCGTAACCTTTGCGACACACTTTTCATAAGTCTCGCGCAATACAACCAGACGATCTTTCAGGTGCGACTGTTCGTACTCTTGCGCTTCATACTCCTTGATCTGGTTAAGATAGGTTCCGGTGGTCACGTGACGGATCGCCGCAACGACCTGCAACTGTGAGGTTCCCTCATAGATGTTCGTGATCCGCGCATCCCGATAGAGACGCTCTACCGGATAATCCTTCATGTAACCCGATCCTCCGAAGACCTGAATCGCATCGTAGGCCAGTTCGTTGCAATACTCGCTAGCCATCAGTTTCAACATCGGCGTGAAGGCATCGGCCAAACGGGTGTACGCCTTCATCTCGGCACGTTCCGCCGGTTCGAGTTTCCGGTCGTGGCTCAAATGAGTGTAATCCTTATAGATCTCTACGAAACGGGTCGTTTCATAGAGCAGGGCCCGCGAACCTTGCAGTTTGGCTTTCATGTTCGAGAGCAGCTCCTTAACGGCCGGGAATTCGATAATCGGCTTTCCGAACTGCTGTCTCTCTTTTGCATATTTGAGCGCTTCGCGATAGGCTGCCTCAGAAAGTCCGGTCGACTGAGCGCCGATTCCCAAACGGGCAGCGTTCATCAACGACATGACATATTTGATCAGACCCATCTTGCGGTCGCCGACCAATTCGGCCGGAGCATCGGTAAACACCAGTTCGCAGGTAGGCGAACCCTTGATTCCCAATTTATTCTCGATACGACGCACCTTAACCGCCATATTGTTCCGGTCGTATATGAACATCGACAGACCACGCGCATCGGTCGTACCCTCTTCCGAACGGGCCAGAACCAACGAAATATGTCCGTCACCATTGGTAATAAACCGTTTCACACCGTTGAGCAGCCACGTTCCGCGAGCCTCGTCCCAGTGGGCTTTGAGCATAACGGCCTGCAAATCGCTACCGGCATCCGGCTCGGTCAGATCCATCGCACAGGTCTCTCCCTGGCACACCCGCGTCAGATACTTCTCTTTTTGCTCTTCCGAAGCAAACTCGTTCAAGGTTTCGGCACAGTCCTGCAAGCCCCAGATATTCTCGAAACCGGCATCTGCACGAGCGACCATCTCATTGGCCATCACGAAATAGAGCAGCGGGAAGTTCAATCCACCGTATTTCCGGGGCAGAGTCAATCCAAAGAGTCCGGCCTTAGCCATTACTTCGATGTTCTGTGCTGTTCCGGGTGCATAGACCACGTGGTTGTCTACCACTTTCGGTCCTTCGTGGTCTACCCCTTCGGCATTCGGTGCCACGATGTCGCCGCAAATCTCGCCGATGATCTCCATCACCCGACGATAGCTGTCCTGCGCATCCTCGAAGTCTACCGGAGCATAGTCGTACTTATCCTTATCGGCAAAGCCTTTCTCCTTGAGCTCCACAATCTTCTTCATCAACGGATGATTCATGTGGTACTGGAGATCCTTGTTGTCTAAAAAGAAATTAGCCATATCGTTTCTATTTTTTAATTTGCATCTGTACACTTTTCGGTTCAATTCTCGGCGACCTGAAAATCGGGAACCTGCTTTTTCACGATCTCCTCGACATCGCGCCACTCCTGTTCGGAGAGATCGCGTCGGGGAATAGCGATCATCGAGACATTCGAGAGGTGGAGAAAGATATAATCCGCATTTTTCGCAGCTTTCGAGATGTTCGACCAAAGGCTGACCGCCTCCCGATCGGACTTTTTCACCCTGACTTCGCTCTCATCGAGCGTCATCTCGACATTTCCGAACAACTTTTCATTTTCGGGTTTTCCGTAGGCTTTTTTCGCCTGCCGGAGCACCAAACGGAGATAAAGCGCCGGAGCTGCAAACCACCATACGACCGAAGTCACCACGCCGACTACCACAATCGCGACATTCATCCGTCCCTGAGCCACGTCAGGGATCAACAGAATGGCCCAGATCAGAGGAACCAGCACCCGATACCACAACATGGCCTTTCGGGCACCCTTATCACTCTTCAGGTAGTGTTTCACGCAAGCCAACGTATCGGCGAGCTGCATATCGAACCGAATCGTCATCCGTCTATTTACTGTTTTGCTTGTAATATTTAATCATCTTAGGGATGATCTCCATGGCATCGCCCACGATGGCATAATCCGCAATCTTGTTGATCGGAGCCTCGGGGTCGCTGTTGATCGAGATGATCATGGCAGACTGATCCATACCGGCCGTATGCTGAATCTGTCCGGAGATACCGCACGCGATATAGAGTTTCGGACGCACCGTAACACCGGTCTGTCCCACCTGACGGGCATGATCGGCCATACCTGCATCCACCGCAGCACGCGAAGCACCGACTTCCGCTCCCAACACGTCAGCCAGATCGAACAGCAGCTGGAAATTCTCTTTCGAGCCCATTCCGTAACCTCCGGCCACAATTACCGAAGCATTTTTGATGTTGATTTTCCGTTTTTCGATCTGACGGTCGATAATCCGCACAACAAAATCACTGTCCTTCAAATACTTGTTGGCGTCTACCTGCACAACAACACCTTTCCCGGGTGTTTTGGCCTTCTCTTTTTTCATCACCCCTTCGCGGACCGTTGCCATCTGAGGACGGTGATCCGGATTGATGATCGTAGCGATGATGTTTCCTCCGAAGGCCGGACGAATCTGATAGAGCAGATTCTGATACTCTTTACCCGTCTTCACATCGGTATGAGAACCGATCTCAAGGCTCGTACAATCGGCTGTCAAACCGCTGTGCAATGCAGAAGAGACCCGCGGTCCCAAGTCACGTCCGACGGGAGAGGCTCCGAACAATGCGATCTGAGGCTGCTCTTCCTTGAATATTCCGCACACTACCGCTGCATGGGGCAACGTTCTGTAAGGAGCCAGACAGGCACAGTCGGCAATATGAATGCGGTCGGCTCCATACTCGGCCAACTCTTTTTCGACACCGGCCAGGTTGTGTCCCAATACGAGGGCCTCGAGTTCGCATCCCAGCGTATCGGCCAAAACACGGCCTTTGGTCAGCAGTTCCAGCGACACATCAGCCACCTTCCCTTCTTCGTTTTCGCAATATACAAATATGTTGTTCATCAATATGCGTTTTAGATTTGGTTTCGAATTATCCTAACGTGTGGCTGGCGATCAGCTCCTGAATCAACGACTCGATATCCCGATCGGATCCGGTCAACCGTTTCGCCTCTTTGGCTGCGAACACTACGTTCTCGATCTTTTTGACTTTCGTTGGCGATCCGCTGAGGCCGAGTTGCTGATCGTCGGCATCCACATCGGAAACGTTCCATTCGGTAATATTCAGATAGGGGCGGTTCGTCCGCAAGTCAGCATAACAGCTCACCTCGTCCTGCTGGCATTCACTGGGTGTAATGGCATGTTTGTACTTCATGACCAGCTTAGCATTGCGCGGACGGCAATCGGGTGCGGTCCCGTTGACGGTTACCACCAAAGGCAGCGGGCAGGCTACGGTCTCCACACCGTGTTCGAGTCTGCGACGGATGATGAGCTCATCCCCTTCGAAGCCTACAATCTCCTCGGCGTAGGTCACCTGCGGCAGGTTCAGCTTTTCAGCCACCTGAGGACCTACCTGAGCCGTATCGCCATCGATGGCCTGACGCCCTGCGATGATGATATCGGGATTCAGTTTGGCTACCGCACGCGACAGGGCATAAGAGGTAGCCAGCGTATCGGAACCCGCAAATTTCCGGTCGGTCAGCAACACACCGCCGTCGGCTCCGCGAAACATTCCTTCGCGGATAATCTCGGCCGCACGTCCGGGACCCATCGTGAGCAGATCGATCCGGCTTCCGGGAAACATGTCTTTCAGGACAAGAGCCTGTTCCAGTGCATTCAGGTCTTCGGGATTGAAGATCGCAGGCAGGGCTGCACGATTCACCGTACCGTCGGCCTTCATCGCGTCTTTGCCCACGTTCCGCGTATCGGGAACCTGTTTAGCCAGAACGACTATTTTCAACGTTTTTTTCATTATTGATTCGTATTATATTAATGATTAATATGATGATCGATCACAACCGAACTCTGCAAATTTAAAACTTTTTCGGAAAAAACGAACACTTCGGCTCATCGCTTTACCCGATCCAGAACCTTTCGCAGAATCGTGCACGACTCTTCGATCTCGGCCGGAGTTATGGTCAATGGCGGGGCGATCCGCATGGCCGTTTCATGAAACATGAACCATTCGGTCATCAATCCGGCTTCGACCGCATCCCACACAATCCGTGCGGTCAGTTCCGCATCACCGAATTCGATCGCCATAAGCAACCCCACCCGACGGATTTCCCGTACGAGGGGATGATCCCCGAGCAACTTTTCATAGAGAGCGCCCTTCGATTCGGCCTGCTCCATCAACCCTTCGGAAAGGGTGTACTCGAGCGCAGCAAGCCCTGCCGCACAACACACCGGATGACCGCCGAACGTGGTAATGTGCCCGAGGACCGGATTGGTCTTCAGCACATCCATCACCCGTTTCGACGCAATAAAAGCACCCAGCGGCATCCCGCCACCGAAGGCCTTCGCCGTACAGAGTATATCCGGGACTATCCCGTAGTGCTGAAAGAAATAGAGCGTTCCGGTACGCCCCAGTCCGGTCTGTATTTCATCGTATATCAGCAGCGTCTCCGTCTCATTGCAGCGATCGCGCAACGCCTGCAAATAATCGCGACGTACAGGTATGATTCCACCCTCGCCCTGCACCGGCTCGATAATCACACAAGCCGTCCGGGGGGTGATATACTGCAAATCATCGGGCTCGTTGAACCGGATCTGACGCGTGTCCGGCAACAGAGGCCGAAACGCATTTCGAAACGTCTCGCCACCCATTACACTGAGCGAACCATGCGTACTGCCGTGATAGGCATTTTTGTAGTAGATCATCTCGGTCCGACCGGTATATCGTTTGGCGAGTTTCAAGGCTCCTTCGACCGCCTCGCTCCCCGAATTGACGAAATAGACCGAATCTAACGGATCGGGCAACAGCGAGGCAATACGTTGCGCATAGCGAACCTGAGGTGCTTCGATCGCTTCGCCATAGACCATCAGGTGCAGATAATCGCGGGCCTGCCGGCAGATGGCTTCAATTACAGCCGGATTACCATGTCCTACGGCACTCACCGACACCCCGGAGATCAGATCGATCCACCGTTTCCCGTTGGGCCCATACAGGTAGACGCCCTCCGCCCGTTCCACCTCGAGCATCATCGGATAATCCGAAGTCTGTCCCACGTGTTCGAGGAAAAGCTGTCTAAGGTTAGAAATCATATCCAGATTGTTTTTTATGCATGCAAAGATAGGTAAAATCAAGAATCGGAGAAAGTTCTCCACAACATTTCTCTCGTGATAACGAACCGATTAGAGTCTATCCGGCAACGGTCGCAACGAATCAAAAAAGAGACCGAATCCCCACCGTTGAAAATCCGGAAGGATTCGGTCTCTTTTTCCCACGAAGCAAGCGATGGGCAGACTCGGTTTTTCCCACACGGTTGTGCCCCCACACATGCCATCTTATCTCTTTTCGGCATTCTGCGCCAGAGCTTCATTACTCTTCCGCTCGAGTGCATGGATCAGCGAGAGGGTCAGGTCTACCCCTGCCTGATTGGCCACTTCGACCAAGGTCCAAAGGATATCACCGATCTCATCCGATACCTCATACCGGAAGTGGGGTTCATCGGCCCGGTCGTTGAAACGATGCACCATCACACGGCTCAATTTTCCGATCTCTTCGGTAAGAAGAGCCATATTGGCCAATTCGTTACTGCGGACCTTGTTTTTGGCGGTCCACGTCTCGATCAACTCCTGCACCTCTTTGACTGTCATCGTTGCGTATCTCTTTTTTCTTTGTAAATCTTCAAAACATCCCGGATCACTCCCGATTTTTGGAGTCAATCCAAATGGTTACCGGACCGTCGTTGATCAATTCGACCTGCATATCGGCCCCAAAAACGCCCGTTGCGACCGGCCTGCCAATCGCCTCGGAGACGGAGGCGACGAATCGTTCATACATTCCTTTCGCCTTTTCCGGTCGGGCAGCCCGGATGTACGACGGACGGTTCCCCTTCTTCGTCATCGCGTGCAGCGTAAACTGACTGACGACCATGATCTCCGCCTGCACCTCCTCCGCCGAACAGTTCATCACTCCGGCATCGTCGGCAAATATACGAAGTTTTGTCAATTTTCCGGTCAACCAACCGATATCCTGCTCATCATCGGCCTCTTCAATGCCGACAAAAACCAGCAGTCCCATTCCAATCGCGCTGTGCAGCTCACCTCCAATCGTCACCGAAGCTCGCCGCACTCGTTGAATCAATATCCGCATACAATCATTCTTTAACGATCAATAATCCCAAACCGGAGCTCCATTCCTGTCGAAGGTTGCACGAGGCAACGTCGTTTCGACCGGCAGCCACGTCGTATAGGGTTTCTCGGCCGGTTTCGTCGCATAATCCTCCACTTCGACACTCTTTCCGTCCATGGTCCGGCCCTGTGCGCTAAACCAGTGCCCCGGACGGTCGACCCACTCTATCCCTTCAAATGACTCGGGCGTGAACCGGTATCGGGCCACCTGATCGGCCGGCTCTGCAATCGAGAGCAAAACCGGACCGTAATAGACCGAACTTTTACCTTCGACACGCTCGGCTCCCACCCAATAGTGGATCCGCATATCAAGTTCCAATTCGACGACATCTCCCGATCTCCACTTCCGCTCTAACCGAAGATAGCGCCCCGGCTCTACGTCATCAACCGCCTCTCCGTTCACTTTCACGATCGTCCGATGCGACCATACAGGAATTCTCAGACAGAGGCCAAAACGTTCGGCCCTCTCCGGCAGTACCGAAATTCGTACCGATCCACTCTTGGGATAATCGGCCTGCTGTTCGATTTCGATCGGGCGGCCGGCTGGCGTCTCGAACCGGATCTGCGATTCTCCGTAATAGTTGAGATAAATATTCTCATCATCATTCAGCACGCCCCAACGGGTAAAGTGGCTCAAACCCCGATTCCCGCTTGCCTGACAGCAGTTCATCTCACGGCCTCCCTCAAAGCTATGAGGAGCCAGCTCGATCTGCGAACTGACGCGCACACCGTCCGACGAGTTCATGTAGACGAACTCCTTGTCGCCCAACTGACTCCCCAGCATGGCATTGAACAACGACAGCTCCAACTCATCGGCCACGTATGAATTTCGGCTGAGTTTGAGATACTCCGTCGAGAAGGTCATCCAAGCCACCGTATTGCAGGTTTCGCTTCCGGTTCCGTAAATATCTCCGGTAGCCCCCTCTCCCGTTCCGAAACTTCCCGTATTGTGCCGGTCATACTGCACGATCCCCCACCACAACGACTCCATCGCATCCGCATACTGCTGTTTCCCCGTAATGCGATACAATGTGTACAGCGAAGTCAACGTATAAAGACTCTCCCACCGCTTCTGGGGCGAATGACAGAACGGGATCCCGTCCAATGCGGCCTCGAGCCAATTACAAGCCAACGTACTGTTCGTATAGAAATCGTGATAGGGCACCTTCCACTCCTGCTGCACGATATATTCAGCCGCCTCCAGATAACGGGGATCGCGGATCTCCTCATACAGCAAAGCAAAAATATGGCTCGGAGCGAAGTTACATTCCCCCCAATTCTGGGAAGCGAAAAACACTTTTCCGCGGATAAAATAGTCGTACATACAGTCTGCCGCACGGCAAGCTACCTCCAGAGCCTTTTTGCTGCCCGTCACCTTATACCACATCAGCAGTCCATACATGCAGTGGTAATGTCCCCACGTATCCCACTTTTCGGGCAGGTTATCGAAACGTTCCCTGTCGGACCATGGACCCAAATAGCCATCCTCCCGCTGAGCCCGGGCCAATGAATCGACCATACGATCCCCCACCGCACGCGTCTCGGGAGCATGCGACGTCAAATAGGTCTGAGCCACCCCGGTAAGTATCTTCCCGGGAAACTCTCCGTGCCACATACATTTGAACAACCTGTTCGAATCGGGTCGCATGAAAGCGCCGAACAGATTCGGGTTATTCTCCAACAGGGGTTGTATCCAACTCCGCTCGTTCGCATCGAGTCGTTCGCCGAGATGTCCGCCCACCCGAAACTCCGTAACCGTATTATACAAACCAACATGGGACGACGGAGCCTTTCCGAAGAGCGCCCCCATCGTCCCAAATACAGGTACCAATATCCACAAAAAACGCGTCATATATCATTTACTACCTTTGTCCACTTCATGTGGCTACTCTACAAAGATAGCAAAAAATCTATGCGGGAATGTTCGCCTCCTGCATGAAGGCCGACCAATCTTTCCAGACCGGTTCAAAACCTTTGGCCTTAACCGCATTGTAGACCTCGGTCGGAGTCCGGCTATCGTTGATGGCCCACTGTTCGAGTTCATCGATCGGATGGGCATAGCCACCGGGAGTCGTCTTCGATCCGGCACTCATTACGGTTACTCCGAACGGCATGACCGTATCGCGACATGCAGCGCTTTCACGCGTCGAAATCGAGAGCTCGACATCTTCGCTCAACAGTCGGTAGGCACAAATCAGCTGCAACAGATTCCGCTCGGTCGTCGGATGTTCCGGATTGAATCCTCCTTCGCCATAGTAGGGACGAAGACGAGGGAAGGCGATCGAATATTTCGTTCTCCAATACCGGTTCTCAAGATAGCGGACATGCAGTGCCGTAAAGAACGCTTCGGTTCTCCAATCCTCGAGTCCGATCAGATTTCCGACACCTACTTTATAAATTCCAGCCTCACAGAGCCGATCGGGCGTTTCGAGACGGTAACGATAGTCGGTCTTCCGCCCGCGCAGGTGGTAAACCGGATAACGTTCGCGGTTGTAGGTCTCCTGATAGACATAGACCGAATGCAATCCGTGATCCATCAACATGCGGTAGTCGTCCGTATCGAGCGGCTGCACCTCGAGAGAGATCTGCTGAAAGTAATTTTTGATAATATCCATCGAATCGGCCATATACTGTACGCTCGACGAACGGGGAGCCTCGCCCGTTACCAGCAGAATGTGTTCGAACGGATCCTTCTTGATGGCCTGACACTCGGCATGTATCTCGTCCGGCGTCAGAATAGCGCGATGGATCTTGTTCGTACAGTTGAAACCACAATAGACACAATGGTTCTGGCAGATGTTGGCCAGATAGAGCGGAATATAGAGTTGAATCGTATTTCCGAAACGGCGACGGGTAATCTGATAGCTTTTCACGGCCATTTCGTTCAGGTATTTATCCGCAGCAGGGGAAACCAGTGCGGCAAAATCCTCCATCGACGGACGATCCTTGCTCAGCGCCCGTTCGACATCGGCCTCAGTTGAGGCATAAATGGCCCGACGGGTCGTCTCCCAATCGTATTTCAAAATCAGATCGTAGTATGTCATAGCTGTAAATCTTTAATACCTTCCAAGAATGGGTTCAACGGACTGGTTGCCGAAGCGGAGAGGTTCTGGGGTGCAAGTTGCGCCTCGAATGCCATGCGTCCTGCCTCAACGGCCATCTTAAACGCTACGGCCATATTGACCGGATCTTCCGCTACAGCGATCGCCGTATTGACCAGAACGGCATCGGCCCCCATCTCCATAGCCTCCGCTGCATGAGACGGTGCTCCGATACCGGCATCTACAACCACCGGGACGTTGCTCTGCTCGATGATAATACGCAGCAGGTCACGCGTCTTAAGGCCGCGGTTCGATCCGATCGGGGCTCCCAACGGCATGACGCATGCGGTTCCGACATCCTCCAACTTTTTACACAGAACCGGATCGGCATTGATGTACGGCATCACGATGAAACCCTCCTTAACCAGCTCCTCGGCCGCTTTCAACGTTTCGATCGGATCGGGCAGCAGATAACGGGGATCGGGGTGTACCTCGAGTTTGATCCAATTCGTTCCCAACGCTTCGCGTGCCATTTGTGCTGCGAATACGGCCTCTTTGGCATTACGCACTCCGGAGGTATTGGGCAGCAGATTGACCCCGGGCAGGCGCAAATGTTCGAGCATATCGTCCTGCGGATTATCCAACTCGACCCGTTTCAACGCAACGGTCACCAACTCGCTGCCGCTTGCTGCGACAGCCTTCGCCATCATCTCCGACGAAGAGAACTTGCCCGTCCCGACAAACAGACGGGAGCTAAACTTTTTGTCAGCAATTACTAACTCTTTCATCTTATTGTTTTACTTCATGTTATAAATTATCTGAGACTTTCGGACCATAAGTCCGTTCCGTTTCCAAAACCCGTAAAAAAGAGGCCGTCACCCCCTTGGGATCCACACTTCTGGCAACCGCACCGCTCAACGCCACTCCCGGCATCCCGCTCCGGAGGATTTGCGGCACGTCCTCCAACTCGATGCCTCCGATAGCGACAACCGGCAGATCGATTTTTTCAGTCCGCATCTGCGCTGCAATGTTTCGGTACCCCTCTACACCAAGAATTGCCGAAAGGTTCTTTTTGGTCGTCGTGAACCGGAACGGACCCAACCCAAAGTAATCGGTCTCCCCATGACACCGAGCCGCAATCTGATCAAACGTATTGACCGTCGATCCGATGATCGCTCCGTCACCCAAAATCTGACGTGCTTCTTCGGGCAATCGGTCTTTCTGACCGAGATGGACACCATCCGCACCAACTGCCTTCGCCCACTCGGGATTATCGTTCATAATAAACACTGCACCGTAACGTCGACACAATACCCGCATCGCTTCACCCCGCTTCAGAACCTCCGCTTCGGGCGCCTCCTTCATCCGCAACTGGATCCACCGGCCGCCCCCTTTCAGGAACTGTTCGGCCACCGCAAGATTTCCATCGGAGATAAATTGCAACACACCGCCTGCAGCCCGCCACTTCCGGCACAACACGCGATAATTTTTCAGACTCTTTTCGACATCGATGCGCCCCTCATCTACACTCCAAACCGCGCCCAGAACGGCTGCTCCATCGAAACCGAGCCGCTCGACCTGCGTCATCGTATCTGAGGAGATTCCGCCCAATGCCACGACCCGGCCAGCATGATGCGCCAACCGAGAAAACGTCTCTTCGGGATCCAATCCACTGCGATAACCGGGTTTGGAGATCGAGTCGAACAGCGGACTGATAAACAGGTAATCGACGCGACCGGCATATTGCTGCACCTCCTTCCATGAATGAGTCGACAAACTCCTCCGGAGTCCTGCACCTGCACCTTTTTCCAACTCCTCTCCGCGCAAATGGACTCCACCCAATCCGTACTTCCGGGCCAGCGGTTCGTTGTAATGTGTCGTCAGGCGGGACATATCGCACCCCGACGCCTTCAACCGGTTCAGCAAGCGTTCCACCTCTGCCTCACTCGATTCCGGTTTACGGATGTGTACGATCGGAGCGCATGGCTCCTTACAAATCTCCATCAAGGCCTTCGCTTCGCCCTCCATTACACGAGGTAACGTAATAACGATCGGAGCCTCGAAACGCAATCGTCCGTTCATGATCAACCTCCTTGCGTAGCACGGATCAACGTAATTTCAGCCTGATCGGCAATCGGCGTCTGGGCCCACTCGGCACGCCGGATGATCCGGATTCCGATGGCTACGGCAATGCCCTCGGTCGGGATATGTTGCTCCTCGAGCAGTTCAGCGAGCGTAGCAGCTTGTGTGGTGATTTTCGCCCCGTTCAAAAAAACTTCCATAGTCGCATTATCGAAGACGATAAAGGAAACGCGGTAGACGGAGCACGTTGCAGGTGGAAAACTCCCTCCGACGGCATTAACCGTATCAGGTATCTTAGGGTGTAATCTCAGCCTTTTTCTTTTCGGCACCCCCGTTTTCCCTTATCTGGATTTATTCCCCGCAAAGTAACAAAAAATAATTGGGATATCACAGAAAATCGATATTTTTGTCCGATATAGCACCGATTATTATGTTATCCCGACACATCTACTATAGTATCTTACTCATAGCCCTTGCAGGACTGGCCTGTTGTTGTTCGCAGAGACCCAATCCGAAAGGAGCACGTACGGTCATCGACGGTTTCACCCAAGGTGGAACCTACCACATCGTATTGAAGGGTACTGGATACGACAGCGGAGCCCTCAAACACGAGATCGACAGCCTCTTTTCGATAGTCGACCGTTCGATGTCGCTCTACAATCCGGAATCGCTGCTGAGCCGGCTGAACCGCAACGAAACCGACTCGGTCGACTCGTTCATCACCCGCTGCATCGAACAGGCCGAACAGATCAGCCGGGAAAGCAATGGAGCCTATGACATTACGATCAAACCGCTGACAGCCGCTTATGGCTTCGCTGGAGATTCCACCACCGGGGCTCCGAACATCGACTCGTTGCTGCAATTAGTCGGCTACGAGAAGATCGCGATCCGCGACGGCCGCCTGATCAAGCAAAACAGCAATATGCAGCTCGATCTGAACTCTTTAGCCCAAGGCGCTACGGTCGATTTCGTCGCCTCGTGGCTTGACGGGAAGGGGATCGAGAACTACATCATCGAAATGGGCGGTGAGATTTTCTGTCGGGGAACCAACCCGAACAACACCCTGTGGCACATCGGCATCGATCGTCCGATCGAAGGGAACCTGACACCGGGAGCCGACCTCCAGGTCATCATCGGAGTGAGCGGACAGGGTCTGGCCACTTCGGGCAACTACCGCAAATACTATACGACCGACGACGGCCGGAAAATTGTCCATACGATCGATGCCCGCACGGGAGAACCGGTCATCAGCAATCTGCTATCGGCCACAGTCGTAGCCTCGACCGCAACGCTGGCCGATGCCTACGGAACCCTGTTCATGATATTGGGCCTCGACCGCAGCAAGGAGTTTCTGTCGACACACCCCGACCTGCAGGCCTACCTCATCTATTCGGACGAAGCAGGCGAACTCAAGACCTACGTCACCCCCGGGTTAGCCTCGATGATCGTTCCGCAGCCGAAACATTGAATCCACAACGCCAATTAGCACGAGAAAACATGAAGCGAGTCCGTTTTATCTATAATCCACAGTCGGGAGAGACCGTCATCACCGAGTGGCTCGACAAGATCATCGAGATTTATCAGGCACACGGATGCCTGATTGAACCCTATCGCCTCAACTTCAGCGACAACGAAGAGCAGGAGATGCTGCGGGGAATCGACGAAACCTATTTCCACATCCTGATTGCCGGTGGCGACGGAACGATCAACTACGTGGTCAATGCCATGAAGCGGCTGGGGATGGATCTGCCGATCGCCGTGCTGCCGACCGGTACGGCCAACGATTTCTCACACATGATGGGCGTACCGTCCGATCTGGCCCGGGCCTGCCGGAGAATCCTCGCCGGAACCGAACAACGGGTCGATCTGGGACGTGCCAACAACGAATATTTCGTCAACGTGTTCAGTTGCGGACTCTTCACGGATGTTTCACAAAAGACACCTACGATTCTGAAAAACACATTCGGAAAACTGGCCTATTACTTCGGCGGATTGGGCGAGATCCCGAACTTCAGAAAGATGCACATCTCCATCGAGACCCCCAACGAAAGTTACGACGGATCGTCGCTGATCTTTTTCGTCTTCAACGGACGCACGGCCGGACAGATGCGCTTTGCCTACATGGCCGAACCCGACGACGGTCTGCTGGATGTCATCGTTATCAAGGGCGACCGATCCATCGAGACGATCCGGACGATTTTTCACTTTATCAAACGGAACACAGGAAGTTATCCTCCCGGAG
The DNA here is from genome assembly GCA_900546005.1 of uncultured Alistipes sp. Lineage (GTDB taxonomy): Bacteria > Bacteroidota > Bacteroidia > Bacteroidales > Rikenellaceae > Alistipes_A > Alistipes_A pullicola. The sequence goes on along the minus strand of URBJ01000015.1, from coordinate 15,226 downwards.
TGGTCTACTTCAAGAGTGACGATATTACGGTCAACTCCTACAACGATGAGTCGACCGATATCGACGGACAACAAGGCCCCTCCTTCCCGATCCACATTACCTGTGAAAAGGGGGCCCTGCGCATCATCGTACCCGCCGCCTCAGGCAAAAAGAAGAAAACCGAAATTACCCAATAGTCAGATTCGGGAAAAGATTATAGACCACGATGGCCACTAACATCAACAGGTAGACCGTCTGTGGGATCCATCCATGCAGGCGGACCAAGTACGAAGGAATCAGAATGGCCATGGGGACAGAGATGAGCACACAGTCGAGCAGTGAGCGTCCGGGCATACAGAAAGGCAGCAACGAGCAGAACAGGATCCACAAAAAATAGATGAAAGCCTTATAGGTACGTGTCCGCAGCGTCTGAGCCCGTTTTATCGACGAAAGTACCGAGAAGACACAAACGGTCAACGCAATTCCCAGAAATAGCAGTAACGCGGGATGCAACCACCCGTTCGAGACGAATGGTGTATGGAATATTGCGGCGATTCGCTCACACAGCTGATAAAAAACATACGACATCGGATAGCCCATCCCCCAATATACGTAGGAGCAAATGGCCACTGGCAGGATATATCCTGTAAGGGCAACGATCCACTCCCGCCCGTCCTTTTTAAAGATGACCAGCGAGATCGGCAACAACAGCAGATAGACAACCGCATGGGACCAGATCAGTAAGGTCATTCCTGCAAGCAGAGCCGAATTGAACAGGTCTCCATAACGAACCACCCGACGGAACGACGAGAGCATCAGTCCGAAAGAACTGATCAGCAGAAACGACAGCACGAATGCAGGCAAAGAATCAGCCCCAAGGGTAGCACATCCCGCTCCAATCGCTACGTAAACGACAATGGACAAGTAGCTTCGCTCCGTAAGAATCATGTTTTGGGAGACGATACGGATCAGCAATCCACTGTTTATCAGCATCAACAGGCTACACAACAGTGCTCCCGTCACAGGATTTCCGATAGCGAACTGCTCCATCAGCTCTCCCAACGGCATATCCATAGAAAAGCCGGTTGCAGGAACAGATCCCACACCGGCATTCGTCCAAAAGAGAAGCAAAAGCAGGAAAAACAGGAGCAGCGTCCAACCGAGACTCAAACGAATGACATTTCCCATAGACGCACCCGTTTAATCGGCTACAAGAGATCTTGTCCGATATCCTGACGGAAATACTTCCCTTCGTAATCTATCTTATCGATCGAGGCATACGACTTGGCAACCGCATCCGTAATGGAATCGCCCATCGAAGTCACGGCCAGAACCCGTCCACCCGAAGTGTAGACTTTGTTTCCCTTCAATGCGGTTCCTGCATGGAATACGGTACTCTCCGTCACACTCCGGAGCCCGGTGATCTCGAACCCTTTCGGATAGTCTCCCGGATAGCCGCCCGACACGCACACAACTGTCGTTGCCGTCAACGGAGAAATCTTCAGTTCATACTGATCCAGCTTTCCGTAGGCCATGCTCTGGAACAGCTCGATCAGATCGGATTCGATCCGTGGCAGTACGACTTCCGTTTCGGGATCGCCCATGCGCACGTTGTATTCGATCACGTAAGGCTTACCCGCCACATTCATCAGCCCGATGAAAATAAACCCTTTATAGTCAATCTTGTCGGCTTGCAAACCCGCTACCGTAGGCTTCACAATCGTCTCTACGACCTGCTCCATAAAACGTTCATCGGCAAACGGAACCGGAGAGACAGCCCCCATTCCACCGGTATTCGGTCCCGTATCTCCCACTCCGACCCGTTTATAATCCTTGGCCTCGGGCAATACCTTAAAGCTCTTTCCGTCAGTCGCCACAAAAACCGAGCACTCTATTCCGGAGAGGAACTCCTCGATCACCACCGTATCGCTCGCCCGACCGAAACGGCCGTCGAACATGGAGGCCAACTCTTTTTTAGCCTGATCCAACGAGTCGACGATCAGAACACCCTTCCCGGCTGCCAACCCATCAGCCTTCAGCACATAAGGAGCTTTCAACGTTTCGAGGAAAGCATAGGCCTCCTCGATGCTTTTCTTTGTAAAGCTGCGATACGCCGCCGTCGGAATCCCATGCCGCACCATGAACTGCTTGGCAAACTCCTTGCTTCCTTCGAGTCGGGCACCGGTCGCTGAGGGACCGATTACCGGGATGTTGCTGATCTGATGATCATCTTTAAAGAAGTCGGCGATGCCCTTTACCAAAGGATCTTCGGGTCCGACCACTACCATATTGACGTTATTCGACAGAACGAACTGTTTGACCGATGCGAAATTCGTCGGATTGATTTCGACATTCGTACCGCAAGCGACCGTACCGGCATTACCCGGTGCGATGAACAATCGGGCCAGACGTTTGCTTTGGGCGATCTTCCACGCGAAAGCATGTTCCCGGCCTCCAGATCCCAACAAAAGAATATTTACTGATTCAGGATATTTCATGGTAGTATATTTAACTTACAGATATTGCAAAATCATTGCAAAAATAAGCACACTTTCCGGCATTTGCACCTCTTGTTGACTAAAATTACCTGCAACACGAGAACCTCATCAGAAAATCGCCTGATATTATGCACATTACCCATTTTCGTTTTTCCTTCGCCAACAAAGTTTTTTTCCCCTTTGTCAACGCAAAAAGTCCGAATAGAATACTCACCAAAACCCAATCCGCTATTTTGCCCCGATAAAGGGTTTGAGCAGCGCATTCAACTTATCGTATTCGACCAAAAAGCCGTCGTGACCGAACGGAGAGTCGATCAGCCTCAATTGGCAATCAGGAATATATTTGTACAAAAAGACCTGTTCCGAAACCGGAAACAGAATATCCGATGAGATTCCTACTACCATGGTCGGACATCCGATCGATGCAAGCGCACTCTCGACCCCACCGCGATAACGTCCCACATTATGGGAGTCGAATGCCTGCGTCAAACGATAATAGGAGTAGGCGTCGAACCGCCGACACAGCTTATCGCCCTGATATTGTTGATAGGTCGTCGCGCGAAAACCTGCGATTTTGTAGAGGTTATCGTTCTCCTGCTGCGTTGCATTATAGGCCGAAGAGCCCCGATAGCTGAGCAGGCCAATGGAACGCGACACCCTCATCCCTTTTTTTCCTGCATTTTCCGACTCGAGGCCGAAGCTTTCGTCCGTCTCGATTGCCATCCGCTGAGATTCGTTCAACGCAATGGACCACGGTTGACTGCGCGCCGCAGTAGCAATCAAGACAAGCCGTCCCGCAAATTCTGGGCGCGTCAACACCATCTCCAAGGCCTGAAACCCCCCGATCGAACTGCCGATAACCGCATGAGCCGACTCCACACCGAGATGATCGGCCAACAGGAAGTGGGCTCTCACCATATCACGCACCGTGATAAAAGGGAACGAACCGTAATAGGGATAGCCTGTTTTGGGATTGATACTCATCGGCCCCGTCGATCCATAGTGCGAACCGATGATGTTTGCACAGATCACACAATAGCGCCGTGGGTCAAGAAACCGGCCGGCTTCGACCGTATGGGGCCACCAGTCCGCCACATCGGAATTGGCCGTCAACGCATGGCATACCCATACGACATTATCCTTCCTCATCTTGCCGAAGACATGGTAAGCGATCGTCAATTCGGGAAGAACCTCCCCGTTCTCCAATTCGAACGGCTTGTCGTATGTAAAATAGCGTACGGGCATATTGTGGATTTAATCAAGCAATTTGCAAATTTACTCGAATTTCGATAAAACGACAGATTTTTCGGACGAAAAGTGCACATCCATCCCGGAAATCACACTTGAAACCGACCGGAAAGAGCCTGAAATAAACGCATAGAACCGCCCTGCCCCGATCCGGTACGCCACCGGAGAGAAGAGGCCGCATAGCTTTCGAGACCTCTTCTGCAATCCGCTATTTCTCTCTCTTAAAGATATTGAAGTGACTCAGGATACGGCTCTTACGTTCCAAAACCGTAAGTTCGATCAACAACAGAAGCAATCCGATTCCAATCAAATATTGGTACTGCTCGTTGTAATCCTCAAAGATGGTAGAGGTCAGCTCTTTTTTCTCTATTTCATTGATCTTTTTGACAATCTCCTCAAGACCAATGCTCCGATTTGTCGCGCGGATGTAGGCTCCACCTGTTGACAATGCAATCTTTTCGAGCGTCGGTTCGTCCAGTTTCGACACGACCATATCGCCGTTTTCGTCCTGAATAAAGTTTCCGTCGATCTGAATCGGGGCCCCCTCCGGCGTACCGATACCGATCGTGTAGATCTTTATCCCCTTTTCGGCTGCTGCCTCAGCTGCGGCAATCGCATCATCCTCATGATTCTCCCCATCGGAGATGATGATGATCACACGACTTCCTTCGCTGTTCGACGAAAAGGAATTAGCCGCCAAATCAATCGCAGCTCCTATGGCCGTTCCCTGTTTCGAGACCATTGTCGGGGAGATGTTGTTGGCAAACGAACGAGCCGTTACATAGTCGGAGGTAATAGGCAGCTGCATATAGGCATCCCCGGCAAAGACAATCAACCCGATACGATCCTGATGCAACTGTTCGATCAACCGGTCGATGGCAAACTTCGTCCGTTCCAACCGGCTCGGCTGAAAATCCTGAGCCAACATACTGTTCGACACATCTACGGCCAGCATCATCTCGATTCCCGTATGGGTCACCTCCTTCAACTTGGAGCCGAATTGTGGCCGCGCCAGCCCCACTACGATGAATGCGAGCGCCGACGCGAAGAGCAGGAATTTGGTCCGGATCCGCTTCGGCGAAAACTCGGGCATCAACGTTTTAAGGGTTTCGAGATCACCGAAACGCTCCATCGACCGCCGCCGCATCCGAACCGTCAGCAAATAGATACCGACCAAAATCGGCAGTAGGATGAGCAGATAAAGATATTCTGGTGCTGCAAATCTGAACATGATCTTACGCTAATTACGGGATCTGGCGAAGCCACAGATTCCGGATTAAATATTCTGCTACGAGCAAGATCAGAGCGGCAAGGGCAAAGAGCGTAAACCGTTCATGATAGAGGGTCAGACTCTCCACCTCGACCCGATTCTTCTCCATCTGATTGATCTCGTCGTAAATTGTCTTCAACTTATCGTTATCGGTGGCACGAAAATACTTTCCATCTGTTTTTTGTGCGATTTCAGTCAGAATCTTCTCGTCGATCTCGACCTTCATCGGCACGAAACGGGTCTGTCCCCACGGATCGATTGCCGGATAGGGAGCCGTACCTTCACTTCCCACGCCGATCGTGTAGACCCGGATTCCAAGTGTTTTGGCAATATCCGCCGCCGTCAGTGGAGCGATCTGGCCGCTGTTGTTCACCCCATCGGTCAACAGGATGATCACTTTGCTTTTGGCTTGACTCTCCCGCAACCGGTTGATTGCCGTTCCCAAACCGTTTCCGATCGCCGTACCGTCTTCAATGATTCCGCTGCGGATCGTACCCAAAATGTTGACCAACGACGCCTTGTCGGTAGTCAACGGACTCTGGGTAAAACTCTCTCCAGCGAAGACGACCAATCCGATCCGGTCGTTCGGACGGTCCATAATGAACTTGGCCGCCGTCTCCTTGGCCGCAGAGATCCGGTCCGGCCGAAAATCCTGTGCCAGCATACTGCTCGATACGTCGATTGCCAAAACGATATCGATACCTTCTGTCGTGCTGTTCGTATCGCTCGACACCCCTTGAGGACGAGCCAAGGCGACAATCAGCAGTGCAACAGCCACACACCGCAAGACGAAAGGCAGATGACGGAAGTAATATTTCACACTCCGGGAGACGCGTCGCACACCGGCTACGGTCGACATCTGGAGCGTAGCCTTGCCCTGTCGCTGCCGATAGATATAGAGGGCGATCATCGGCACCAACAGCCACAGCAGCCACAGCAATTTTGGATTTGCAAAATTCGATATGTCTATCACCTCGTTACTGATTTTTTAGATTAAACGATCCATCTGCTACCAATTCTTTCCCGAAGCCCCTACGGCCCGTACCTTTTGAGCATCGACCTTCTTTTTGGTGTTGTCTTCGCTGCTCTGCACCGCATCGAGCATTCGTTCCGCCTCCTCGCGACTCATACCGCCGTTTTGAGGCTGGGGCTGCTGATTCTGATCCTGCTGATCGGGATTCTGATCCCCCGAACCATCATTTTGCTGGTCCTGCGGGTTTTGATCGTTTTGGTTATTCTGGTCGTTATTTTTATTTTGATCGTTTTGATCCTTGTTCTGGTCTTGCTGATTTTGATCCTGATTCTGTTGGTTATCGTTCTGATCCTTGTTCTGATCTTGGTTCTGATTCTGATCGTTTTGGTTATTCTGGTTGTTTTGATTGTTTTGGTTTTGATTCTCCTTTTCAAGAAGCTTTTTGGTGTAAGCGTAATTGAATTTCGCCTCCTGATCATTCGGATCTAACCGCATACAACTCTTATAGGCCTCGAGTGCCTCCTCTAACTTACGTTGCTGGAACAGTGCATTTCCCTGATTGAAATAGGCCGCCGCCGCATGTTCTACGGAAGCCGAATCAGCTGCCAACCGAGCATTCAACTGAGCCGCTTCATCGTATCGCTTCTGCTTATACAGGGCATCGGCCAGATTGAAATTGCCCTCATACGACTCGGGATTCTTCTCCAGCGCGCGCCGGTAGGCCACTTCTGCCTCGGTGTAATCCCCTTTTTCGTAAAGCTTGTTGCCCGATCGGATATCGCGACGCTCGGGGTACTTTTGTCCAAACGCCGCACCCGCCGAAAACAGCATCAAAACAACTATAATCGTACTGCGTATCATCGTGTCTCCTTTTCTTCTTCGGTTGTTTCCGGCGCCGCCTGTACACTCTTCTGCTGCGCTTCGGGCTGAACCTCTTCGACGGCTACCGGTTCACTCTGCTTGGTCTCCTCCACAAAATAGTAGGCATCGATATAGGCCGCTTCATTTTGATCGGCATCGGGAACATACTTGGCAAACTTCACAAAATCGGCCGTCAACAGTGTATCCGAGAGCCGTTTCATCGACACATCGGTCAGCGACTCGCTCTTCATTCGGTCGATGATCTCCTTCGAGGTCATCTCCATGGCCTTGATCGGATAACGGCTCGCAAGATATTGCCTCAAGATGTCGGTAATGCCCGTATAATATTGTTTATATTTCCCGCTCTGCCACAATTTTTGGTTGTGCAGCTTCTCGAGTTGCTTGATCGCCGTTACGTGAGGCGGTTCGTCGGGAGCCTTTTTGTCTCCAAACAGCGGTCTCTTCCGCAATTTCTTCACGATCAGCCAGATGATCGCTGCAACCACAAGCAGCCCGGCCACGCCCATCGCGAGATATCCGCTGAACTCTCCGAAACGGACCGGCGTATGGATCGGACGTTTGACATCGTGAATCTTCTGTTTGACCGTATCGACTGGAATCGTGTTCACCACGATGTGCAGCGAATCCTGCGACCACAGCGTATCGACAATATTTTTGTCTACATAGAGTACGGGAAATTTTCCGGTGTGATAGTCCCCTTCGTCGAAGCTGGTCAACGTATACTCCTTGCGCAGGGTCAATCGTCGGCCGTCGCTCTGGAGCGTATCCACAAGACTCTCTCCGAGGACCTCGATATCCGTCGAATCTCCCAAAGTCTCCTTGAGCACAGGAAATTCGACAATCTCCATCATATCCTTGTCGACCTCAACCTCCAACCGGAACTGATCGCCGATCAAGACCGAATCGGCCGAGAATTTGGCTCGAACCGTAGGGGTCTCCGCATAGCCTGCTCCTCCGACCCACGTCAACAAGAGCGCCGTAATCCAGAATTTATATTTTTTCGATTTTTCAAAACGTGTCATAACTCTCTCCTAACGCCGTTTAAAGAGTTTGATCAACGAAGCGACATAGTCCTCTCCGGTAGCAATCATCACACTGTCCACACGACACCGTTTCAACGACGTATCAATCAACGCATTGGTCTGTTCCCAATGACGCGCATAGGCATTGCGTACGGCCCGGGAAGCCGTATCGACCCACACCTCCTCTCCGGTTTCGGCATCCTTCATGCGGATCGCTCCCACATCGGGCAAAGCCTCCTCGCGTCGGTCGTAAATCCGAATCCCAACCAGATCGTGTTTTCCCGAAGCAATTTTCATCGCATCCTCGAAACGTGTTTTACCCTCCTCCGTGTCCATAAAGTCGGAAAGGATGAAAGCTGTCGACCGCTTTTTGAGGATATTGGTCAGATAGCGTAACCCTTCGGAGAGATTCGTCCCGTTGCTTTCGGGTTTAAAGCTGATCAACTCCTTGATGATCATCAGCACGTGAGCCTTGCCCTTTTTCGGAGGGATAAATTTCTCGACCCGATCGCTGAAAAAGATACATCCCACCTTATCGTTGTTCTGGGCTGCCGAAAAAGCCAATACCGCCGCGATCTCGGTAATCATGTTTTTCTTGAGCTTCGACGTTGTTCCGAACATTCTCGACCCGCTCACATCGACCAACAGCATCATGGTCAACTCCCGTTCCTCTTCAAAAATCTTGATATGGGGCTTACGGCTTCGGGCGGTAACGTTCCAGTCGATATCGCGCACATCGTCGCCGATCTGGTACTCACGCACTTCACTGAACGCCATACCCCGTCCCTTGAACGCGCTATGGTACTTTCCGGCAAAGACATCGTTGCTCAGACCGCGCGTCTTGATTTCGATCCGACGCACCTGTTTCAGAATATCGCTGCTGTTTTCCATAAACTACACTTACGAAACTCTTCCCTGCTTATTTTTCACTTTTAGGGCACCTCCACGTTATTGAGAATCTCCGTGATGATCTCTTCGGTCGAAACATTTTCGGCTTCGGCCTCATAGGTCAAACCGATCCGGTGACGCAGCACATCGTGGCATACGGCCCGCACATCTTCCGGAATCACGTATCCACGGCGTTTGATGAAGGCATAACTCTTGGCCGCCTTGGCCAAAGAGATGCTGGCACGGGGCGAACCTCCATAGCTGATCAACGGAACCAGCTTCGAGAGATTGTACTCCGAGGGTTCACGCGTTGCGAAGATGATATCGACGATATACTTCTCGATCTTTTCATCCATGTAGACACTGCTGACCACCTCGCGGGCCCGGACGATATCCTCCGGTGCGATCACCCGGTTCGGACGGGGAAGCCCCGAGCCCTCCAGATTGAGCCGCATGATGTCTCGCTCCTCCTGTTTCTTGGGATAGGTAATCCGCGCCTTGAGCATGAAACGGTCGACCTGTGCTTCGGGGAGCGGATAGGTACCTTCCTGTTCCAGTGGGTTCTGTGTCGCCAATACGAGGAAGGGATTCGGCAGCGGATAGGTGGTATCGCCGATCGTCACCTGACGCTCCTGCATCGCCTCGAGCAGGGCACTCTGTACCTTGGCCGGAGAACGGTTGATCTCATCGGCCAGCACGAAATTGGCGAAGATAGGCCCCTTCTTGACCGAGAACTCTTCGGTCTTTTGGCTGTAAATCAATGTACCGATCAAATCGGCGGGCAGCAAATCGGGGGTAAACTGAATACGGCTGAACCGGGCATTTACGGCCTGTGCCAATGTCGTAATGGCAAGCGTTTTGGCCAATCCCGGAACACCTTCCAACAAAATGTGGCCATTGGACAGCAATCCGATCAACAGCGTGTCGACCAGATGTTTCTGTCCGACGATCACTTTACTCATCTCCATGTTCAGCGTATCGACGAATACGCTTTCCCGTTCGATGCGTTCATTCAACTCCTTAATATTGATTACCTCACTCATATTTTTTATGTTACGATTTATCTCTGCACACTGTCTTCGTAAAGAAATCTCATTTTCTTAGAACGACTGCGTTACAAAATTATTGTAAATTTTCAGAAATTAGCCGTTCACCTCTTTTTTATATTGATTTTTTTCGAATGCAAATGATTACCTTTGCGCCGTCGAATCATCCATTGAGTGCATTGTGGCAGCATATCTCGAAACACTGAATGAGGCACAGCGCGAAGCGGTCGTAAACTTTCGTTCACCGTCGCTGATCATTGCCGGAGCCGGATCGGGCAAAACACGGGTCTTGACCTGCCGGATCGCCTACATGCTCGAACAGGGCGTGGATCCGGGATCGATCATCGCCCTCACCTTTACCAACAAAGCCGCCAAGGAGATGCGTGAACGGATCGGACAGTTGCTTTCACTGCAAGCGGCACGACGTATCTGGATGGGCACGTTTCACTCGCTTTTTTCCCGGATCCTCAGATCCGAGGCCGAACTGTTGGGTTACCCCTCTTCTTACTCGATTTACGATGCCTCTGATGCAAAAAATCTGGTCAAAGCGGTTATCAAAGAGCTCAAACTTTCCGACGAAACTTACAAACCGGGCGACATCGCTGCACGCATCTCGTTGGCCAAGAACAACCTGATCACCCCGGCTGCCTATGCAGCCAATGCTTCGTTGATTGCCGAGGACCGCGAACGCCGTCGTCCTCAGTTTGTCGATATATACAAACTGTATGCCCAAAAATGCAAGCAGAACGGAGCCATGGATTTCGACGACCTGCTGCTCAACACAAACATCCTGTTCCGGGACCATCCCGACGTATTGGCCCGATACAGAGAGCGGTTTCGCTATATACTGGTCGACGAGTATCAGGATACGAATATCGCCCAGTACGTCATCATCCGCAATTTGGCAGCAGGCAATCCGGGAATTTGCGTGGTAGGCGACGATGCCCAGAGCATCTACTCGTTCCGTGGGGCGAAGATCGAAAACATCCTTCGGTTCCGGAACGATTTCCCTTCGGCCCAGATCTTCAAGCTGGAACAAAACTATCGATCGACCCAGACGATCGTCAATGCGGCCAACAGCATCATCGAAAAGAATCAAAAACGTCTGCAGAAACAGGCCTTTTCGAAGGGCGATGTAGGAGAGAAGATCAGCGTCATCAAGGCCTATACCGACAAAGAGGAGGCGATGCTGATCGCTTCAGATATCGTTGATACGATACGAGACCAAAGGATCGGTTACGATCAGGTTGCCATACTCTACCGGACCAATGCCCAGTCGCGTGCCTTGGAAGAGGCCCTGCGCGGACGCAATGTTCCTTACAAAATATACGGAGGCGTTTCATTCTACCAACGCAAGGAAATCAAGGATCTGCTCGCTTATATCCGACTGGTCATCAATCCGCGCGACGACGAGGCATTTCTGCGCATCATCAACACCCCGTCGCGAGGGATCGGCGACGTCACCGTGGCCCGCATCGCTGACGCAGCAGCCCGAAAAGGGTTGAGCCTGTGGGAAGCGGTCAGTGAGCTGACGCCCGAGGAGATGGATCTCAAAGGCGCCGCGAGCAAGCGACTGACCGATTTCGTAGCCGTGATCAACGACCTCTCCTCGATGCGGGCCATAAACCCGGCCCATGAGCTGGCCTTGGAGATTGCCTCCCGCTCCGGTATTATCGGCATGTACAAAATACAGCAGACCCCCGAAGCGGTCAGTGCGTTGGAAAACATCGAGGAGTTGATCAACTCCGTCCGTGCCTTTTCTGAAGAACGTGCTCAAACCGAGATGGAGGAAGAAGATGCGCCCACAGAGACGACACTCGAGGAGTGGTTGCAGAATATTGCCCTGATGACCGACATGGATAACGAGAAGCCGGAAGAGCGCAACCGGGTGACCCTGATGACCGTACACGGAGCCAAAGGGTTGGAGTTCGACTGTGTCTATGTTGCGGGTCTGGAGGAGAACCTCTTCCCGAGCCTGATGAGCATGGGGAGTCAGGATGGTCTGGAAGAGGAGCGACGTCTGTTCTACGTAGCGCTGACGCGAGCCCGCCGCAAGGCAGTGCTCTCCTTTGCCGAATCGCGGTTCAAATGGGGAGAGATGACCTTTTGTCGTCCGAGCCGTTTTCTGGGTGAGATTGATCCACGCTACCTCGACATCCAGTTCGATCGGGACGAGCTCTCCACAGCCGAAAAACCGGACGTATTCGAAAAAACGCAAAACAGATCTCCACGTGGAGCTTATGGATATGCGTCCACCCGAGGAGCGGCAAAACCCGACACCCGCTATCCCTACGAATCGAACCGTCCCTCTCGTCCGAACAACACGCCGAAAGTCGATCTCGGAGCGCATTTTCGGAGTGTAGGCCGCCGTCCGACACCCGATGCCGTATCCGCTTCGGATCGTGCCGTAAACCGTACGGTCCCAAACTACACACCCGCAAGCTCACCATCCGGACAACAGAACGGTTCTGGGAAAATCGAAGTCGGAATGAACGTTCATCACGACCGATTCGGAACAGGACGCGTCATCGGTGTCGAAGAGCTGCCGGGCGATACGAAAATTACGGTCGAATTCAACGGAGTGGGACGGAAAACCCTGCTGCAACGATTCGCGCGACTGACTATCGTATGATGCCTTCTCCTGAACGACCGCTTCCAGTCCTCTATTATTTTGATACAGAATCTACGTTTATCAAGATACAAAACACATTAAGTTAAAAGACCGAACCATGTATGGATTGTTTTTAATTTTGTTGTTTTACCTGCTGGGGTGTCTGATTTCGGCCCTGATCGGTAATTTCGTTCCGGGCAGTGTCATCGGCATGGTCCTGCTGTTCGCCGCCCTGTCGCTGAAATGGGTCCGTCCGGGAGCGGTGAAACGTGTGGCCACGTTCCTGCTCGACAACATGATGCTCTTTTTCGTGCCCGTGGGCGTAGGGCTGATCACCTCCTACACTCTGCTTAGCCGCTACATGCTGGCCATCATCGTCGCCTCATTGGTGAGCACGGTTTTGGTCATCGCCGTGGTCGGACTGCTCGAGCAAAAACTCGAATCGAAAAAAGATGCTGTAAAACCCGAAAAGAAGGAAAAAGAAGATGCAAGAACTCATTAATTCACAGATATTTTTGTTGACCCTTACCGTCGGGGTCTACCTCGGAGCCATACAACTCCGGCGCAAGATCAACTTCGCCCTGCTCCATCCGGTCTTCGTCTCGATACTGGTCCTGATCGTCTTCATCCGGCTCACCGGCATCGAATACGAACACTACATGCAACAGACACAAATCATCGACTTCATGCTCGGATTGTCGGTCGTGGCGCTGGGCTACATCCTGCACGACCAGATCTATAACATCCGGGGGAACGTTATCTCGATCGTCATGGCCATATTGGTGGGAAGTGCGGTCGGCATCGTCAGCGTTGCGCTGATTGCCCGCTGGATGGGTGCAGAACCTGCTGTCGTAGCCTCGCTTGAACCCAAATCGGTCACTACGGCCATCGCCCTGTCGGTTTCGGCCAATTCGGGCGGTATTCCGGCATTGACCTCGGTCGTCGTAATTGTCGTGGGCGTTTTCGGAGGTATCGTCGGGCCTTGGGTACTGAAAAAAATCGGTGTTGAAAGTCGTATCGCCAAGGGATTGGCCATGGGCGCCGCCGCCCACGCACTGGGTACCGCACGGGCCATGGAGCTAGGAGCTGTCGAAGGAGCCATCAGTGGACTGGCCATCGGATTGATGGGTCTGGCCACTGCGGTTTTGGTTCCGATTCTCGAGAAAATCATGTAAATTGCAACGTCATGCGAACGAACGAACGTTATAAAGGTGTTTTGGAGTGGTTCCAACGCAACATGCCGTCGGCCGAAAGCGAACTGCACTACCGCAATCCGTACGAGTTGCTGGTAGCCGTTATCCTTTCGGCCCAATGCACCGACAAACGGGTCAACCTTACGACTCCGGCCCTGTTCGAACGTTTCCCCACTCCCGAATCGATGGCAGCCGCCGAACCGGAAGAGATTTACACCTATATTAAAAGTATCTCCTATCCGAACAACAAGGCGAAAAATCTATCGGGTATGGCCCGTATGTTGGTTTCGGAGTTCGGAGGAGTGGTTCCCTCTGATATCGATCAGTTACAACGATTGCCCGGAGTTGGCCGCAAAACGGCCAATGTCATGGGAGTCGTTCTGTTCGACAAAGCGGTTATGCCAGTCGACACACACGTATTTCGCGTATCGGAACGGATCGGGCTTACCACCGGCGCCAAAACTCCGCTGCAAACCGAACAGCAACTGACAGCCCACATCCCGGCCAAACTGCTACCTATCGCCCATCATTGGCTGATTTTGCACGGACGCTATGTCTGCACGGCACGAAAGCCGAAATGCGAAAGCTGCGGGTTGACAACATGGTGCCGCTATTTTTCCCGCACACGAACCACACGCTAAGGGTCTAAGATCCACTTCGACTGAAAGAAATTTCCGCTTATCCTCATGACAAGCGGAAATATTTTTTGTCTACACATATTGACAAAATGGTATTAAACACATCCAAATCCATGCGCTGCCGATCAGAGTTAGGTTCCAGACGGCCAGAGTTGCACCCCAAAGACACCCAACCACTTTATATCCTAATATAAATAGCCAGTCCTACATATTAACTAAAAATCCTATCTTTTACACGTATTACATCGACAAGAGCAAAGCTTTCCGATAAATTGAATTGCTACCTACTCCGAAGAAAAAAGGGGCCAAGGAAAGATCCTTTGCTCCTTTATATGCCTCGGGCAGATACCCCAATCGATGCCCCTTGTACTTCACAGCCCTAACGGTCTTTACGATATTCCTGCCCTTTTTCGTCGTCTTCCGTCGTCCGTCTCCTTATCCTGTGTCTGACCGGGTAATCTCCTACAAAAAACATTGCGTCCGTCCCTTGTCTGCATATTGGCTCAAAGTAAAACCATCCATTCCCTTATCCACAACAAAATTCAGATCAAAACACGGTCACCACACGCTTGATCTAAATCTAAAGGGTGATCGATTAATTCCTGAACCATCAAAGCCCACAACAACAACCAAAAAATACAGAAAACCAAAATAACAAGCAACTGATATATACACACAAAAAAGGAGCCTTGCATTTGCAAAGCTCCTTAAAGAGGCGGCTTCCTACTCTCCCACATTTTACTGCAGTACCATCGGCGTAAACGGGCTTAACTTCTCTGTTCGGAATGGGAAGAGGTGGAACCCCGTTGCTATAACCACCCAAATCTCTTCTCGACTCTTCTGTCGACTATAACTTAGGTCCTTGTCCGGACAAGATGAGAAAAGGGCCCTCTTTCAAGAAAGTCTTTCGGGTTATTAGTACTGCTCGGCTTTGACATCACTGCCTTTACACCTGCAGCCTATCAACGTAGTAGTCTC
>URBJ01000014.1 GCA_900546005.1 uncultured Alistipes sp. | reverse complement strand
TCAGAGCTGCGGAAATCTCTTCTGCACTCTCCTGTGCATCTGTCATCAACAGAATAATCGAAGCTTTACCGATCCGATCAAACGTACGCTCGATGCCCATGTGCTCCAGTGGGTCTTCCGTTTGACGAATACCGGCTGTGTCGATGAAACGAAAGTTGATTCCGTGAAGCGTTAAGGTATCTTCGATTACGTCACGGGTAGTTCCTGCAATGTCTGAAACCAATGCCTTGTCTTCCTGTAATAAGGCATTCAGCAAGGTCGATTTCCCGACATTGGGGACTCCGACTATGGCAACGGGAATCCCTGTCTTTAGTACGTTTCCATATCGGAAGGAATCGATTAGTTTCTTGAGGCGGTGCTCGATCACGTCGATCAATTCGTATAGCTGTTTCCGATCGGCGAATTCAACCTCTTCTTCGCTGAAGTCCAGTTCGAGTTCGATCAACGAAACCAGTTCGATCAGCCGCTCCCTCAAAATCTTGAATTCGTCGGAATAGCCTCCTCGCATTTGTTGGAAAGCCAGTGTGTGAGCGGCCCGATTGTCGGCAGCGATGACGTCGGCTACGGCTTCGGCTTGCGAGAGGTCGACTTTCCCAGCCAAGAAGGCACGTAGAGTGAACTCTCCGGCAGTGGCGGCCCGAGCTCCCGATTGGCTCAACAAGCGTAAAATCTCCTGACAAATATACGGCGAGGCGTGACACGAAATTTCGATCATGTTTTCTCCCGTATAGGAATGCGGAGCGCGGAATACCGAGATCAGCACTTCGTCGATCGTCCGTTCACCATCGCAGATGGTACCGTAACGGATGGTAAAACTTTTCGTGTCGGCAAGAGTTTTACCGTGTACGCCGTGGAAGATTTTGTCACCGACGGCTATCGATTCGTCTCCGCTGACGCGGATCAAAGCTATGGCACCGCCTCTACCGGAGGCGAGAGCAGCGATCGTGTCGTTTTTTGACTTCATTACCGTACGATTTTAAGGGATTGTCCGATTCGGATCATCGAGTTGCGGAGGCCGTTCCATTGCATCAGTTGCTTGACGCTGACATGATATTTTTTTGCGATGCCTCCTAATGTTTCTCCCTTTTTAACACGGTGAACGATCGGATCGGGCACTGAAACCTCCTGAGTATTGGACGCCGGTGTTTTGGCTGAAGATGCCGCGATCAACCCTTGTTCACAAGCGATGTAATGGGATATCTCCTCCTGCGGCAGAACCAACGGATAACTTTTGGTCATGGCCGGAATCTCGTCCGTTTTGTATTGAGGATTCATCAGTCGAATCAGTTCTATCGGAATACCCGTAGAGTCGCTGACGATGTTCAGGTTCAGTCGGGCGTTGACCATTACCGTGTCGGCGGCCAAAGGCAGTGGCGATTCATAGGCGACGACACCGTAATCCCAATGATAGTAGTAGAGGTAGGTCAGGGCAATAAATGCGGGGATATAATCGCGGGTTTCGCGAGGCAGGTAGGGATATATGTCCCAGAACGTTTTTGCATTTCCGCCCGCACGCTGGATGGCCCGATTGACATTGCCGGGGCCGTAGTTATAGGATGCGAGGACGAGTGTCCAGTCGTGGTATATGTCGTAAAGGTCCTTGAGGTATTTGCAGGCGGCCTCGGTGGAGAGTATGGGGTCCCGTCGATTGTCGACCATCGAATTGACCTCCAACCCGTATTGCCGTCCGGTCTGAAGCATGAATTGCCACAATCCGACCGCTCCTCTACGGGATACGGCCGTAGGGGTTAAGGCCGATTCGATTACGGGAACGATTTTCAGTTCGAGGGGAAGTCCGTTATTGTCGAGTTCCTGTTCGATCATCGGGAAGTAGTATTTCCCATAGGTGAGCATCCGGCGGGTGATCGACTTGTGGGTGGTCGTGTAGGCGACAATATGTTTCCGGACAATATCGTTATACGGGAGGTGAATCGGAGAGGGAATGGTCCGCAGACGGGCGCGGCAAATCGTGTCACTCACCGTCGACACGGCTTCCAGATAGCGCGAGGTGTCGAGGATGATGTACTCGTCTTCGAGAAATTGTTCTGCGTTTTCGCTTAGGCTGTTTGCTTTCCAGCTGGCGATGATCGAATCGTATTTTGCCGGGGTCGTGTGGATGTTCAAAGTCTCTTTGCTGTCCGCCTGCGAAAAGGCTGCAAACGGGAGACAGAGAAGCAGTAGCAAAAATACGGAGATCGATCGGTTGTTCATCAGAAAGCAAGTTTAAAGGCGAAGCCCACACCGTTGACGGTTCCGCTTCGCATGGTGTACATATTGACCATCGTCGGTTCGAGGTTCATCGACAGATCGTCGCTGATGTCGTACTCCTTCATGTGGGCATCGACGTGGGCATCGATGATGTTCAGCAGGTAGAGCCCGGCAGTAATGATGATACACAGATCTCGATTCCGGCGGTAGTTGTCCCGGAGTTTTTTCAGGTAGTCGGCCGTATATCGGCCGTTGAATTCGTCAATGGTATTGGGGTCGCCGTCGGTCACCAGATCGTAGGCGAGTTTGAAACGTTCGAGTCCCCGGTTGTTGAAGTTGATCACATAGCCCATTGTGGCGATACCGCCAAGGACGATGGGTACTTTCCAATAGCTCTTGTTGTAGATCTGACCGGCACCCGGACATATTGTCGAAAGGGTCGTGGCTTTTTTGACGTTGTTGACAGGCCCCTTGTAATTGAGAGCGGCATCCCCGATGAAATAGATGTAGGAGCCGATGGCACCGATGAACAGCAGCGTCCGAGCCGTATTGTGGCGAATCATCCGGCCCTGTATCGGATCGAGTTCGTCTTGAGTGGCGTTATTGCGTTTCAAGGCGTCGTATTGACGCTTGAGGTCTTTGTATTTGTGATTCTGTTGGAAGGCGAAATAGGCTGTCGTACCCACCGTTCCGTAGAGAATCGGAATCTTCCATGCCTGCTTGTTGTAGAGTTGACCGAATCCGGGCGCGATGGCCGAGATCGCGCAGATGCGCGATATGGGCAGCGTGTCACGGAACAGCTTGCTGTACCGGACGGTTACCGTATCGCGTTGGAGCCGGAGCAAACGGCGGCGTTCACGTGCTGTCGTAGTCGTGTCGGGTGGGGCAACGGGCGTCGAAGCGACCATGTTGCTGGAATCGCTTTGCAGGCTGTCGGCTACGATGGGGGTCGTATTGATCCGGATCCCACCTTCGACTTTATACCGCACGTTCGGATCCTGTGCATGCACGTCGATCCACAGCAGGGAGACGAGTATGGCGATTCCTATCCATCGGCATGCTGTTTTGCGTCGGGGCATGGCGGCTCGATATTTCGTTCGTGTAACTATGTTATTTGGCGAACTCATTGAATTTGTCGATAAAAGCTTCAATATCGGCGTCGGATTCGAAACCGATAACGATTTTTCCACCCCCTTTATTGTTTTTGCGGATGCTGATGTTTTGGTTGAAAAAACGTTCCAGCTCTTCGACCAGACGGGTGTAGCTTTCGGGAAACTCTTCGTCATCGTTTTTCGACTCGGATTTTGCGTTTTCTTGCCGCACGAGCTCTTCGGTTTGGCGGACAGAGAGTCCCTTTTTGACGATCTTTTTCAGCAGGGCGATTTGGCGCTCTTCCGATTCGATGCCGGCCAGTGCACGGGCATGTCCCATCGAGATGAGCTCTTCCCGAATGGCCAGCTGTATCTCGACCGGCAGTCTGAGCAGCCTCATGTAGTTGGCTACCGTAGACCGTTTTTTCCCGACCCGTTCGGCCAGAGAGTCTTGGGTCAGGCGACACTCGTCGACCAACCGTTGCAGGCTCAAGGCGACCTCTATGGCGTTGAGGTCTTGCCTCTGGATGTTCTCGACGATGGCCATTTCGAGCAGCGTCTGGTCGTCCGCTTCACGGATGTAGGCGGGGATCACGGTGAGTCCGGCCTTTTGCGAGGCTCTCCAACGCCGTTCTCCGCTGATGAGGGTGTAGGTGCCGTCAGCCTCTTTCTTGACGGTGATCGGTTGTATGACCCCGAGGGTACGGATGGATTCGGCCAACTCCTCGAGGGCCTCCTCGGCAAAGTGACTGCGGGGTTGTTTCGGATTGGGTTGGATGCGGTCTATCTCGATCTCCTCGAAAGCCCTGCTTTTACTCTTTTCGGGCAGCACCGTTCCTTCCATGTCGAAGATGGCGCCCAATCCGCGTCCCAGACCTTTATTTTTCGGATTCATGGTTATCTTTTGCTATTTGTTTCTGTTTTTTTTGATGAACTCTTTGGCGAGGTTCAGGTAGTTGATGCTTCCCGACGAGGAGGCGTCGTAGAGCAGAGCCGGCTTGCCGAAACTCGGAGCTTCGCTCAACCGGATGTTGCGTTGGATGATCGTCTGGAAAGTGAGCTCTCCGAAGTGTTTTTTGACTTCGTTGGAGACTTGGTTGGCCAGTCTGAGCCTCGAGTCGTACATCGTCAGCAGGAATCCTTCGATTTCCAGCGAAGGGTTGAGTTTCGACTGGGTCATCTTGATGGTGTTGAGCAGTTTCCCGAGCCCCTCGAGTGCAAAGTATTCGCATTGTACGGGGATCAGGACGCTGTCCGAAGCGACTAAAGCGTTGAGGGTGACCAGTCCGAGCGACGGGGAGCAGTCGATAAAGATGAAATCGTACAGGTTTTTCAACGGATCGAGCAGGGTCTTGAGCCTTTTCTGCCCGTTCTCAATTTCGAGCAGTTCGGTTTCGGCCCCGACCAGATTGATGTTCGATGGCAGGATATCCAGCTTCTTGACGTCCTGACATTTGCGGATGATATCAGCCGGTTCGGCCTCTCCGGTAATGCATTCGTAGATACCCTTTCCGTTGATGTCCAATCCCAGTCCCGAGGTGGCGTTGGCCTGCGGGTCCGCGTCGACGAGCAGCACCTTTTTGCCCAGTACCGCAACACTTGCCGCAAGGTTGATGGCCGTCGTGGTTTTTCCCACGCCGCCTTTCTGATTGGCCAGCGATACGATTTTTCCCATATCTTACTTTAATTATCTGAATTACGGGCAGAAGAGTCCGCACCGTAAGTTTCCGTCTGTCGCAAAACTCGGTGCAAGATAGGCAAAATTTATCAAAAAACCGGAACTTTCTCGGGGTAATCCTCCGATCCGGAATTCTTCGTCTCGGCGACAACCGATCGAAAACCGAGCGCGTATGCAGAGAAGCGTCGGTGAAAATAGGGATTTCCAAATTAAAGTTTTATCTTTGAGGCTGGTTTTCGGAGGGAAGGAGAGAGGGAAGAGGTGAGGTTTTTGACCGAAAAACAGGTTGCATTTGTAGAATCGCAAAAGAAGTATCGGATATGATTGATTTAAAGAAGAGAAGTCTGCTGACGTTACTCGATTTTTCGTCGGAGGAGATCGCCTACCTGCTCGATCTCGCGGCCCGTTTGAAAGCCGATAAATACATAGGTAAGGAGAAGAAGACGCTTGAAGGGAAGAATATCGTGCTGCTGTTCGAGAAGGATTCGACGCGCACACGGTGCTCGTTCGAGACGGCGGCCTACGATCAGGGGGCGCGGGTGACCTATCTGGGCCCGACGGGTTCACAGATGGGAAAGAAGGAGTCGCTGAAGGATACGGCTCGGGTGTTGGGCCGCATTTACGACGGGATCGAATACCGCGGATATGGGCAACATGTGGTACGTACGCTGGCCGAGTATTCGGGGGTTCCGGTGTGGAACGGATTGACCACTGAATTTCACCCGACGCAGGCACTGGCCGATGCCTTGACCATGAGGGAGCATATCGCCAAACCGTTGTCCGAGATCAAGTTCTGCTTCCTTGGGGATGCGCACAACAACGTGGCCAATTCGCTGATGGTGCTCTCCGCAAAGATGGGTATGGATTTCCGGGCGATCTCTCCGCAGCAGTGTGCTCCGGACAAGGCGTTGGTTTCGACGTGCCGGGCTTTGGCCGAGAAAAGCGGAGCGAAAATTACGGTGACCGACGACATCGCCTCGGGGGTAAAAGGCTGTGATTTCGTCTATACCGACGTGTGGGTTTCAATGGGTGAATCGAGCGATCTGTGGAAAGATCGGATCGATCTGTTGCAGCCCTATCAGGTCAACAGACGGGTCATGGAGGCTACCGGAAACGAGGATGTGAAGTTCCTGCACTGTCTGCCTGCATTCCACAATCTGGAGACCACGGTCGGTAAAGAGATATTCGACAAGTTCGGCATTTCGGAGATGGAGGTTACGGATGAGGTGTTCGAGTCGGACGCATCGATCGTGTTCGACGAGGCCGAAAACCGGTTGCATACGATTAAGGCCGTTATGGTCGCCACGTTGGGAAATCTTGAGTGATGAAGCCGGCTCGGTCGAAGACATATCCCACTTGGGGCGACCTTGTCGCGATTATCGGTATCTACGTGGCGGCGTCGTTCTGTTTTGGATGGCTTGCGTTGCCGTTGGGGCAACTCGAGATCATACCGCAGGGATGCGTACAGATGATCGTCTATGTGCTGACTTTTGTGTCAACGATCTCGTATGCCCTGTGGGTCAGATGGCTGCGGACGGGACATCGCGGTGAACGCGAGCCTCTGTTTACCGGGTGGAAGCTCGATCTGACTTGGATCTTCTTCGGCATGATTGCTCTTTTTGCCGCGACGATTCTGATCGAACCTGTGGTGGCTCTCTTCCCCGAGCGGTGGCTCGAACTGCTCGACGAACACATGAGGCTCGGCGGATGGATGATGCTTACGGTGATTGTGGCGGCACCCATTCTGGAAGAGATACTTTTCCGAGGAATCATTCAGGGTTCTTTGGTCCGGAAGTATGGGCCGTGGCGGGGTGTTTTGGTCGCTTCTGCCATTTTCGGAGTTGTCCACGGTATTCCCCAACAAGTTGTCAATGCCTTTTTCGTCGGAGCAGTATTGGGGTTCGTCTATTATTGCAGCCGCTCGTTGATTGTGGTGATGATCATTCATGCGATCAACAATGCGTTTTCGTATTTTTCGTGGATCATGGGCGGAGAGCAGATGAAGTTTACGTGGGAAATGATCGACGACCGCCGAATCTATCTGATGCTGTATGCCGTTGCGTTTGTCGTTCTGGTACTGTTTTATGTGGCGGTAGTCCGCCGGATTCGTCGAGATCGGAGTGCATCTTCTGCACGTGTGACGGTTGAGGGGTCGGAGGAAGAGAGTACGACAGGGGCGGCAGAGAAAAATCGTCAAAGTGACCAACGAGAGGTATAATATAAAGTGCTAAAAAACGTTGTTTAGAGAGAACATTATATCTTTGTATATTTGTTGCGGGAAAGGATCTATATGAAGCTTGTTTCGAAAATAGTGATAGGGGGGCTGTTGGTGGCGATGGCATCGTGCCAACGTTTTCCCAATCCGTTTTTCGACAGCAAGAACAAGGTGTTGGCCGAAGTGGGTGACAGCAAACTGTTTGCCTACGACGTGTCGACGATTTTCACGCCCGGGCTCAGTGCCGAGGATAGTCTGAAACTGTTGGAGTCGTACGTAGACCAATGGGTCAAGAAGCAGCTGAAGATCGAAGAGGCCGAGCGGATGTTCGAGGAGAGTCAGGAGGATATCGACCGTCTGGTGCAGGAGTACCGCAACTCGTTGTTGACCCACAAGGTCGATCAGTTCTATGTGGACAAGTATATCGATACGCTCTTTACGGCAGATCAGATCCGTCAATACTATGAAGCGCACAAGTCCGATTTCGTACTCGATAAAACGCTGATCAAGGCCCGCATCGTTCGTCTACCCGAACGCCATCCCCAACAGAAACAGGTGGAAGAGCTGTTGCGCAGTCCTCGTGCGGAGAGCTTGCAGGACCTTACGGAGTTGTGTGTCAAGAACGATTTCGAATTGATCGAGATGGATCGCTGGACCGATATGGCGACCCTGCTTTTGCAATTGCCTACGGACCGGACGCAGTCGTACGACTATTTGCTTGACACCTCGAAAATCCATGAATTTGAGGCCAATTCCTATCTGTTTTACGTTCGGGTAGTAGCCGTACGCAAGGCGGGGGATTATGCACCGATGGAGAGTGTCGCGGAGGTTATCCGGCGGGTGTTGTTCAATCAGCGCAAGGAGAGTATCGTGCGAGCACATGAGGACAGCCTCTATAAACAGGCCTATGAGAAAAAAGAGATAATAGTGAATGTAAACCGATAACGATATTATGTTGAAACATCGATTGAAAATATTGCTGGGCGTGATCGTCGCTTGCACGTTGACCTATGTCAAGGGGGTAGCGCAGGAACGATATACGGCGGATAAGGTGGTAGCCGTAGTGGGAAACTCCATGGTGCTCTATTCGGATGTGGAGAAGTTGAGCAAGCGGTTCCTCCAGCAGCAAAAGGAGGCCGGCTATACGCCGGATCAGGATGCACGGAGTCAGGCGTTGGAGCAGTTGATCCTCAGTAAGGTTCTATACAATCAGGCCTTGATCGATTCGATCAAGATCAATGAAGTGATGATAGAACAGCGTATTAGTGAGACGTTGGAAGAGGAGACACAATTACATGGCTCATTGGCCGCATTGGAACGGTATTATGGAAATCCGGTGTTCGAGATTAAAAAAGAACTTCGGAATCAAGCCATGGAGGAGAATTATGCCTATGAGATGGAGAATACGGTTCGCAATAAAGTAGTGGTGACTCCGGGCGAAGTGGAAAAGTTCTTCAAACGGTTGCCCAAGGATAGTGTTCCCTTGATTCCCGAGCAGTATGTCTATGCGCAAATTATCCGTTTCCCTTCGTCGCGAGAGGAAGCCAAGATGCGGGCCCAGACCAAACTGCTGGAACTGAGGGAACGTATCCTGAATGGAGAGAAGTTCGAGACGTTGGCACGAATCTACTCCGAGGATGGATCAGCGTCACGAGGTGGAGATTTGGGGCTGATTACGAAAGACATGGTTGTAGAGCGTTTTGCCAATGCCATGACACAACTCAAGCCGGGCCAGGTTTCTGGCGTTGTCGAAACGGAGTATGGGTTTCACCTGATTCAGATGATCGAACAGGTGGGACCGCAGTATCACGTCCGGCATATCGTGGTCCGGCCGCAATATTTCCAACGGGATTTAGAGGCTCCTTATAACTTTTTGGATAGCGTACGGAATGAGATTCTTGCGGGCAACCTTACCTTCGAAGAGGCCGTTGCCGAGTACTCCGAGGACCGTTATTCGCAGAAAAATGGAGGTATCGCATCCAATATGGAGCAGCTTGAGGCCTATTATCGGGGCATGGTCGATCCGGCGGACGCATCCACCAAATTTTATAAGGAACAGTTGAACAGGGAGGATCTCGAGGCATTGTCGGAATTGAAGCCGGGAGAGATCTCGAAACCGTATGCCTCGCAGAACATGACGAGTGACCTGTTGTGCAAGATGGTGATGTTGAAGGAGATCATTCCGGTTCATCGGGCCAATTTGAGCGAAGACTACAAGCAGATCGAACGTTTGGCCTTGGCTCAAAAGCAGGAGGTGGAGATGAATAAGTGGATTCAGGAGAAGATTCGTGGCATGTATATCCGGATAGACAAAGATTTCCGAGACTGCAAGTTCATGCAACCTGCGCTCAATCAAATCAACAAATAGCTAAAAAGCGTCCAGTCGGTGATCCGCAAAGTTTGTATAACGTTGTTTTCGCTGTTCGCTACGGTGGGTGTATTCGTAGCGTTGGGTCAGAGTCCGGTTCAGCAGGACGAGAACGGAAGGGCTTCGGTCGATTTTCGGGCCGATCAGATGTCGCGTATCAAGGTGGGGGATTCGTCTGCACTTTGTCTGGTAGGGCATGTCGTGTTTTTTCATAACGGGGCTGTCATCATGTGTGACAGTGCGGTTCGTTATAGCGAACGCCAGATGGACTGTTACCGCAATGTGGTGGTCAATAAGGACAGTACGTTCATATATGGCGACAAGGCCGATTATAACGGAGATCTGAACGAGGCGCGGATCTATTCGCCGTTGATCAAGATGGTGGATAAGGATGCTACGTTGTATACCCGAAATTTTACCTTCAATACGTTGGACAACATCGGGCGATATTACGGCGGCGGGACGCTGTCGCAGCAGGACAACCTGATGGAGTCGGACGAGGGGTATTATTATGCCGATCTGCGAGAAGTGGTCGGGGTGCACAACGTCGAGATGAGCAATCCGGAGTATATGATCCGTTCGGATTCGGTTTCCTATAATCTGGACTCGGAGATTGCCTCGTTCGATACGCGGTCGTATATCTGGAACGATCGCGATGAGTTTTTGACGGCTCAAAAGGGTACATACAACAGCAAGCAGCAGCGTTATGTCTTTACGAATGATTCCTATATCATGACGCCCGATCAGGAGGCATGGGCCGATACGATCGTTTACGAACAGCCGACGCAAAATGCACTGATGTTGAATAAAGTGCAGATGTTCGACCGGAAACAACGGACCTTTGCATTCGGCGATTATGCCCGTTATTGGGGCGACAAGGAGCAGGCTCTGCTGACACGGAATCCGTCGTTGGCCGGATACGAAGAGGATGGGTCGGACACCGTTTTCATGCGGTCGGACACGATCTATCTCTACACGGTGAATCGATTTAAAAACGATTCGATACCGGAGGTCCCGGAGATATCTGCCGTGCAGGATTCCGTAGATGTAGCCGGCGTTGCGATCGAAGGGGATAGTATCGTGACGGATCAACCGATCGCGGGAGGGTTCAGACCCGATGCAGGGGCGGACTCTGTGTCGGTTGCGGTCGAAAAGGAGACGGTAGCGGTTTCGACAGCGGAAGCATCGGGACAAAGGTCGGCAGATTCGCTTGGTCAAGAGAGCGGAAGGGCCGAATTATCGACAGGAGTCTCTCCGGAACCGGTTTCGAATTCGGTCCGAGAGGAGGTTCCGGGCGAAGAGGTTTCGGGCTCACCCGTAGCGGCCGAACCGGAGAAATCAGCCGACGAGAAGCCTGTATCGGAGGATGCTGCTGTATCCCAAGATAAGGGATCTGAGGCGTTGCCGTCGGATTCGACGGCAGTCACTGAATCTCTTGCGGTGGATTCGACCGGGTTGATCGTGGCAGAAGGCGATTCTCTCGTCGTAGCACAGGACTCTATATCCCCGGAAAAGGCATTAAAGATTGCGGAAAAGGCGCGGAAACAGGCCGAACGCGACTCTCTTCGCAGGCAAAAGGATGAGAGGGTGATGGAGAAGATCCGGGCCTTGCGGAAAAAGGCTGAGGAGGCCGAGCGGAAAGCCATGCAGCAGGAGTTGAACCGTGAACGTAAATATCTTGCCCGTAGATTTTTAAAGGGGAAGGCTACGGCGGAAGATTCGCTGGCGTTGCACCGGGTCGATTCGTTACAGCTGTTGTTGACCCCCGACTCTGTATCGCTTGATGATGCGGCCTCACCCGACTCGACGAAGCCGGGTGGCGATTCGACTGTAGTCGAACAGCCACAACCGGAAGAGTGGGTGGCTCAGATCGATTCCACGACTCTGTCGCCGGCCGATTCTTTAGTTCGAACGGTACACGGCTACCGCAATGTGCGGATCTTCCGAAATGACTTTCAGGCAGTGTGCGATTCGATTGTCGGATTTACCGCCGATTCGACAATCCACATGTATATCAATCCGGTTTTGTGGAACGAGGAGAACCAGATAACGGCACAGGTCGTTGATATTTTTACTCGCAATCAAAGTTTGGAGCGGGCCTTGTTCACGGGAGATCCGTTGATGAGCTCGCGGGTCGACACCGCGCATTTCAATCAGGTGTCGGGCAAAGAGATCGAATCGTTTTTCGATAAGGGTAACATCTACCGGACCGATGTGAAGGGGAATGGCCGGACCTACTATTACATGGAGGAGGGAGACAGTACCGATCGTCACATCAGCGGTTTTCTTGTGGCGGAGTGTGCCGATATCACCTTTGAATTTGCCGATCAGGAGCTGTCGACGATTATCTATCGGGGACAACCTGCGTACACGATCTATCCGATGGATAAGATTCCCGATACACAATCCCAGCTGATGCCGGGTTTCGTATGGGAGGCCGAGCGTCGTCCGACCCGGGAGCAGGTTTTCGATAGAGTGATACGTCCTTCCGAACGGGAACGTTATGAAAAGCTGGAGCGTCCGGACTATCCGATTACCCGAGCGATCGACAAACAACGCGAAGCCCTGACCCGCTCGGGATGGATTGACCGGGTCGATCGCGTGTTGACTCCCGAAGCGGAAGAGTTTGTCCGGTCGTTGAGCTATTAGAAAGTGATGGAAATGTCCGGCATTCAGAGAAATATTTTTGGAAATTTGATTACAGAAACCCTAAAATAAAACCCACAATGAAGAAAAAACTGTTGACAAGTCTGTTATTTGCAGCGGCATGTGTTTCGACCCTGACCGTTGGAGCTCAGACAATCGCTTTTGCCGATCAACGGGCCGGATGGCTGGAGAAAGCACGTACGAATATGCCCGAATTGATCCGGACGGAGGTGAAACCGCAATGGATCGTGTGCAGCGAGAAAGATCCGGAGGCTTTTCAGGAATGGAAGATGGTTCGCACCGAGCCGATCGATTCCTTATACCATAGCTCTTTTAAGAGCCGAAAAGAGGTGATCGTCGATTTTGGGGATCATTATACCGGATATTTTACCTTTCGGATTGATCATACCGGTTTGCCTGCCGATGCTCCGTTGCGTTTCCGGTTGACGTTTGCCGAGGTGCCGGCCGAGTTGAACACTCCGTTCGATCCCTATCCCGGAGGACTGAGCCGTGCGTGGTTGCAGGACGAGGTGGTGACCGTTATGCATCTGCCCGATACCGTGACCTTAGAGCGACGTTTGGCCTGCCGTTACGTCAAAATCGAGTTGCTGGCCCAATCGTATTACGATTTTAGAATCTCGGATATGAAGTTGGAGGCAGTCTCTTCCGCGTCGGGAGAAGGACGGCCTCTGGAGCCTACGGTCGATCCGATGATCGCACGCATCAATGAAATCGGACTGAAGACGCTGAAAGAGTGTATGCAGACGGTTTATGAAGATGGGCCCAAGCGCGACCAACGGTTGTGGATTGGCGACCTGTACTTGGAGTCGATGGCTAATACCTATTCGTTCGAAAATCATGCACTGACCCGCCGATGCCTCTACCTGCTGGCTGCTCTTGCCGACGAAGACGGATGGTTGCACGCGACGGTGTACGAGTTACCCAAACCAGAACCGCAGATCAATCAGCACACGATGGATTACAGCCTGCTGTATGGAGTTACGTTGCTGGAGTATCTGAAAGCGACCGGAGACCGGCAGACGGCTGAAGAGTTGTGGCCGGTTGTGGTACGTCAGATCGAGTTTGCACGGACTTACCTCAAGGACGACATCTACGATATGGAGAAACAGCCTCAGTGGTGGTTGGTTTTCGACTGGAAGGACGATTTGAACCGACATGCGCCGATTCAGGGGCTGATGACATTTGCCATTGACAAGAGTTATGAATTGGCCACTATGTTGGGTCGCGAGGATGAAGTGAAGGAGTGGCCCGATGTGGTAAAAGCCATGCGTAAGGCATCGCGTAAGAATTTTTACGATAAGGCATCCGGTGTTATGGTGTCGGGGCCCGATCGTCAGGTCTCCTATCTCAGTCAGGTGTGGATGATCCTTTCGGAGACCCTGTCGGCGAAAGAGGGTGAACGGGCTCTCAGTGCCGTGTTGGACGATCCGACAACGTGCTATCCGGGATCGCCCTATGCCTACCATTATGTGATCGAGGCGATGATCCAGTGTGGCATGAACGACCGAGCCAAGGAGCTGCTGAAGAGCTATTGGGGTGGAATGGTCGAGAAGGGGGCCGATACGTTCTGGGAGGTGTATGACCCGAACGATGACTTCAAGTCGCCTTACGGATTCTTCCCGGTCAACAGCTATTGCCATGCGTGGAGCTGTACACCGGTTTACTTTATCAATAAGTACAAGGATATTTTCCAGAAATAGCGTGTCGTAGATCTTTCGGTCGGATAGATTGAGGGTCGGATCGAAAGAAGACGAAGAGCTAAGAGACCATGCGGATCGATCAGTCGATCCGCATGGTCTCTCTTTTTGGGGAGAAAATGTGGTCGATTCAGCAGAAAGATACTCTTTTTAGTTTCGGGAAACGGTTATCCTGTTTATCTTTGTAAAGATCGGCTCGATGAAAAGGAGAGCCGGAGGTGAAGTTATGTGATAGTTCAATAAACGGATTTTACGAAGCGATGAAAAAAAAATTATCCACGGAATTACGGTTGTTGTCGTTGACCCTGTTGGCTGTATGGATGGGGCTCGGAGTATCGGCGAAACCGAATGAGAAGGAACCATTGAAACCGACAACCGTTTTATACGACCGGGTATTGAATCGGGATAATCCCGATCCGGAGCTGATTTTCGAGGATCGGACGGCAGAATATACCGATTCTGGACTGAGTGTAACGGGGAAAGAGGGTCTTGTACGATTGGACCGGTACTACTCGTTGGGCGAACGAGCCGTACGTTACCACGTGAAGCTGTCAGCGGATGCCCGTGCGGTTTTTCAGGGCGATCAGGGAGAGTTCAAGGCCTATGTGGATATGGCCGCCCGGACGATTTCGATCGGCGTGACTCCCGAGAAAATCGAGCGTGCTTCGTTGCTGAATCCCGAACATGAGTATATCGTTGAGGTCCGTCGGGAGTATCAGACCTCGACGCTGCATATCACGGATCTCTATACGGGAGAGTCCGAGCAGATCGAGGTGACGGTCGATGGAAGCGGAGGATGTGGTGCCGGTGCCGTAAAGAGCGAGGTGTATGTCGGACGGCAGTACGACTATTACTGCTTTGGATTGGTGTCCGGGACGGAGCTTTTGGTTAAGCAGATGTGCGTTGTGGCCCCGAAGTGTGATTTAACGCTGTTGCTGTACGGCGATTCGATCACCGAACCCGACGGCTATTTCCCGAGCGAGCTGTTTCCTCAGTCGTGGGTACAGCAGATCATCCGTCGGGTCAGGGGTGGTGCCATAGCGAGCGGACGCGGCGGCACGACCATCAACGAGGTGTTGAAACGGATCGTGAACGAGTTGCCCTATCTGAAGGCAAAATACGTGATGGTTACGATCGGTACCAACGGAGGAAATACGGAGGAGAATTTGAGCCAGCTCGTGGAGTACATCTTGTCGCAGGGGGCGATTCCGATTCTGAATAACATTCCCTGTAATGAGAGCGCCAGTCAGATCGCCGAAAATGCGTTGATCGAGCGTGTCCGGCAAAAATATGGAATCAAAGGGTGTAAGTTTGATCTGGCTACCTCGAAGAATTACGACGGCAAGGAGGTCGATCCGTCATCCATGTGGCTCGAGGACTACGGGCCGAATTCGCCTTATGTGTTGTCTACCTACATGCACCATCCGAACGTATCGGGTGCCAACCGTATGGTTGCACGCACCTTGATCGATGTGCCGGAGATATACGAATAGTTTAAAATACTAACCTAAAATTGGAAAAATAGAGATTATGAATTGGAAAGGAGTTTTTAGTCTGCTCGTTTTGCTGGCAGCCGGATATTTCTGGCCAAAGTCGGTGGTAGGAGGGACACCCGAGACGAAGGATATAACGGTCGTGGGGCTGAAATGTGAATATGCGGTCGATCCGATCGGTTTGGATGCGCGGACGCCTCAGTTTAGCTGGAAGATCGAGAGCGAAAAGCGGGGAGTCCTTCAGTCGGTCTACCGGATCGTAATCGCGGAATCGAA
The DNA here is from genome assembly GCA_900546005.1 of uncultured Alistipes sp. GTDB lineage: Bacteria > Bacteroidota > Bacteroidia > Bacteroidales > Rikenellaceae > Alistipes_A > Alistipes_A pullicola. The sequence continues at coordinate 19,474 of URBJ01000014.1, read as the reverse complement.
AGAGAAGCTGGCTGCAGGCGAATACTTGTGGAACAGTGGGGAGGTTTCTGCATCGGCATCGGCGGGTGTACCCTACGGTGGACCGGAGCTTCGAAGCCGGGCCCGTTACTATTGGCAGGTCAAGGTTTGGACCTCGGACGGGACGGAGTCCGAATGGTCAGATCCGGCCTATTTCGAGATGGGGCTGCTGAACGAATCGGACTGGAGCTCGGACTGGATTGCCTATGTGCCCGGAATGCCCGGACGTGTGCTCTACTTTAAGGGGACGATTCCTCAACCTGCAGAGGTTGCACAGGCGCGACTCTATATTTCGGGACTTGGGTTCTACGAGATGATGATCAACGGCCGCAAGGTGGGAAACCGTGTGCTGGAACCCGCTCAGAGTACCTATAACAAGAGAATCTACTATTCGACATACGATGTGACCGAATATCTGCATACCGGGGTGAATGTTCTGTTGGCTACGGTGGCTCCCGGATGGTACGGCATGTCGAAACTGCGCCTGCAACTCGAGGTGATCGATAAAAACGGAAATTTGGCGGTGTGGACCTCGAACAACGTTCGTTCTGTGACGACCGGTCCGACGGTCTATTCGACGATCTTCGACGGAGAGTGTTACGATGCGCGGCAAGACGTCCCTGCACTCTATGAGCCGGGTGTTCCTGCGGGATTGATGAATCAGAGTTGGGGTTGGGCCCACGTGGCCGACGCGCCGGGCGGGCGTATGGTGTCGCAGATGATGGAGCCGATCGAAGTGGTCGATTCACTTGTGCCGCAGCTGATCGGGGAACCGCTTCCCGGAGTCTATGTGTTCGATACGAAGCAGAATCTGGCCGGATGGGCTTCGCTTCGGGTCGAAGGGGAATGTGGACGTCAGGTGACGATGAAGTTCGCCGAATCGCTTTATGACGACGGTACGATCAATCAGGAAAATCTGCGGAACGCCAAGGCAACCGACACCTATATCCTCAAGGGTGAGGGAATAGAGCGATGGGAACCCCGTTTCACCTACCATGGATTCCGATATATTCAGGTCGAAGGTTTGCCAAAGGCTCCGCAGGAGGGGGATATTGTCGTCAAAATTGTCCGCAATGCGGTGAACAAGACGGGCGAGTTCCGGTGTAGCAACGAGCTGTTGAACCGGATCCACAAGATGGTTGTAGCCACGGAGTCGAGCAACCTGCACAGCGTTCCGACCGACTGCCCGCAGCGGGACGAGCGGATGGGATGGATGAACGATCTGACGGTACGGATCGAGCAGGCCCTCTATAATTTCGATTTGTCGCGCTTCTATCCGAAATTTTTGGACGACGTGAGCGATACGCAGGATGAAGCGGGGACGATCACCTGCGTGGCGCCCTATCGCTTCGGAGCGCGTCCGGCAGACCCCGTTTCGGCCAGCTATCTGCTTCTTGCGTGGAAGTGTTATGAGTACTATGGTAACTTCAACGTGATTCGCGATCACTACGACGGCATGAAGGCGTGGGTCGATTATCTGGCATCGCGGACGAAAGACGGAGTTGTCGAGTACAGCTATTACGGAGACTGGTCGCCTCCAATTGAATTTGCGGTAGCTCCCGAGTCGGCCGTGTCGAAGGATACACCCGGAATTTTGATGTCGACCGGATATCTCTACTACTGTGCATCGATGCTTTCCGAGATGGCTGCTTTGTTGGATAATGCGACCGACAGCGAATATTATCGTCAGTTGGCGGAGCGGACGGCTCGGGCGTTCAACGATACGTGGTGGAACGAGGAGAAAGGAGGGTATGCAGCGAATAATCAGGCGGCAAACTCGTTCGCTCTGTTTTTGGGAATCGTGCCGGAGGATCGGATTGCCCGTGTGGTGGATAATCTGGCGAAGGATGTCGCGGCTCACGACTACCACCTGACGACCGGTAACCTCTGTACGAAGTATCTGATGGAGATGTTGACCCGTTACGGACATGTCGAAACGGCCTACAAGATAGCTGTTCAGACGACCTATCCGAGTTGGGGCTACATGTTGGAGAACGGAGCGACAACTCTTTGGGAGCGTTGGGAGTATGCAACGGGTGATGCGATGAATTCGCACAACCACCCGATGATGGGATCGGTCGACTCATGGTTCTACAAATATATCTTGGGAATCATTCCGGATGTAGCCCATCCCGGATTCGAACGGTTTACGATTCATCCCTATATCCCGAATAATCTGGAGTTTGCCGAGGGTGAGTTCCAATCGGTGAAGGGGCCCGTCCGTAGTGCATGGAGCAAGCAGAACGGTCGGTTAACCCTCCGTGTCCATGTGCCGGCCAATTCGGTGGCAACGGTCTATGTTCCCACGCAGCAGGTACGCAGCGTCAAGGAGAGTGGTCGCCGCATCGGAAATTCGGAACAGATCCGTTTTGTGAAGGAGGAGGCCGGATGTGCCGTCTATGAGGTGGGTTCTGGCGATTACAGCTTCGAGTCGGTGTGGAAGGATTGAGGCGTTCTCGAAATGTTTCGCTATCTTCGCGGCTGTGAAAAATTTGGTAGACTATGAGGTTCGATGAATTTAATTTGGATAGGGAGGTTTTGCGGGGTATCGAAGCGATGAACTTCGTGGAGATGACTCCGGTGCAGCAGGAGACGATACCGGTCATTTTGGAGGGGCGCGACCTGATCGGGTGTGCCCAGACGGGGACCGGTAAGACAGCGGCGTACACGTTGCCGTTGTTGGATCGGTTGCATCGCGAGGGGAATCCCGACAATGTGGTCAAGTCGTTGATTGTCGTGCCGACGCGGGAGTTGGCCCAGCAGATTGATACGCAGTTTCAGGGGTTTTCCTATTTTCTTCCGATCTCGACGACGGTAGTCTACGGAGGGGGTGACGGAATCGGATGGAGCCAACAGAAGCAGGGTATGTTGATGGGGTCGGATATCGTCGTGGCGACGCCCGGACGTTTGTTGGCTCACCTGACCAACAGCGGAATCGACCTCTCTCATGTCGAATATTTCGTACTCGACGAGGCCGACCGGATGCTGGATATGGGTTTTTACGATGATATCATGAAGATCATCTCCTATTTGCCGGTCGAGCGGCAGACGATCATGTTTTCGGCAACGCTGCCGCCCAAGATCCGGCAGATGGCCAAGCAGATTATGCGCAATCCGGCAGAGGTGAACATTGCGGTTTCGAAACCCAATGAGGCGATCACACAGGGGGCGTATGTCTGCTACGAGAATCAGAAAATGGAGTTGATCCGTGAGCTTTTTGCAAAGCCGACCGGAGCCAAAACGATCATTTTTGCTTCGTCGAAACAGAAGGTCAAGGAGCTGAACTATTCGTTGAAACGCATGAAGTTGCGTGTAGCGGCGATGCACTCCGATTTGGAACAGGAGCAGCGCGAAGAGGTGATGTTGAATTTCAAAAACGGGAAGATCGACATATTGGTTGCGACGGATATCGTGGCGCGGGGTATCGATATTGAGGATATCGGTATGGTCATTAACTTCGATGTGCCGCACGACCCGGAGGATTACATCCATCGGATTGGCCGCACGGCCCGGGCGAGTGCCGAGGGTTCGGCGATTACCTTTGTCAACGAGAAGGAGCAGGGAAAGTTCCATCGGATCGAACGGTTTATCGATCGGGAGATTGAGAAGTTGCCGTTGCCGGAGCGTTTGGGAGCAGGGCCGAAGTATGCACCACGAGATGACGAGGGACGCCGTCGAGGCGGGCATCGTTCGAACCGGCGACGTGGACCGAAACGCGAGGGACGGGACCCGCGTGAAATGCCGGACCATCAGACAACCCAACCGCGGGCAGATAAGGATTCCAGTGCTGAGGCTGCAGTGAACCGAGCAACGGAGAGCCGAGTAGCCGAGGGAGGAGCACCCGAAGGTACGACGGGGTCGGAGCGTCGGAGAAGAAGACCCCACAGACGCCGCCATTTCCACGGAGACAAGAAGCAAAATCGGACGCAGGAGGCGCAGGAAACAAAACTTGCTGCACCGAAAGAGTAAAGGGTCCGCGCTGCTCGAGTCGAAGCTCTTCGATGCCAAATAAAAATGTATTGAGGAGAGCGACGGTTTTTTTGCGGCATGCCCATAAAGCACGGAACGAGGGGATTCGCTTTGGAGTAGAATCCGTTTTAGATAAAAAGAGATCGGGGCTCGGTCATTCCGGGCCCCGATCTCTTTTTGTTGTCAGTTTCAGAGAGAACGGAAACCTATAGCTGATATTCCTGCCAGCTCTTGATCTGAATGTCGGAGAGCTTTTTCTCACAGAATGCATGGATGAACGCACTGGCCAGACGGGCATTCGTAATCAACGGAATGTTGTGGTCGATTGCGCCCCGGCGGATGCGGTATCCATTGGTCAGCTCCCGATGCGTATGATTCTTCGGAATGTTGACGATCAGGTCGAATTTGTGTCCGGCGATCATATCCATGACATTGTATGGCGTATGTTCATCGGGCCAACCCACCGTTTGTGCCTCGATGTCGTGGTCAGCCAGAAAACGTTGAGTTCCGGCCGTGGCGTAGATCGTGTAGCCATGCGCCTGCAACATCCGGCAGGGATCGAGCAGATCGACCTTCGATTTGGTGTCACCCGACGAGACCATAACGTTCTGTTTCGGGATATCATATCCGACGGAGATCATCGAAGAGAGCAGAGCTTCGGAGAAGTCGTCACCCAGACATCCGACCTCGCCCGTCGAGGACATGTCGACACTCAGGATCGGGTCGGCGTTGTGCAACCGCGCAAACGAGAACTGCGAGGATTTAACACCGATCCAGTCTATGTCGTAATTCGTGTGATCCGGTTTTTCGTATGGAGCGTCGAGCATGATGCGGATTGCCGTGTCGATAAAGTTCCGTTTGAGCACTTTCGATACAAAGGGGAAGCTGCGCGATGCCCGCAGGTTACACTCGATAACCTTGACCTCGTTGTTCTTCGCCAGATACTGGATGTTGAAAGGTCCGCTGATGTTGAGCTCTTTGGCAATTTTCTTGCTGATTTTCTTGATGCGCCGTGCCGTTTCGAAGTAGATCTTCTGAGCAGGGAACACGAGCGTGGCATCACCCGAGTGCACCCCGGCGAATTCGACATGTTCCGAGATGGCATACTCGACGATCTCTCCGTTGTGGGCTACGGCGTCGAATTCGATCTCTTTGGCCTGTTGCAGGAATTGGGATACCACAACGGGATACTCCTTCGACACTTTGGCTGCCAATTTCAGGAATGTTTCGAGCTGTTCGGCCGTATAGCAAACGTTCATGGCTGCACCCGAGAGCACATACGATGGACGAACCAGTACCGGATAGCCCACCTTCTCGACGAACTCATAGATTTCATCCATGTGCGAGAGCTCTTTCCATGCCGGTTGATCGATACCCAGCTGGTCGAGCATGCTGGAGAATTTATGCCGGTTTTCGGCCCGGTCGATCGAGAGCGGCGAGGTGCCCAGAATAGGAATGCCTTGCCGATGGAGCCGCATGGCCAGATTGTTCGGAATCTGTCCGCCGACCGATACGATCACCCCTTTGGGCATCTCTAACTCGAGGACGTCCAGTACGCGTTCGAACGACAGCTCATCGAAGTAGAGCCGGTCGCACATGTCGTAGTCGGTCGATACCGTTTCGGGGTTGTAGTTGATCATGATCGACTTGTAACCCAGTTTTCGGGCGGTTTGCACCGCATTGACCGAACACCAGTCGAACTCTACCGAACTACCGATGCGGTAGGCACCCGATCCGAGCACCACGACCGACCGTTCGTTCTTGAAGAAGGGAATGTCGTGCTCCTTGCCGTCATACGTGAAGTAGAGGTAGTTGGTCAGTTCGGGATCGGCCGAAGCGACGGTCTCGATCCGTTTTACGGTGGGCAGAACGTTGGCCTTGTGGCGGGCGGCACGTACGCGCAATGACTCTTTTTCGAGGGTTCCCTCGGGCGATTCGACGAAGCGGGCGATCTGGAAATCCGAGAATCCGAGCCGTTTTGCTTCGAACAGCACTTCGGCCGGAACCTCTTCGATTTTGGAGTATTTTTTCAGTACCAGCGAGTAGTCGTAGATGTTTTTCAGTCTTTCGAGGAACCACGGGTCTATTTTGGTCAATTCATAGATGCGTCCGATCGTGTAGCCCTTTTCGAAGGCGGCAGCGATGGCAAAGATACGCAGGTCGGTCGGTTTGGAGAGCTCTTCGTCCAGATCACCGAATTCGAGACCTTCGTTTCCGACAAATCCGTGCATGCCTTGTCCGATCATGCGGAGACCCTTCTGGATGATCTCTTCGAACGATTTACCGATCGACATGATCTCGCCGACCGATTTCATGCTCGATCCGATCTGTCGCGAAACGCCGATAAATTTGCTGAGGTCCCAACGCGGGATCTTGCAGATCAGGTAGTCGAGCGAAGGAGCGACGTATGCCGAGTTGGGCGTACCCATCTTGCCGATCTGATCCAAGGTATATCCCAACGCCAACTTGGCGGCGACGAAAGCCAGAGGATAGCCGGTGGCTTTTGAAGCAAGAGCCGACGAACGGCTCAGTCGGGCGTTGACCTCGATGACGCGGTAGTCATCCGTCTCGGAGTTGAAGGCGTACTGAATGTTGCACTCTCCGACGATTCCGATGTGGCGGATGATCTTTTTCGAGAGCTCTTGGAGCATCGAGAGCTCCTGTTCGTTGAGCGAACAGGTCGGAGCCACGACGATACTTTCGCCGGTGTGGATTCCCAGCGGGTCGAAGTTCTCCATGCTGGCGACGGTGAAGCAGTGGTCGTTCTTGTCGCGGATCACTTCGAACTCGATCTCTTTCCATCCTTTTAATGACTCCTCTACCAGAATCTGTTTCGAGTAGGCGAAAGAGCTTTCGCACAGGGTTTTGAACTCTTCCAGATTTTGGCTGATTCCGCTTCCGAGCCCGCCTAAGGCATAGGCCGAACGGACCATGATCGGGAATCCGATCCGGTTTGCAGCGGCGATAGCATCCTCCATCGTTTCGACGGCTTGGCTAACCGGAGTCTTGATTTCGATTTCGTTCAGTTTCTTGACGAACAGATCGCGGTCTTCGGTGGCCATAATGGCTTCGACAGAGGTGCCGAGCACTTCGACACCGTAGCGTTGCAGGGTCCCGTTCAGGTACATCTCCGTACCGCAGTTCAAGGCGGTCTGTCCACCGAAAGCGAGCAGAATACCGTCCGGACGCTCTTTCTTGATGATCTCTTCGACGAAGTAGGGGTTGACCGGCAGGAAATAGACCCGGTCGGCGATACCTTCCGAAGTCTGTATCGTTGCGATGTTCGGATTGATCAGTACAGTAGAGATCCCCTCTTCGTGGAGGGCTTTGAGGGCTTGCGATCCGGAGTAGTCGAACTCTCCGGCCTGTCCGATTTTCAAAGCGCCCGATCCGAGCACGATGACTTTGTTGAGTTTTTTATTCATTGAAATGTCGGGTAAATATGTGAAAATTCTAATGAAAACCAATATAGATGATAGCCTTATGCCTTATCTACAACGTTTTATATCTGATTTTACAGCTTTTCATTCAGGTTCAGAACAAATCTCGAATTAAAATTTGATTTTTGCACTTCTTCGGATATCCCGTGACGAGTGACCGGCTTCGATCGTAAATTCATCCGAGTCGCGAACCCATGTTTTCTGATCCGGATTCCAGTACGAGAAGGCATCTTTGTCCAGAACGAAGGAGATTGTCCGCGACTCACCGGCTTTCAAAAAGACCTTCTCGAAGGCTTTCAGCTCATGAACCGGCCGGGTGTATTTGCAGTTTTTCTGCCCGACGTAGATCTGTACGGTTTCGGCTCCCTCTTTCGGGCCGCTGTTTTTGATCTTCATCGTCACGATACACGAGTCGCCTTGGCGCGAAAGTTTCATCTTGCCATAGTCGAACGTGGTATAACTCAGTCCGTATCCGAATTCGTAGCGCGGAGCGATATTTTCGGTGTCGAAATAGCGGTATCCCACCATCAGACTGTCCGTATAGTAAACGTTGTCGATGTCTTGCGTAGCGAGTTTGTAGACAGGCGAGTCCTCTAATTGCATGGGCCAGCTGAAGGTCAGACGTCCGGAGGGCGTTGCATCGCCGAAGAGCAGATCGGCCAAGGCCGTGCCACCCTCCATGCCCGGGAAGAACATGTCCAGAACCGCCGGTACGTAGTCGATCCACGGCAGGTCGATCGGAGCTCCGTGCATCAGAGCAACGACCATATTGGGGTTGATCGCTGCGACCTGACGGATCAGTTCGGTCTGTCCTTGCGGGAAGTTCATCGAGGTTCTGTCGCGGCCTTCGCAGTCGAGGTTGTGGTCGGTTCCCCCCACGAATACGATTACATCGGCCGAGGCAAGGGTATCACGATAGGGGGCGATGGCTTCGGCAATGATCTTTTCGTCGCTCGGCAGCGCCCATTCCAACCGCAACGAGGGGTTCTCTTTGGCCCAATAGTTCATTTCGGTGGCATTTTTCATTCCCTCGGGCGATTGGGAGTAGTCGATCCGGATGTCGTAGGTCTTTCCGGCCTCGAAGAAACACATGGCCGTGTTTTGTTGCGGAACGCCGCTTTCGGTGTTGCGTATGGCTTGTGCACCCATGTCCGAAACCCAGAACTCGGCGTTATTGTCGGTGATCAGCTTGAGCGTGTAGGTTCCGGTTACGGGAGCCTTGATTTTGCCCTCTACGACGACATGCACATCGCCGGGTTGGATCTTGTCGGGGACGGGGGATTGGTTGAACCAGCTGAAATCGACTGTCGGTTCGATTTTTACGGCCTGAACCTGACCCTCTCCGCGTTTGTAGTAGGTAGCCCGCACACCGTTACCCTCTTTCTGTCCGGTCCAGCATTCGGCAGGAATCGGCGTGAACGGCGAGTCTCCCGTCAAGGGCAGGTAAGAGAGTTCGGCTTTGCCTTTCAATTTGTTCTCCAAACCTTTTAACGGGGTGATTTCGTAGGCGGCTTGGGCTCCGGAACTTCCTCCGAGTCCCAGTATGCAGAAACGTTGTGCACAATTCGGTCCGATCAGAACGACCCTCTTCGTCTTGTTGAGGTCGAGCGGCAGAAGTTCATTTTCGTTTTTCAGCAGCACCATACTCTCCTCGGCAGCCTGACGGGCTACCTCTTGGTGCTCTTTGGTGTTGACCGAGGCGCCAGCTTTCAGGTCTTTATGATCGAGGACTCCGGTTTTGTATTTGACCCAAAGGATCCGACGGACCATTTCGTTGAGGACCGCTTCGGGAACTTCACCCCGTTCGACGGCTTCCATCAACGGTTTGCCGAAAAGGATCGTTTCGAAATCGCCCCACGGCATGTCGATGTCGAGTCCGGCCAACGCTGCCTTGACGGTTGACCGGGAGTGGCAGAAGTCGGTGAGGACGAGACCCTTGAATCCCCACTCCTTTTTCAGAACTTCATTGAGCAACCATTCGTTGTCGCTGCACAGTTCGCCGTTCAGTCCGTTTGCGGCGGTCATGCAGCCCCACGGATCGGCCTCTTTGACAGCGATCTCATATCCGCGCAGATAGATTTCGCGCAGCGTACGTTCGTCCACGCGGCTCATGTACCAGTTTCGGTTGAGGTCGCGGCTGTTGACGGCGAAGTGTTTGATACAGGCCGATACCCCTTCCCGCTGCATGCCTCGTACTTGGGCTACAGCCAATTTGCCGTTCAGGTAGGGATCTTCTGTCAGATATTCGAAAAAACGGCCTCCCAACGGATCGCGGTTGATGTTGAATGCAGGGCCGAAGACCATACCGATTCCGCGGGCACGGCTTTCGGACCCGATCACCTGTCCGGTTTGTTCGACGAGTTGCGGATTCCATGTGGCGGCAAGACCTATTCCCGAAGGAAAGACGGTGACATCACCTGCCCGGACTCCGCGAGGTCCGTCGGCAGCATAGATCGGATCGATCTCCAAACGGGGCACTCCGGGTAAAACGACCTCTCCGAAACGTTCGCCTCCAAAACAGAGTCGGACTTTCTCTTCGAGTGTCATCTGATCGATGGCATTTTGTATTCGTTCTTCGGCAGGGCGTAATGTGTCGGCAATAATTTCCGGTTGGGCTTGAGCTTTGATCACGATACAGCACACCAGCCCGAGACATAGGGAAAATAGGCGCATTTTTGTTAATTTAAAAAGTCTAGGGTTAAATTTGTTTACAAAGATAGGAAAATATGGATAAATCGGGCGAAAACGGCCGTCCGATTTGATCGAGATTCTTTAGATTCGATCTAAGTGATATTAGAATTGCAGGTTAACCCCACCTCCTAAAGAGAGAATGTGCGATGTCTTTCCATGAGGGATGAGCAGTGAAGGGGTGAAAGTATAATCGGAGAAGAGGCGCATGCCGAAATTGTGGTGAGCGATGAAGGTCAGCGAAAGTCCGGTGCTCATTCCGAAAAGATTTCTGTTCCCGATCGATCGTTCACGAAGCTGAAAACCGCCTGTATGGTTATATCCGGCGAGCAGTTTGGTTCCGATCTGCCACTTGCAGGTCAACGGGAGAGAGTAGTATGCACCCAGATAGCAACAGATTAGTTCGATCTGTTTTTGGCTGGCCGTACCGTCGACGACCGGACTCAGATTCATGGCGGTCATTCGGCCGCCGAATCCGAAATGGTTGTTGATGAACCAAGCTCCTTCGAGTCCGGCATTTCCACCCGATGAAAACGATATTTTTGTCCCATCGATCCGTTCGGTTCGATTCAGGAACAGGTTGTAGCCCAAATAGAGGCCTAAAAACGAAGGGCGGTGAGAGAGGTCATACGCCGGTTCGGGAAGCTCATTGCGGAGCAGTCCGCGATCCTTGAATATCAGGTCGGCCAGATAGTATCCCAATTCGCCGCACAGGATGCCTATGCCGGCTCCTGCCAGAGCATCGCTCAGCCAATGTTTGTTGTTGATCATGCGGGAGAGTCCGGTTGCTGTAGCGCAGACATATCCTCCGACGCTGTACCACGGGCTTCGTGTTCGTCCGTACTCTTTGTGGAGCAGGGTTGCGGTAAGGAAAGCGGTGGCAGTGTGTCCGGACGGGAATGAATGTCGGTCAGTGTTGTCGGGGCGTGTTACCTGACCGGCTGATTTTAGAGACCGTACCATGGCTGTAAGTAGTACGGCGGAGAAAGCATCTGAAACGAGCATCCGTCCCCATGAACTGCGACCTTCGACTCCTCCGATTTTCAGACCAAGCAGCAATCCTGCAGGAGCATATTGCAGGTAGTCATCGTATCGGTGGTAAAAAGAAAGCAGGTAAGTGTTGCGCAGACTGCGGAACTGATGGTCGTTATGTTGTGTGATCAGGCCCGAAACGATCAGTGGAACGGCGATATGGGTCATTTGATAGGCACGGGTTGACGACACTTGGTTCATGAAGCGGCCGAATCCGGTGCGGTTGATTCGTAGCGAGTCGCAAGGGATGGAGTGCCGGGGAACTTGTGCCAAAATCTGTTGCAGACCGACGAGGTCGGAAAGCAAGATGATGAATAGAACCACAAAAAATCGATGTTGAGTGCGTCCCCGTTGCATGTAATGTGCAGCCTTCGTAGAAAATTTTTGCAAATTTAGTTCTATTTTGTGGGAAAAGTGTTGTTTTTGGAGGATATTTTAATTTTCAAAGAAAATTTAAGGTTAGGAAATTAGGGGTAAAAGGCCTATTTTTGTTCTGATCGGCTGCCGAAAAATTATTTATTAAAAGATATGATACGAAGAATACTTGTTGCAATCTGGGTGTCGGTATGGGTTTTGTCGTTTGCCTCTTGCGCTGAGAGGACTGCGAGCTGTGCTGTTCCCGATGGGGTTGTCCCGGTGTATAACGTGAAAGATTACGGGGCCAAAGGGGACGGCGTGACGGACGATGCACCCGCGATTCAGACGTTACTCGATTCGGTTATGGAGTGGGGCGGAGGAACGGTCTATTTTCCGAACGGGCGTTATCGTTTGGTTGCGATTCATGAGGCTTACAAGGTTAAGGCCCATTTGATTCTTAGACCGAGGACTCTGACGCCCGGAAAACGTGACTACGGAATGATCCGGATAGAGGGTGAAGGTTGTGCGGTTACGCCGTGTGCCTATGCCAATCATACAGGAACGGATACCTCCGAGGTGTGGGACAACGGAACGATTCTCTTCTCCGACGTGTTGGGAGAGGTACAGACCGATCCCTCCGTATGTCCGGTATCCGTTTTTGCGGTGGGGGCCGGGGCGAACGGTTATGGTTTGAATCAGGCGGTTGTCCGTCTGCAGGACATAGCTTTCCAAGCGAAATCCGAACCGGGGGGCTATCCCCGTCTGTCGGGGGTGAATGTGGCTTATGCAGCGACCGTGTACACGGATAACGTGCTGATTTTTTCCTCGACGCGGAGTACCGAGCTGACCTCTCCTTCGGCCGACGGACACTATTCGGCGGGCTTTATTGGACCTCGTTTGTGGTGTAACCCCGAACAGGAGTTTCGGAATCTGTATGTCAAAAGCGCTTTCCGTTACGGATTCATTTTTTCCGAACATGCGAACGGAAACAATCTTTCCGCATGGAATTGTGATCAGGCATTCGTCTTTTCGCGGATGGACCACTCCAGTTGGTTCGGGCGAATCCATGCCCAGAATTGTTCGAACATCCTGACCTCATTAGAGGTGCCTTTTGCCGGACATGTACCCGGTGCGTCGTTCGTAAAGGTCGAGCAGGTGGGTATTGAGGTGAATACGGGGCAGGTTCCGATGGATTTCAATTATCAGAATTTTGTTGTCGATCCCGACAACATGGTGCATGGATCGGTGTCCTACCATATTGTGCGGTCGAATGTGGGAGCCGATAACTCCTGTTTCAAGGCAGTGGGTGCGTCGAATTTGAAGGCCGAAGCATCATTTTAATCGGGTTGAACTTCGATTTTTTTTGCATGACAATTCCGTGAATTTCCTGATAATTTATAATTTTGGGGCACAAAAACAGAAAATGAAAAAACGAGCTGCGTATAGAGGGGGAAGGAAGAGGGAGAAATACGCCGAATACAGATGAAAAAGCTACCGTTATATGTTACGATTCTGATCGGAATGGCGGTCGGAATCTTGATCGGTTTTGTTGCCGTGAGTGCCGGTGCGGAGCAGGTGGTTACGGACTGGATCAAACCATGGGGTACGGTGTTTATCCGTATGTTGCGTTTGGTTGCGGTGCCGTTGGTGGTTGTTTCGCTGATCAGCGGAATCACCAATATGAGCGATATGAAGCATCTTTCGCGACTTGGGTTAAAGACGCTGTTTATCTATTTAATAACCACTGTATTTGCTATATTTATCGGGCTGGTTGCCGTAAATGTGATTCGCCCGGGATTTGTGTTTCCACGCGAAAAAGCCGAAGAGTTCAGAATCCATTATGAGCAATCCGTAGCCGAAAAACAGGAGGCAGCGCAGGTGGTTCAGCAGCAGGGGCCGCTCCATTTTGTCGAAGATTTGATCCCCGAAAATGTGATTCAGGCCGCAGGCGACAATTCCGCGATGCTTCAGTTGATCCTGCTGTCGATAGTCTTTGCCGTAGCGATGGTTGCGGTCGGGAGGGAGCGTTCGGCTCCGGTCAAGAGGATCGTCGAGTCGTTGAATGCGATTATTCTGAGGATCATCAACTATGTGATGAAGGTCGCTCCTTTGGGGGTGATGGCGTTGATGGCCGATCTGATGGTCAACTTCGCCGGCGACGTCGATCTGTTGCTGGCCTTGGGCTATTATGCCTTGACCGTCGTCGTCGGGTTGTGCTTCATCCTGTTCGTATGTTATCCGTTGATCGTACGTTTCCTCAGTCGTGTTCCGCTGAAGTCCTACATGCGTGCGGTATTTCCCGTGCAGCTGTTGGCCTTTACGTCGTGTTCCAGTGCGGCCTGCCTGCCGTTGAATGTTGAACAGATGCGGAAACTCGGCCTGCCCCGCAATGTGATCTCTTTCGTGTTGCCCACGGGGATTACCATCAACATGAACGGGACAAGCTGTTATCATGCCATTGCGACGGTGTTTGTGGCTCAGGTGATGGGAGTTGACCTGTCACTGGCACAGATGCTTTCGATTGTAGTGCTGACGACGGTATCGTCCATAGGAACGCCCGGTATTCCGAGTGGAGGTATGGCAATCCTGATGTTGGTGTTGGTAGCTGTGGGGATTCCGGCCGAAGGTATTGCCATGATCATCGCTATGGACCGTCCATTGGATATGCTGATTACGGCGGTGAATGTTTCGGGGGACGCGATGGCAGCCTGTGTTGTGAGTCGTAACGAAAAGGAGGATCCGGTTGAGGAGGCGGAGGCAGAGACCGAAACCGAAGCTTCTGTCACTTGCTGAAACGATAGGGCTTGAGAATCCTGAAAAAATATTAATCACCAAATTTGCTTCCATGGAAAAACAGAGGGTAGGACGTTGGGTCCTACGCGTGTGCAGTTGGATCTTGCTGTTGATCGTCGTATTGGCGGTTGTTGTTGTCGTGCGGGCATTGTATCCCGATCAGGTGGCCTATGTTCGAGTCGACGCAGAAAATGTTTCTTCTCCGTTGTTGACCGAACAGTCATTGACGGAGGAGATTGCTCTTTCGAATGAGCTGTTATACGCCATGGTCGATGCCCATGCCATGGGCTGTACGATTCAGAGTGCCGAACAGGAGGAGGCTTTGCATCGTTGGACCGCAAAGGTCGGATATACGTTGCGGGACGGTCGTTTGGCCCGCTTGGAACGGAGCGTGCGTCGTTGGCTCGGCGGTGATTTTTGGGACGTCCGTTTGGAGGCTTCGCAGAGCGATTCGTTGCGTATTCGCTACTGCGTGATGGACCGGATCGATACGCTCGACAGGGGTGTTTGCACGATTGTGGAAGATTCGCTGCAGCAGGCGATGATCCCGATCGGATGGACCGTTGGTCTGACATTGGCCGAGGCCACCGATCCATTGGTTGGGGTGTATATGTGCGAAAAATCTCGTCAGTGGAATGAAATGGCAGGGGCAAACTATTCGTGTCTGCGGGCGATCAGACTTCGGGAGATGGCCGAGGAGCGCATGGAGGAGATCGACCGTTTCATGGAAGAGGGGAGTGCTTCCCGGCGAGCTTGGGGCAATCTGATGCTCGGAACCATATACGAGCGCTTGGGTTGCATGTGGAGTGGTGATACGGTGGCTCTGCGTAGTGCGGAGGAGTGCTATCGACAAGCGGTCAAAGGGGCTCCTTCGGAGTTGCAGATGCCGATCGAGGAACGGATTACGTGGATCGGAGACTATATTGAACATTATCGCAAGACGAACGATACGGATGCTTTTATTGCAAGTTTTCAGGATGAGCAGATTCGGTTGCCGGATAGTTGCCGGCAGTTGATTTTGGTCTATAATGACCGTCCCGATCGGGTGTTGTGTCAGTTCCGACGCTATGAGAAGGACGAAACTGGGCGGTGGTTTGAGGCGGCACCGGTGATCCACTCGAATGTCGGACGGGCCGGAATCGCTCCTTTCGGGGAGAAGCGCGAAGGGGACATGCGAACGCCGTCCGGAGCCTATCCGATGGGGTTTGCTTTCGGCTACGAGGCGGACATCGAGCTGCAGTGGCCCTATGTGGTGGTGACGCCGGAACACTACTGGATCAGCGATTCCGAGGATCCGCTTTACAATCAAATGACGACACAGAAGCCGCAGACAGACAATTTCGAATACCTGCGGCGCGACGACGATGCCTACAAATATGCCGCAGTGGTTGAGTACAACATGCGTCCGATAGAGAAATACAAGGGAAGCGCCATCTTTTTCCATGTCGAGAGCGGATATGACCGAGGAAGTGCAGGATGTATTACGGTTCCCGAGGAGGATGTCGTCGAGGTGTTGCAGTGGCTCGATCCCGAAAAATCTCCTTATATGTTGATCCGGACCCAGCCGAGCGAAGAATCCGGGCAGATGTAAAGGCCTGAAGCGACGGCAACGCCAGCGACAGCATAAAAGCAATAAGAACGACCGAATGGCAGCTCGAAGATTTCGAGGATTGAGCCATCCGGTCGTTCTGTATCTGGAATGTTCGTATGGTTGAATTGTTTGTTTAGAGGGGGTAGCTGTCGAAAGCGTAGAGTTCGGTCGAGAGGTATCGTTCGCCGGTGTCGGGCAGCAGGGCGACGATCGTTTTACCCCGATTCTCGGGACGTTTGGCTATCTGTGTGGCGGCAGCAATGGCGGCACCGGCCGATATGCCGACCAACAGACCCTCTACGGAGGCCACTTCCCGGCTGCTGCGAATGGCGTCATCGTTCTCGATCGGAAGAACTTCATCGACTACCGAAGCGTCGTAGATCGAAGGAACGAACCCGGCTCCGATTCCCTGAATCTTATGCGGACCGGCTTTCCCTCCGGACAAAACGGCGGAGGATGCGGGTTCGACTGCGACGATGCGGATGTTCGGATTGTGCTTTTTGAGGGCTTTCCCGACTCCCGTCACGGTTCCGCCCGTTCCGACTCCGGCAACAAAGATGTCGATCTTCCCTTCCGTATCGCGCCAGATCTCTTCACCTGTGGTGGCAATGTGAGCTGCAGGATTGGCCGAATTTTCGAACTGTTGCAGGATAACGGAACCCGGATTCTCCTGCTTCAGGGTTTCCGCTTTGGCGATAGCTCCCTTCATCCCTTCGGCTCCGGGGGTCAGAACGATCTTTGCCCCGAGGGCCTTGAGCAGGTTCCGGCGTTCGAGACTCATCGTTTCGGGCATCGTCAAAATCAGCGTGTATCCTCTTACGGCGGCGACCAAGGCCAGACCGACACCGGTGTTTCCGCTGGTCGGTTCGATAATCAGTGCACCGGGGCGCAGCAAGCCTTTACGTTCTGCATCGTCGATCATCGAGACGGCAACGCGGTCTTTGACGCTTCCGCCCGGATTGAAATATTCGAGTTTCCCGATCAGTCGGGCGTCGAGTTCATGTTTGCGATTGTATCGTTGCAATTCGAGCAACGGAGTATTGCCGATCAGATCGGTCAGTTTTTTTGCGATTTTTTCCATAGATGTTTCTGTTATTTATTGGGCTTTGATGCAAATATAACGTGTTTTTTGATTGTAATGTCATCTGGCCCCGTACCGATTGTTGTGGTTTGGTGAAATATTTGTTTATAGAGTGAGAACGAAATAAAATCGGAAGATCGTATGGGAAAAGAGGGAATCCGGAGTGCGGACAACGCATTTTTTCGGCAACTGTTGTTTATCGGCGTGCTGCTGGTTATCGGATGGCTGATCGTTTATCGGTTGAAGTTTTTTGTCGGGGCGTTTCTGGGTGCCGCGACGCTTTATGTCGTTTTACGGCGGGTGATGTTCTATCTGACCGAACGATGGCATTGGAGATCGTGGCTTGCGGCATCGGTTTTGGTGCTGGCTATGACCGTATTACTGTCAGGATTAGGCTTTTTTACCTTCCGGTTGATTGCGACGGAGGTTTCGACGGTCGATACGGTACAGGTAAAGAAGATGTTCAATTTGTTGTTGGAACGGGTGAACGATCTGCTCGGATTCCGCATCGTTCCCGAAAAAGTGTTGCAGGATTCGGGCGGTGTGGTGACGCGTGTGGCGTCGTCGCTGTTCGATACGACGTACAGTTTTACGGTCAACGTGCTACTGATGTTGGTCGTGCTGTTTTTTATGCTGCAAAGAGGACGGAAGATGGAACAACAGGTGAGGTTATATCTGCCTTTCCGGGGAACGAGCTTGACTCGTATTACGCAAGCGGTCAAAGGAATTATCTTCAGCAATGCGGTCGGGATTCCGTTGGTCATGTTGTGTCAGGGAGTAGCTTCGGTTGCGGTCTATTGGCTTCTGGGGGTTCCCGATTTCGTCTTTTGGGCCTTCCTCACCGCAGTGTGTGGCTTGATTCCGATGGTCGGGACAGCGGTTGTAACGGTGCCGATGGGCATCTATTTGTGGGTCGAGGTGGCGCCTTGGCAGGGAATCGTTATGTGGCTGTGCGCATTTCTGGTCATTGCCAATGTGGATAGTCTGTGCCGCATCGTGTTGATGCGCCAGATCACCAACACCCATCCGTTGATCGTTGTCTTCGGTGTGATTCTGGGTATTCCTTTGTTCGGGTTCTGGGGAATTATTTTCGGTCCGTTGCTCCTTTCCGGATTTTTGCTGTTGATCCAGATCTATTATTGGGAGTACGGGCTGATTCGACCCGATACACCCTCCCTCGAACAGAAAGAACAGGAGAACAATCCATCCGTTTCATAGCCGTTTTCTGGTTGTACGAAGGATCTGTCCGTGCTCTAAAAACGTTTGCGGGAAGGGCGGTGAGGTCGGTCGTGCTTGAGGTGACGTCCGATCAGCGTAGACTTGATTCCCGTCTCTATTGATTTCCACAGGTAGTTGAACTGAGAACGATAGGGATCGCGTAGCGTGGTTCCGGTTCCGATACGGGTTTGCCCGAGATGGGGGTTGTTCGGGATGAGCACCAAATCGTCCAGCACGGTTGAAAGCAATTTGCGTTCGCGGATCTTTCCCTCCTTGAGGCGGAGCAGTTCGATCTGCAGGTCGTCGTACAGTAGGGAGAGCTCCGTCTCGGCCTCTATCGAGTCGCCGGTGATGCGGAACGTGAGCCGGTTTACCTTTCCGCTGTCGATCTGCAAATCGGCTATCGGTTCAGTCATCCGGTTCATCAGTGAAAGGTTCATTGATCCCAGACTGCCGGTTGCGACGAAGTGTGGAGCGGTTGTATCGGCCGGCCATGCAAGGTCGAGTTGCATCGGTGCCGTGTTTTGCAAAAGGCCCGTGGCTTCAAGCGTGATCATTTGTCCGGAATTGTCGGGTCGGTTGGTGATTCCGCGACACGCTCCGGAGATTTTATCGAAAGAGAGGGTCCCCGGAACACTTTTGCCCGGAGCGAGCTCGGAGTAGGAGGCCTGCAAATTCCGGAATCCGATGGTTTGTATGTCCACCGGATGGGGTATGCGACCGAGAAGCTGGAAGAACAGCGGTTTGATCCGTTGAACCTGAGCGATGTTCCTGTTTTTGTAGCTTTCGATCCGGGCTGCACCTATGTTGATGCTGTCGGCCGTGAAATTTTTTTGAATGATCCATTCGATCAGGTCGACTCCGTATCCGTTGATGTCTCGGGAGGTAATCTGCATCCAATCCGCATGTCCCGGGGTCAAAGTCGCAAACTCATCTTTGTCATACAGCGGCAACAGTCGTAAAGCGGAGATGTGTATCGAGTCACTGTTGATTACGATCGTGTCAGCCTCGAGTTGCATAGCATTTTCATCGAACTGATATTGAATCTGTCGGATCGACAGGCGAAGATCCGTTGCTGTCGATATCGAGGATCCTGTGGACAAAATGTCGCTCAGTTGGCTGGTGGAGAAAGAGAGGTGTTGTATCGAATGGGTAATCGATCGGCCGCCCTTCTCTTCGGTTATGCGGATGGATCCGTCCGTTACCCGGATTGAGCCGGGTAGCACATCTTTGAATTTGGAGTGCAGATCGCTGGATTTTGTCGTATCGCGGCGGATCGTGTCTGTG
>URBJ01000013.1 GCA_900546005.1 uncultured Alistipes sp. | reverse complement strand
AAAAACTTGACGGATAGTTAGTGTTAAGGTTAGTTGAGTGTCGAGGTTAGTTAGACCTTGAACAATTAGGCAAGTTGGGTTAAGTTAGGTTGGGCTCGGTATTGAAATACCGGGCCTTTTTTATTATATTTGCGTTTAACCTAACTAAACACACATTTCTAAACACCCCAAAATTAAGAATGAAAAACCTAAAACTTTTCGCAACGGCTACCTTTTGCTTTTTTTTTACAATCGCTATGCCCTTGTATTGCCTCTCATCCGCTAACGGTAAGAGCAAAACGGCGACCTATACCAATCCGCTCAAAACCGTCGAGGGAGATACCCTGCGATTTGGCGACCCTTTTATGTATAAGTACGGGGATACTTATTATCTGACCGGCACTACAGCCGAAAACGGTTTCGACTACTACACCTCCAAGGATATGGTAACATGGAAGTATGGAGGCCCGCTCTATCGAAAATCCGAAAACCATTTCGGTGCCGGCGCATTCTGGGCCCCGGAAGTCGAATACTATAAGGGAAAGTTTTACCTCACATACAGCTGTCTGGATGCCAAACGCGGATTACTGCTCTCTTGTCTGGCTGTCAGTGACACGCCCGATGGCCCGTTCAAGGACCTTTATACCCCTTGGTTCGATCTGAACCATTCGGCTATCGACTGCCACATTTTCGTCGACGACGACAAGGAGCAGACCCCCTATCTCTACTTCAGCAAAAACGGAAATCAGGACGGTTACGCATATGGAGAAAACTATGTCGTCGAATTGAAAAAAGACCTTTCGGGCATGGTCGGTGAACCTCGATTGGTCTCCAGAGCTTCGCAACCGTGGGAAAAAGTGCGTTGGGACGTCAACCGCTGCAATGAGGGCGTTACCGTAATAAAAAAAGGGAAGACCTACTACATGACCTACTCTGCGAACGATACGGGATACGAATTCTATGGCGTCGGAATCGCAACGGCACAACACCCCCTCGGTCCGTGGACAAAATATGAGGATAATCCACTGATGGCCACAGATCTGAGCATCGGAGTCTCCTCGCCCGGGCACAACTCGATCATCGAATCGCCCGACGGCAAAGAGTTGTTCATCGTTTACCACCGTCATGCCGATCCAAACTGCACCAAACCCAATTTTGATCGGGTCGTCTGCATCGACCGGTTGTTTTTCAAGAAGGGTAAACTTTGCATCGATGGTCCAACCTCCACCCCTCAACCTGCTCCCTAATATCGCGAGATAATGTACAAAACGCCTATTCGGCATTGCTTCTACCGCATAAAAGTTTCATCGATAAAAATATTTTAACTAACTTTAACCAAACCAACCGCCACTGCGGTAAAAACTCATGAAGATAAAATTCGCCACTGTCTGTCTGTTGTTATGCGGCACATGGAGCATGCTGTCCGCACAAAATCCCATCGTGCCCCCCGGCGTGTTCCTTGCCGATCCGGAGGGACACCAATGGAAGGATGGAAGACTATATCTGTATGTCTCTCGCGACGAAAGTCCCGATTACTACTGCTCCTATCAGTACGATCTGATCTCGACCTCGGACCTGAAAAACTGGACCATAGCCGAGAACGCCTTCGCGTCCAAGGGGCCGAACGATCAGGTCCCATACAGTGACGGAGCCCTGTACGCATCCGATGCCGCATATAAAGATGGGAAATACTATCTCTATTACAGCATGAACGACCGGATCGACGAAGGCGTTGCCGTATCGGATGCTCCGGACGGCCCCTTCCGGAACGGACAACCGATGAAGGGCATCTCGCAGATTGACCCGGCCGTGTTCATCGACGACGACGGACAAGCCTACCTCTATTGGGGACAATTCTCGGCCAAGGGAGCGAAACTCAAAGACAACATGCTCGAAGTCGACACTACGACGATCGTCGACGGACTGGTTACCGAACAGGAGCACTTCTTCCACGAAGGCAGCAGCATGCGCAAACGCAATGGCATCTACTACCTCGTGTATGCACACCTGCGTAAGGGACGCCCCACCTGCATCGGCTATGCAACCTCCAAATCGCCGCTCGGTCCCTTCAAATACGGCGGAGTGATCGTCGACAATGCCGGTTGCGACCCCGAATCGTGGAACAACCACGGATCGATCTGCGAATTCAACGGCAACTGGTACGTACTCTACCACCGAACCACAAACGGCACCCGCTCACTCAGGAAGGTTTGCATCGAACCGATCACCTTCAACGAAGACGGCAGCATCAACGAAGTGGAGATGACCTCGCAAGGCGCCGGAGATCCGCTCTGTGCGTTCGACACCATCCCTGCCGAACGCGCCTGTCTGATGTGGGGAAACACCCGCATTCACCTGAAAAGTCAACACGACGAAGAGTTGAGCGGCATCCAAAACGACAATTATGCCGTCTATAAGTACATCGACTTCGGCGAAGGAGCCGACACGTTCACCGTCAACGTAACGCCCCAATCCGGCGGTAAAATCGAGGTATGGATCGACAACCTGTGGACACCTCCCGTGGGCGTTATCGACGTCCCGGCCGATCGTAAGGGCGAAACGCTGACGCTCACCGGAAAGATCAATCCGGTCAAAGGTGTGCATGCCCTGACCCTCAGATTTATGGGAGACAAAGAGTCCGAGGAGCTATTCACCGTCGACTCTTTCCGGTTCGGCAAACAATAGAGCAAACTCGAAACGATTGAATCGTACGTGTAACCGATCTACTCAATGCGGATCGCCATGACAAGACGAAAACTTTTTCTCGTACTTTGGAGCCTGCTGCTCGTATCGGTCGCTGTCTCTGCACAAACATCCACCCCGTTCACATGGACGGCGCAGGATGCTTTGGGCAGACGTATCGGTACGTCCGAACAATACGGCCCTCATCGGAACGGGAAAACGGTCGGTATGTTCTTCGTTATCTGGCACGGAGCCCACGGATATGATCGCTACGAGACCCTGCCCGACATGGACGTTCTGACGCCCCGTCCGAACGATACGCTGAGTCCGTACGACATTCAGAAACTGTTGGACGCCAATCCGCAACATCCGAAATATGGTCCGGTCGGGGCTTTCCATCATTGGGGAGAACCCTATTTGGGTTATTATGTAGCTAACGACGAATGGGTAATCCGTAAACACGCCCAAATGTTGACTGACGCAGGCGTAGATGTTATCATCTTCGATATGACTAACGAGGTCATCTATCTGCCCATCGTCAAAAAAATTCTGGATACCTACCGCAAAATACGGGAGGAAGGAAACGATACGCCGCAGATCTCCTGTCTGTTTCATACCTTGCTGCCCAATGGCAAGGAGACGCTGAAAAAGATGTACGACAACATCTACTCCAAAGGGTTGTATGAAGAGTTGTGGTTCCGCTGGGAGGGCAAACCGCTGGTTTTCTGCCCAAGAGAGGCCCTGACACCCGAAATGGATGCCTTCTTTACGACACGGCACTGCTGGTTCGACTCGCGTGAACCGTGGTTCCGCGACGGCCACAAGTGTTGTCCGTGGGCCGACTACTACCCACAAGGATATGGTTGGGACGAAGATCCGCAGAAGGCCGAAATGGTTTCGGTCGCTCCGGCAACCCACCCTACCGACCGCAAAGACGGCGTCCGTCGGGTCGGACGGAGTTTCCATGACGGGAAACAACCTCTCACGAAAGCCGAACAACGATCTGGAGAGGGGCTGCATTTCAATGAACAGTTCTCCCGGGCTATGGAACTTGATCCGGAATTTATCTTCTTCACGGGATGGAACGAGTGGTCGGCCATGCGGTTCATCAATCAGGGCGAAATCCTGACCTTAGCCGACAACGAATGCAAGATTGGCGACAGCTACTTCTGTGATGACTACAACCACGAGTACAGCCGTGACCTCGAACCCCTCCGTGGCAATTTCGGAGACAATTACTACTACCAGCTCTGTGACTTCATCCGCCGGTACAAGGGTGTAGATCCCGTCAAACCCTATACGAAACGCCATAAGATCGACATGGAGGACTTCTCTTGCTGGGAAACCGTCGAAAGTTCATTCACGGACGACCGGGGAGACACGTTTCACCGAGACCATTTCGGATACGGACGCATCGGCCGGCTGACCAATGTCTCCGGAAGAAACGACATCGTTGAAGCCAAAGTCGCGCACGACGGCCGTACGATCTGGTTCTACGTCCGTACCCAAGATCCCCTTTCGCCGAGAACCGACAAAAAGTGGATGCGGCTGTTCATCGACGTGCAAGGAAACGAGCTCGGAAACTGGGAGGGTTTTCAATACCGGATCAATGATCAGTGCGGCCCCCATCAGACCACGCTCGAAAAGTCAACGAACGGTTGGCACTGGACAAAAATAGCCGACCTCGACTACCGGTACGAGGCGAACGAACTCGTCATCGCAATCCCGATGGAGGCGATTCACATCGATGATCCGAAGCGCTTCTCGCTCGAATTTAAATGGATCGACAACGCTGTCGAGGAAGGGGACATCCAAGAGTGCCTCTCGGACGGAGATGCTGCCCCGAACGGCCGTTTCCGATACAACTATCGATTCCTCAAAACAAGCTAACAATAAAACATACTTATCTACTCTACTACTATGAAAAAAGTCTTTTCTCTCATGCTTTGTCTGCTGCTCTTTGCAGCGTGCGGCGACGACAAATCCGTCGACGACCCCACACCTGATCCGGACCCTTCTCAACCAACCGATCCGGATGATGGCGGTGAAGATCAAAAACCAACTCTCGTCACGGCTGAAATGAATCCATCGCTATGGGTAGCCGTTGATGCTCTCGGCCGGACCATCGACCCCGTACAATACAAATCAAAAACAGAACGCGGCGACAAAACCGTCGGTATCTTCTATTTTATCTGGATGGGAAGCCACGGATACGATCAAGCCGCCAACTGGGGTGAGCTGCGTCCACCCTCCTCGACCGATGTAAACAGCCCCTACGACATCCAAAAACTACTCGACGAAGACATGGTTAATCCAGCTTTCGGACCGGAACATGCCTTTCACCATTGGGGCGAACCCTACTTGGGTTACTATGTAGCCAATGATGAATGGGTGATCCGCAAACATGCACAAATGTTGACCGATGCAGGCGTCGATGTCCTGTTTTTCGACGTAACCAACTCCTTTACCTATTTGGATGTTGTGGAAACGATTTGCGAAGTATATACTGAAATGCGGGAAGAAGGGAATGACACCCCACAATTTGCATTCGTCACAAACTCCAATGCCGGAGAAACCGCTCTGACCCTATACCGATATATATACCTCAAAGGTGTATATAAGGACCTTTGGTTCAAATGGGACGGTAAACCTCTGTTGCTGTGCAACCCGGATGAAGTAAGCTCTACGATCAAAAACTTCTTCACGCTCCGACATTCATGGTATCTGTATAACAACAGCAGCATCGACACATGGTTCGGGGATGGCGAAGATAAATGGCCGTGGGGCGGTATGTATCCGCAACAAGCCGGTATGCACAACGGAGAGCGCGAGTGCGTTTCGGTCATGGCCGCCACTCACCCCACTTCGAATATTGGCCGAAGCTATAACGTAGAGACCAACGTCCAACCCGGAACCAGCGCCCAAAGATCCGGCGAAGGCATATACTTCAAATCCCAATTCGAACGGGCACTGTCTCTCGATCCGAAAGTACTTTTCTTTACCGGATGGAACGAATGGGTCGCTCAACGCTTTATCTCACATAACGGTGGCAACTACATGCTGGGACGTCCACTTCCTCCGGGCGGCTCATACTTCGTCGACCAATACAACCACGAATTCAGCCGCGACATGGAACCCCTGCGTGGTGACTTCGGCGACAACTACTACTACCAACTGGCCGACTACATCCGTCAATTC
This sequence comes from uncultured Alistipes sp., assembly GCA_900546005.1. Classification (GTDB taxonomy): domain Bacteria; phylum Bacteroidota; class Bacteroidia; order Bacteroidales; family Rikenellaceae; genus Alistipes_A; species Alistipes_A pullicola. The sequence goes on along the minus strand of URBJ01000013.1, from coordinate 29,434 downwards.
AAAGGTGTAGACCCGCAACCCGTCTACAAACGTATCGACTCGATCAAGATCGACGGAACCATGGACGAATGGCCCTATGTGCAGGCAGCATTTGCCGATGATCAGGGCGACGTCACAGCTCGAAGCCATTTCGGATACGGCAGGGTCGGAACTCTCACCAATACAACCGGCAGAAACGACATTCTCGAAACCCGCGTAACGAACGACGGAACCCATGTCTACTTCTATGTCAAAACGGCAAACACCATCTCTTCCTATAAAAACGAAGAATGGATGCGGCTGTTTATCACGGTGAAGGGGAAAGAGTCGACCCAGCAATGGGAGGGCTTCCACTTCGTGGTCAACAACACGGTCAACAGCGAGAAAACAACCCAACTGGAGAGCTGCACCGGAGACTGGAACTGGTCGAAAAAGGCTGACATTCCATACGCTCTCAAAGGCAACGAAATGGAGCTCGCTATTCCGATGGCCGACCTCGGCATCACCAACCCGAACGAATTTACACTCGACTTCAAATGGATCGACAACGCCGTAAATGACGGTGATATTCAGGAGTGTCTGAGTGATGGCGACTCCGCACCGAACGGCCGATTCCGTTACAGATACCAATTCAAAAAAAATTAATAACCCATGACGAAACCCTTCTTGAAATTGTCCCTAATGGGACTGATGCTTGCTCTACTGATGAGCTGCTCGAAAGACAACACGGACAACACTCCGAATGAGGGAGGAGATCCCGGTACGGATCCGACTCCCCCTCCAGTAGAGACAACCGGCGAGGTAAACAGCGACCTGTGGACCGCTACCGATCCGCTCGGACGCGCCCTGCCCGATTACGAAGATGTCGGCAACAAGAGATCCAATAAATTCGTAGCCGTATTCTATTGGACTTGGCACTGTGCACAACAAGTCTCCTACGGAAACGTCGGAAATGTCACCCAGATTCTCCGTGAAAATCCCGATGCCCTGTACAACGCAGATCATCCGGCATGGGATCGCGGCGGATCCAACACACACTTCTGGGGAGAACCCCTCTACGGGTATTATCGTACGACCGACCCATACGTACTCCGTAAACATGCCGAAATGCTGGCCGACGCGGGGGTAGACGCCGTGTTCTTCGACTGTACGAACGCTCCCTTCCTCTGGGAAGACTCCTATACGGCCCTTATGAAAACATGGGATCAGGCACGTAAAGATGGAGTAAACGTACCTAAGGTCTCGTTCATTCTGCCCTTCGGTCCGTCGGACGCTTCATACAATATGATCAAGAGTCTGTATGAGGATGTCTACAAACCGAACAAATACTCCGATCTGTGGTTCTACTGGAAAGGAAAACCCGTCCTGATGGCATACGACAACATTCCTACGGACAACGCTGCGGATAAGGCCATGAAGAACTTCTTCACCTTCCGTCCCGGACAACCTGATTATGTCAACGGTCCTTCAGACAATTCACAATGGGGTTGGCTCGAAATCTATCCGCAAAACATGTACGGTCTGAACGAAGAGGTCACTGTCGGCGTTGCTCAAAACACCTGTGCCTCGAACTACTACCACGCCAGTGCCTTCAACCGGAGCGGTACGCTCGGCAGAAGCTACATGGGCAAAACAAAGAGCTGGGACAATCGTGAAAACTCCTACCTCTACGGTGCCAACTTTGCCGAACAGTGGGAAAGAGCTCTTGAACTCGATCCTCAACTGGTGTTCGTCACCGGATGGAACGAATACATCGCCGGGAAATGGAGCACAACGGATTGGCCGAACGACCTGTATCCCTACTCCTTTGTCGATCAATACGACTCGGAACACAGCCGGGACATCGAGCCGAACAACGAATGGTGGGATGCCTCGGGCAACTATCTGGGCGATGTGTACTACTATCAGTTGATCCAGAATGTGCGTAAATTCAAGGGTATGTCACAACGGGTGTACGCCTCGGCAGAAAAGAGCATCAAGATCGGATCATTCAGCGATTGGGCCGATGTGCAACCCGATTTCAGACATTATAAAGGAAATGCCGTGAAACGCGCACACAAAGGGCACGCCGATCTGTTCTACTCGAGCAGTCTCGGACGAAACGACATTGTAGACGCAAAGGTAGCCCGCAGTGCCGACAGCATCTACTTCTACGTTGAGACCGCATCGGCCATGACTGCTACGGACGACGATTACTGGATGTGGCTGCTGATCGACATCGACCGCGACAAGAGTACCGGCTGGGAAGGTTACGACTACATCATCAACTACGTCAATCCGGCCAACGGTACGGGAACCGTATCCAAAAACGTAGGCAACAAGTGGGAATGGGAAGAGGCTGGAAACTTCACCTACGCCCTCAAGGGTAACAAGATGGAGTTCGGCATGCCGCGCGAACTGCTTGGATTGGACGGCGACAAGATCGACTTCGAGTTCAAATGGGTAGACAACATGAAACCCAAGGACGAAGGCGTATTCAACGCTTCGCTCTTCTACACCTGTGGCGATGCGGCTCCGGGTGCACGGTTCAACTTCATCTACACCGTGAAATAACTCCGATCAGCAATACCTCAAAAGAGAGGCGAGCCGGGAATGCGGCTCGCCTCTCTTTTATTGATCTTCGACTACGTAATCTTAGTTTTTCAATTAAATGATCTCAGCCACGACAAAAGTACTTCCCCCAACGAAAATCATATCGTCGGCTAAAGCTTTGGACCGGGCAAGGGCCAATGCCTCCGGAACATTCGGAACACACTCTCCCTGTAAACCATACGCCGCAGCTCTCCGGGCCAACTCCTGTTCGTTCAACGCGCGAGGAATCGACGCTTTGGTAAAGATATAATACGCATCCCGAGGCAGCAGGGGAAAAACTCGATCCAGATCTTTGTCTGCTACAAAACCGAGCACCATGTAGAGCCGATCATAGCGCTGTTGGGCCAACTGGGCCGTCACTTCGGAAAGTCCCGCCTCGTTGTGTCCCGTGTCACAAACGGTCAACGGCCGTTCGCCGAGACACTGCCAGCGCCCTTTCAGTCCCGAAATACGGGCTGCCGAGGCGATACCCCGACGAATCTGATCCGGCGAAACGGTGCACACTCCACTTTCGTTCAACACATCCAATGCGGTAAGGGCCGTCAAGACATTTTTCCGCTGATAGATTCCCTGCAAATCGCTCTCGAGGGTAAAGCACTCGCCGGTCGTCCGTTTTTCGATCTCGAACCGACGGCTCAGACCTACGGTTTCGCTCCCTATTACCCGATACATTTGATCGGCAAACCGAATCGGGGCCCACTCCGAACGGGCCTTTTCGATGAAAACCGCCGCCGTCTCGGGTTGTGTCTCTCCGATAACGACCGGGGTATCGGACTTGATGATCCCCGCCTTCTCCCCTGCAATCTTTTCCAGTGTATCGCCGAGAAACTGCATGTGGTCGTACCCGATATTGGTAATCACACTCACCATCGGACGGATGATATTCGTCGAATCGAGCCGGCCTCCCATGCCCACCTCAATCACCGCGATCTCCACACCGTGGCGGGCAAAACAGTCAAACGCAATGGCTGTTGTAATCTCGAAAAACGAAGGTTGGATCCGGTCGATCGCCTCGCGATTCCGTTCTACGAACTCGACGACCTCCTCCTCGCTGATCTCCTGTCCATCGATCCGGATCCGCTCACGAAAATCCTTCAAATGGGGCGACGTAAAGAGTCCCGTTCTGTATCCGGCCGTCATCAACGACGAAGCAATCATGTGCGACACGGACCCCTTCCCATTGGTTCCCGCCACATGGACCGACTTGATCTTCCGGTGCGGATTACCCAGCACCGTCTCCAATGCATTTATCCGCTCGAAACCGGCTTTGTAGGCACTGCCTCCGACGTGTTGAAAAACCGGAAGCGAGTGGAACAAAAAGTCGAGCGTCTCCTGATAAGTCATCTCTCTTTTCTGATTAAAATCAATCTACGATATGGCTGCGCCGTTTGATCCGGTAGGCCATAAAATAGAGCATACTCAATACGAATACGTAACACCCGATGCGTCCGATCAGATCTCCGTATCGTGTATAAAAGGTCATGCGGTCGTTCGTTGCAAGCGACCGGGTCGACACATCGCGTACGTTCCATCCCAGTTTGCCGCTCGTATCGCCCCGCTGGTCGATAAATCCCGAAATTCCGGTATTGGCGCTGCGGGCTATGCTGCGTCGTGTCTCTACCGCACGTAACCGCGAATAGGCGAACAGGTAGCGGTAACCGGGTGTATCGCGCCACCAACCGTCGTTGGAGATGACACACATCACTTCGGCCCCGTTCCGGACAAACTCCGTATAGTATTCTCCATAGATCGCCTCATAACAGATAGCCGGTCCGATGCGGACTCCTGAAGGTGTTGTAAAAACCTGACGCACGTCGCCGTACCCCAACTGTCCGGATACTCCACCCAAATCGACCGTCAGAAATTTTACATTTTTCAAGAACTGATAGTAGGGAGTCATCTCGGCTCCGATCACCAGTTTTGCCTTGTGATGAACCCGGATATGCCGCGACGTGTCGATACCCAACGCGCTGTTGTAACGGTCGAGCCACTGTCCGCCCCGCATTCTCGCCGTAAACGGAGCCACCTGCTCGGATTCATACGGAACATAGGTCATCGCTCCGGTCACGACCATAGCGCCTTCGCGTCCTCCCCGCACGAAATCCCGAATCCGATTCATCGACTCCAATTCATTCAGATACTCCTCCCAACAGTACTCGTTGACCGCCGTTTCGGGAGCAACGATCACTTGTGTAGAACGGGGCGCCTCCCGCATCAGATCGAGCAAAAGGGTCAGCTGTCTGTACTGACTCATCCGAAATTTTGTCCGATAGGGATCGACATTGGGCTGCACTACCGAGATCTCAATCTTCTTCGAAGGTTCCTTATAGGTCGCATAAATGATCCACGACAACACGGCAGGCAGTACGATAGCCCCCACAGGAGCGATCCACGACCGCCACTGCCGCCAACGCTTCGAGGCCTCAAACACCAGCAGATTGACCACCAGCACCCACAGCGATCCACCCAACGCTCCGGTATATTCGTACCACTGAACCAAGCGCACATCCTGTGCAAAACCGTTTCCGAGCACCAACCAAGGAAATGAGATCTGGTCGTTGTGCAGATAGATATATTCATAAGCCAACCATGCCGTAACAAGAACCGTGTAGGCCAACGGACGCTTTGCCCTGCGCCACACGGCATGATAGATCAAGAAGGCCGCAGACATCAGTACCGTTCCCACCAAGGTCGCCGCCACGACTCCGATGACAGCCGCAAAACCGACCCACCACACCGTGGCCAACCACCACAGCGCAAACGTAGCAACGGCATAAGGCCAAAATTTCCGAGGACGACCCTTGCGGTTTACGGCTCCTGCAAGATCGTTCTGCACCCACAACAGCGGGACGAACGCCACAAACAGCGTCAGTGCCGTTCCGCCCAACCACGGCAACGACAGCAGCACGACACTAAGCGCAACACATAAGATCCGTCTTTTCATTTTCACCGGTTGATTTCCGCAAAGATAAAGATTTATTACTTTTTATTACTTTTGTACGGCTGTTTTAGGCAGTGGCGGGACACATCTCCGTCGCAAATCGTTGTCAAGCATGGATTTCGCTGTCTTTCTAAAAGGAATCGTCATCGGACTGTTGGCCTCCATCCCACTGGGGCCGATCGGCGTTCTATGTATCCAACGAACCCTTTGCAAAAGCCACAAAGCCGGTTTCGTGTCGGGACTCGGTGCCGCTTCGGCCGATACGCTTTTTGCCACAATAGCCCTCTTCTCATTGACCTTCGTCCTCTCCTTCATCGAGAGCTACATGGCGGTCATCAAAGTGTTGGGCGGAATTCTCGTCATCATCGTCGGCATGACGATCCTGCTGAAAAATCCGGTCGGTCAGATCCGGAAAAACCGAGCTGGGAAAGGAAACAACCTCTGGAGCGACTATCTGTCGGTCCTCTTCGTTACGCTGGCCAATCCGGCCTACATATTGGTCTTCGTCGCACTGTTCGCCGCCTTGGGCATAAACCGTGAAGGAATCCCCTATGCCAACGGATTGCTCATGCTGATCGGCGTGCTGTGCGGTACCTCTCTCTGGTGGTTTATCCTGACCTTCTGCATCAGCCTCCTGAGACGCAAATTCCGTCCCCGGCATCTGTTCTGGATGAACCGAATCTCGGGCAGCATCATCGTCATTCTCGGAGCTGCCGCAATTTTATCCATTTTCATTCACATGCCCGTTCACCATGTCTTCCCCTACTAAACGCAAAATTATTATCGCCATCGACGGCTTCTCGTCCTGCGGCAAAAGCACCTTCGCCAAAGAGATTGCTGCACGGATCGGTTATGTGTTTATCGATACCGGTGCCATGTACCGTGCCGTAACCCTCTATGGAATCGAACACGGAGCCATCCACGACGGGACGGTCGACGCCTCGCAACTCGAAGCACTTCTACCCCAAATCAAAATCTCCTTCTCGTTCAACAAACAACGGGGAGCCAGCGACATCTACCTGAACGGCGTAAACGTCGAAGAGCGCATCCGGCGCATCGATGTAAGCGAATATGTCAGTCGGGTAAGCCAGATCGCTGCGGTCAGGAGCCGGCTCGTACACATGCAACAGGAGATGGGAGAACAGAAAGGAGTCGTCATGGACGGCCGCGACATCGGGACGGTCGTTTTCCCGAATGCGGAGCTGAAAATCTTCATGACGGCCGATCCGCACATCCGCGCCGAAAGACGCTACCGGGAGTTATTGGGAAAGGGAGAAAAGGTATCGATGGAAGAGATCGAACGCAACATCCGCGAACGCGACCATGCTGATCAGACGCGGGCAATCAGTCCCTTGGTACAGGCCCCCGATGCCGTTGTACTCGACAACAGCCACATGACCGTAGCGCAACAGATGGTCTGGGTCATGGAACGAATCGCTAAACTCACCGGAACCTCATGCTGATCGAAATAGACGATAAATCGGGTTTCTGCTTCGGAGTGGTCAAGGCCATATCCACCGCAGAAAAATCGCTCGCCGAGTTGGGAAAAGTCTACTCGTTGGGCGACATTGTTCACAACCGTATCGAAGTGCAACGCCTCGAACGGCTCGGCCTGCAGACCATCTCTCATGCACAATTTCCAAGCCTCGAAGGGCAGACCGTTCTGATCCGGGCCCACGGGGAACCCCCCTCGACCTATCGTCTGGCCAAGGAGCACGGCATCCGGCTGATCGATGCGACCTGTCCGGTCGTCTCCCATCTGCACGGTCTGGTCAAAAAGGCACACGAACAGATGGCTCGCTGTAACGGTCAGGTGGTGATTCTCGGCAAACGGGGACATGCCGAAGTGGTCGGTCTGACCGGCGAAGTGAACGAAGATGCCATCGTCGTTGAGACCATTGACGACCTCGAACACATCGACTTTACACGTCCGATCTACCTGCTGTCGCAAACCACACAGAGTCTGGCCCTGTTCGAACAGATCAAAGCGATCATTCTGGATCGGGCCCACGACAAAGAACAAGTGGTAGTGAATGACACGATTTGCCGGCAGGTATCGAACCGTAACCCCCATCTGAAAGAGTTCGCCAGCCGTTTCGATTCGGTCATCTTCGTTTGCGGCAAAAAGAGCTCCAACGGCAAAGTCCTGTTCCATATCTGCCAAGAGGCCAATCCCCGCTGCTACAACATCGAGGATGAGTCCGAACTCCGCAAAGAGTGGTTCGACGGATGCCGCTCGGTAGGGATCTGCGGCGCCACCTCCACCCCGAAATGGCTGATGCAGCGCGTCGCCGACGCTATCCGGAAAATGGTTGAATAAAAGCATCGACGGGTACCAGCGCAATTCCGTTTTTTTTACTACCTTTATCGACAAGTAACCTCTTAACCGCCTCGTTGCATGAAAAAACTATTCGCGCTGCTTCTGTTGTCCGGCATAGCCCTACACGGACAGGGGCAAAAGAGAATGCCCCACTACAAACTGACCCCGGTTCCCGCTGCAAACGTAACCCTCACCGACTCCTTCTGGAAGCCCCGCATCGAGACCGCCTTTCACGAAGGTTTCGACTGGGTCACGCTCCATTTCGATCCTAACAACGGGGGATACAGGACTTTCCGGGAATCGCAACGTCGTGACACCGTCAAGGTCGAACCCGTCACCACATTCGAATCGATCAAGGTGCTCGAAGCCGCCGGCGAATACCTGAAATACAACGAGGACCCCGACATGGAGGCCTATATGGACCGCTGTATCGACCACTGGGTACTCAGCCAAGACAAATCTGGATATTTTACGGGCATCTGTCTGGGTGACCAACAGGTTTTCGGCCATGTAGCCAAAGGGCGCTGGAACAACCTGCAATATTCGCATGAACTCTACGGCGTCGGACACCTGCTCGAAGCAGCCCTCTCCTACGCCGAAGCTACCGGTAAAACGAAAATTCTCGAAGCGGCCCTGCGTGCTACGGATCAGGTCTTCTCGATCTTCGGGCCGGACAAGCGGCACGACGTCCCGGGACATGAGGAGATCGAACGTGCCTTCACCCGCTACTACGAAGCGACAGGCGACAAGCGGTTTCTCGATCTGGCCCGCTTCTTCATCGACGAACGCGGTGACCACACCACACGGGACTCGTATGGAGAGTATGCACAGGACCACCTTCCGTTCATCGAACAGCGGCATGTTTCTGGACACGGCGTACGGGGAGCCTACCTCTATATCGGGGCAACTGACGTAGTCGGAGCTACCGGCGACGAAGGCTACCGGACCGCCATAGATTCGATCTGGAAGGACATGACCGAACGGCACATGTACATTACCGGAGCTACCGGAGTCATCCACGCCGGAAACGAGGGGTACGGCGAACCCTACAACATCGCTCCGGAAGATTGTTACGGAGAGAGTTGCTGCGCCATAGCCAATTCGGTGTGGGCCCACCGCCTGAACCGTCTTTACGCGGATGCCTCCTACATGGATCAGTTCGAAAAGATCGTCTACAACACCTTCCTCTCGGCAATGGCCTTCAACGGGCAGGGAATGTTCTACTGCAACCACGTCAACCGCACGACGCCCGATCAACGCAGCTGGGCCGGCTGCCCCTGCTGTCCGGGAAATGTTCTCAGCCACTATGCACGTATTCCAAGCTACGTCTATTCCATCTCCGACGAGGGCATATACCTCAACCTGTTCGTCGACAGCAAGGCGCACATTCCTTTCGGGAAAGGAGTCTCCGTAACCCAACAGACAGAATACCCATGGGAGGGCAAAATCGCCGTAGAGATCGATCCCGAAGAGGAGGGTACGTTCGGAGTCTTCATCCGGATTCCGGAATGGGCCGAAAGCCACGCGATACGGATCAACGGCAAAAGCGTCGAGGCTCCGATCGACCGGGGATACGCCCTGTTGGAGCAGACATGGAAATCGGGCGACCGGATCGAAATCGAATTCCCGATGGAAGCCCGCCGGGCCTATATGCCCGAACCGTTCTCCGGATATGACGGATTGGTCGCCCTGCGACGCGGTCCGATAGTCTACACCTTCGAAGGAATTGACAATTTCGGAACGGTCTGCAACCTGCTTTTGCCCGTAAAAGCCCCGTTGAAAAGCGTGAAAAGCGACATCCTCGGCGGTATCGTACAGATCGAAACCACCGGTCGGGTTTTAGACTGGGACGGGAGGTGGATCAGCCGAAAAATTACGGCCATCCCGTGCGGTCTCTACTCCAACCGCGGAACTTCAGTGCATTATGTCTGGATCGCCGAAGAACCAGAGCTGGTGAAAGAGCCCGAGTACCACATGAACACCCTTCTCCCTCCTCCGGGACTGTAACCCCTTCGTTGACATGGGAAAAATCATTTACAGCTTCGACCCGATCGTCGACGACAAAAGCCGGGTACTGATTCTTGGTACCATGCCCGGAGTGGAGTCGCTGCGCAAGCAGGAGTATTACGGGCATCCCCGCAATGCCTTCTGGCCGATCATTGCCGCAGTATGCGGTCGCGAGCTTCCGGTGTCCTACGTCGAAAAAACCGCCATGCTGCTCGATGGGGGTATCGCCCTGTGGGATGTGTGTCGGGGATGCGAGCGCGAAGGGAGTCTGGACAGCAACATCTGCAACGAAACGCCGAACGCTATCGACCGACTGCTCGCCACACATCCGAATATTCAGACCCTATTTTTCAACGGGCAGAATGCAGAACGGCTGTTCAAGCGCTATTTTCCCGAAATCTGGAAACTCAGCAGACACCACACGCTTCCATCGACCAGTCCGGCCTACACCCTCCCGTTCGAAAAGAAACGCGACGCATGGTCGATCGTCGGATTACGCTAATCCCAGCGGTCAGGCAAAAAAGAGCGCGATTTATCTTCGTCCGAAACGATTTTTTCGCTATCTTGCAGAATAACTACTAACCCGAAGAACATGAACCCTTCTCAAACATCTTCCAAACGACGGACATTTCGTAAAATTTACTGGTCCGTTCTGGCACTTTTAGGATGGGCATTGACGGCCTGTCATGATCCCTCCGGCCTCACCATTACGGTCGACACCGATCAAATTGACATGGGACGAAGTGTCCGCGTGCAGGCAAAATACACCCCCGTAGCAGGCGATACGACCCGCGTCATGCTCATGCCCTACGTCAACGGGAAACGATGGGGCGCTCACGAATTTCCGGACAGCACGGGACGAGCACTGTTCGTGTTGCCGCTGCCCAATCCGGGACTCGCACGGATCGACGTTGCCGTCGTCCCCTGCGACACCTCCCTGTGGTGCGGATTGAAAGACTACACTCCCTACCTCACCGGACAACCCGCCTTAGACAAAGACCTGCGATCAAACATCGTATCCGTCGAGGTCGCTTCCCGAACCATCCCCGAACGCCCCGAACGGACCACCACCTTTGTTGCCCAATGGGAGCCGTGGTTTATGCCCGGAAACATGTGGACCACCGCCCAAGCCGTTCCCCTGATCGGCTTCTACGATTTCACCAACCGGGATGCCCTGCGACAACATCTGTTGTGGTTTATGGATTCGGGAACCGATGCCGTACTGTTCGACTGGTCGAATCACATCTGGGGTTGCAAGCACTGGAACGAACGCGGCGATGGCGTCAATGCGATCATCCACAATACGGAGATCGCACTCGAAGTCATGGCCGAAATGCGCGACGAAGGGCTGCCCGTTCCTCAGGCGATCATCATGCCCGGATTGAGCAACGGCCCTCCCGGCACGATGGAGGCGCTGAACGAAGAGCTGGACTGGATCTATCACTACTTCATCCGCAATCCACGCTTCAAAGGGTTGTGGTACGAATTCGACGGAAAACCGCTGGCCGTGATTCTCGACACAGGAGCCATGGGCGTCAAGGAGGGTACTACGGAGAGCGCTTTCAGCGTTCCGCTGTTCAAGATGACTCTAAACTGGTCGGCCGAAGAGATCGACCGGCTGCGCCAAAGCAATCCACCGGTCGACGACTCCTGCTTTACCATACGCTGGATGTCCTCCCAGAACCAAAAAACCGGACACGACAGACTCGGCTATTGGAGCTGGATGGACGGTTCGTTGAAACCGACCGTTACCTATAAAGACGGAACTGCGGAGTGTACGACGGTCAATCCCGCCTGCTTTGCCGAAAACGGATGGACGGCTCCCGAAGCTTGGGGACGCCGCGACGGATGGACCTATTTGGAATCGTTCAAGGTCGCACTGGAACATCGTCCGAAGGTAGTCATGCTCCACCAATTCAATGAATTCACCGGGCAAGCCACACGAGGCTACGGTCCCGACGGAAATATCTATGCCGACAGTTACAGCGTCGAACTCAGCGACGATTATGAACCCGTATCGCTGACTGCCCCCGGGTTCAGAGGAGATCAGGGCGGATGGGGATTCTACTACCTCAACCTGACTCGCGCGCTGATCGATGTCTACAACGGGACTGCCGACGACGTCACATTGATGGCCGTAGCGCCACCCCACATCATAGCCGATAAAGTGTCCGTACATTGGACAACGGTGGGTGTGGAACCCGAAAGTTATACGCTGTCGATCGACGGTACGGTCGTTGCCGATTCGGTAAGCGGAACGGGAATTTCGCTACCGATCGATGGACTCGCAACAGGAGCCCACACCCTGAGCGTAACGGCTAACGGAGTGGGAACCCGATATGCCCTCTCTCCCTACGAGTTCGATACGCCGACGAAAGAGTTGCAGCCGGTTACGGTCGAAAAGACTCTGGTCATTCCTTAACCTCATCGGGATCGGAAAAAACAGGATACTCTCTCTGATATTTTTTCAGGCACAAGGGGTCATGATCTGGGAGGGGGAGGAAGAAAAAAATGATTCCATCTCTTCTCTTTAAAACCCGTAGAGAGCGACAACAAACGGCCAGAAACCGACTGACTTGACATTCCGAGGGGACAATCTACGACAGATTGCCCCCTCTTTTTGTCCCGCTTTCTCGATTTGTACTTGCTTTACATGACCTGCTCGACCACGGGACGTCCCCGTATCATCCGCCCACAATCCCTGCACTGTCGACTGTCTCGTCTCAAATCGGTTTCACCGATAGAGACTTTTTTACTACATTTGTCTTCCGGAATACAAAACTTTTCCGATCGACCCATGAGCGACATTCCTGAAAAAACCATAGAGCGACTCAGCGAATACAGACGTACGTTGGTGTCGTGCCACAACCAAGGCATCACCCACATCTTCTCCCACGTTCTGGCCGGAATCCACGGAATTACCGCCGTCCAAGTCCGCAGGGACCTGATGCTGATCGGCTTCTCAAGCGACGTCGAAGTCCTGATTGACTTCATCAGCCACATTCTGGATGGCCCGAACGTGATGCACGTCGGTGTGATCGGTATGGGACACTTGGGACAAGCCCTGACCAAATACTTCAACAGCAGAAAATCAAAACTGCAGATCGTCGCCGCATTCGATGTCGACGAAGAGATGGTCGGCCAGATCATAGACGATATCCCCTGCTTCGACATGGCTCACTTCGAGCATCAAGTCCAGAAGCTCGACATCAAGATCGTCATTCTCTCCTGCCCCGCTGCAATCGCCTCCGACTTGGTTGTTCCGATCATCAATGCCGGTATCAAAGGCGTGCTGAACTTCACCTCGATGCCGCTGAACTTTCCGCGAGGAATTTTCGTCGAGAACTATGACATAACTACCGTACTCGAAAAGGTAGCCTACTTCGTCAAAGAGGCCGAGGAGGGTGCGGATGCACAAAATTGACACCCCATCATGCAGGTACACTACGGCTTCGAACATACGGACACCATACGACGACCGATCGCCACTGTCGGATCATACGACGGCATCCACTACGGACACCGGGCCATACTCGACCGACTGAACGAACTGGCCCGCGAGCGACACGGCGAAAGTACCGTCATCACGTTCGACCCGCATCCGCGAACCGTAGTTGGCAACGCTCCTGTCGCGCTGCTTACCCCGCTTCCCGAGAAGCTAGAGATTCTTGCAGGCCTCGGGATAGATCACACGATCGTCGTGCCCTTCACCCTCGAATTCAGCCGTATGTCCTATCAGGAATTCGTTCTGAAAGATCTGGTCGGACAACTGCATATCGACACCTTGCTGGTCGGCTACAACCACCATTTGGGGCACAATCGTTCGGGCGGTTACGACGAGCTGCTCGCCCTGAGCAAAACCTATGGCTTCGACCTGCAAATCATGCCCCAGAAACAACTCGATGCCCATCACGTCAGTTCGACCGTCATCCGCCAGTTGATCCTTCAAGGCCAAATTCACGAAGCGGAACAGCTGCTCGAAAGAGCGTATCGCATCGACGGTGTTGTCGATCGCCACGGTTCGGTGTCGGGCATCGATCCCCATAAACTGATTCCCGCCGAGGGCCTATACGCAGTAACCTGCACACCGAAAACAGACAAAGATCCCTCTTACGACGCTACCCTGTCCATCGGTCCCGACCGCAAACTATCGTTATCCCGACCGGATTTTCCCCACCCCACTGGAGAAACAACCATCGAATTCCGCTAAAATTCTCGTAAAACGATTCGGAATTCCGGGATATTTACTAATTTTGCGTAAATTTACAGGCAGGGTACGATCGACGAAAGAGACGTCTGAAATCGAATCCCGTTTTCTTATAACCGTATCGCTCGGAACGATCGCTACTTGCCACGTAAAACATACACTTTATCCTTAACGTTCATTTTAAAACTAATCATATCATGCCGTTCCTAAAAGATAGAATCCAGACAGAAGGTTTGACGTTCGACGACGTTCTGCTCATTCCCGCGTATTCGGAAGTCCTACCCCGTGAGGTCAATATCTCTACGCGCTTCTCCCGAAACGTCCAACTCAACACCCCGATCATCTCGGCGGCAATGGACACGGTCACCGAAGCCGAAATGGCAATCGCCATCGCCCGCGAGGGAGGTATCGGTGTCATTCACAAAAACATGTCCATCGCCGATCAGGCTATTCAGGTGAGAAAAGTCAAACGTGCGGAAAACGGAATGATCTATGATCCAATCACCATCAGAAAAGACAACACCGTAGGCGATGCCCTGCAATTGATGAAAGAGAACCGCATCGGCGGTATCCCGGTCGTTACGCCCGACGGCATTCTGATCGGAATCGTTACCAACCGTGACCTGAGATTCCAACGCGACATGTCGCGCCGCATCGAAGAGGTCATGACACACGACAACCTCATCACCACTCACAATCCCGACCTGCAAACCGCTTCGGACATCCTGTTGCAAAACAAAATCGAGAAGCTGCCGGTGGTGGACGAAGGCGGACACTTGATCGGTCTGCTCACCTACAAGGATATCACCAAAGTACAGGCCAACCCCAATGCCGCAAAGGACGACAAGGGACGGTTGCGGGTAGCTGCCGGTGTAGGCGTCACACACGATACGATGGAACGGGTTGCCGCACTCTATGAAGCACAGGTCGACGCCATCGTGATCGATACGGCTCACGGACAGTCGATCCACGTGATCAACATGCTGAAACGGGTGAAAAAAGAGTATCCCGATCTGGATGTCGTCGTGGGAAATATCGCTACGGGCGAAGCCGCTAAGATGTTGGTCGATGCCGGTGCCGACGGTGTAAAAGTGGGTATCGGTCCGGGATCGATCTGTACGACCCGTGTAATCGCAGGAGTGGGCGTACCTCAGCTCTCTGCCATCTACGACGTAGCCAAAACGATCGAAGGTTCGGGTGTCCCAGTAATCGGTGACGGTGGTTTGCGCTACTCGGGCGACATTGTCAAAGCACTGGCCGCAGGAGCCGATGCCGTAATGGCCGGATCGCTCTTGGCCGGTGTGGAAGAGTCTCCCGGAGAGACGATCATCTACAACGGACGTAAGTTCAAAGCATATCGGGGCATGGGTTCCCTCGAAGCCATGCAACACGGGTCGAAAGACCGTTACTTCCAAGACATGGAGGACGATATCAAGAAACTGGTTCCCGAAGGTATCGCTGCCCGCGTTCCCTACAAAGGGACATTGGCTGAAGTCATTTATCAAATGGTCGGCGGTCTGAGAGCCGGAATGGGATACTGCGGAGCACCTGACCTCAAGGCCCTCAAAAAGGCTCGTTTTATCCGGATTACCAATTCGGGTATGTTAGAGAGCCATCCGCACGACGTAAGTATCACGCGCGAAGCTCCCAATTACAGCAGAGGCGAATAACAGAATCGGAAACATATACGATACGTTTCGGGAGCACCCAGCCGAGTGCTCCCGAATTTTTACCTGAAACACATCTTATCATGATTAGCAGAGACATTAAAATTCGGGTCAGATACTACGAAACCGACTGCATGGGAATCGTTCACCACTCGAACTACATCCGATACTACGAAACGGCCCGGACCGAAATGCTGCGGGAGTTCGGAACCACCTACAACGACATGGAAAAACACGGCATCATGCTCCCTGTGATTGAGGTGCAGAGCCGACACATAGCCCCGGCCTATGACGACGATCTGCTGACGGTTCGGGTTTCGCTGGCGGAAATGCCCAAGGTCCGTATGCGCTTCGACTATGAAGTATTCCGCGAGAACGGCGACAAAATCAATACCGGATCGGTGACCCTCGCCTTCATGCACAGCGACACGAGACGCGCTTGTCGTGCACCCGAGTGGTTCCTGAAATTGATGGAACCCTATTTCTAACTTTGCCCCCCATTTTATCCTCTATTCATGGATATTCGCGAAATTCCTTCCGTCGAAGAGTTACCCTATGACTTGCTGACCGAGGCCGACCCGTCCCGAGATGCCGTCGATGACTATACCCGACGGGGAAAGTGTTATGGCGCCTACGATTCGGACGATCGGCTCGTCGGAGTATGCGTACTGCTGCGTACCCGGCCCTTTACGATGGAGGTAGTCAATCTGGCAGTACATGCCGATTTCCAACATCAAGGCATCGGTAAAAGCCTCATCGAATACGCAAAACACAAAAGCCGTTTGGAGCGGTGCACGGTACTCGAAGTGGGTACAGCCAACGCCGGAACCGGTCAATTGGCCTTCTATCAAAAGTGTGGTTTCGAGATCGACGGCATCGACCGGGACTTCTTTCGGCGCAACTACCCCGAACCCATATTCGAAAACGGCATCGAATGCCGGCACATGGTCCGTTTAAGGATCGAATTATGAGCTTTTCTCTGTCACGCTTCGTGGATCCGGTCTGATTTGTCAGTCGCGTGCGCAAGTTTCGTGACAAAGTGTCACGCCGAGAGCAATGGCACACAAATTGTTTGAGCGTAGCTGTGGAAAATCAAACTAAAAAATATAAAGCTATGCAAAACGGAAAAATTGGCGTTACGACAGAGAACATCTTTCCAGTCATAAAAAAGTTTCTCTACTCGGATCACGAAATATTTCTGCGTGAATTGGTTTCGAATGCGGTAGATGCCACCCAGAAGATCAAAACCCTTTCGTCGATCGGCGAATTCAAAGGTGAATTGGGCGACCTGACCGTACACGTCTCGCTGGATCCCGAAAAACGGATCTTGACCGTCTCCGATTCGGGTATCGGCATGACCGCCGAAGAGATCGACAAATACATCAACCAGATCGCCTTCTCGGGTGCCGAAGAGTTCCTCGAAAAGTATAAGAACCAAGCGATCATCGGACACTTCGGTCTGGGTTTCTACTCGGCTTTCATGGTCTCGGACAAAGTGGAGATCATAACCCGTTCCTACCGCGAAGGGTCGAAGACGATGCATTGGTCGTGCGACGGATCTCCCGAATACACGATGGAAGAGGCCGCAACTGAACGTAAACGCGGTACGGACATCATCCTCCACTTGAGCGAAGATGCCAAAGAGTTTGCCGACAAATCGCGGATCAGAACGATCCTCGACAAATATTGCCGTTTCCTGCCCATTCCGATCGCCTTCGGCAAGAAACAGGAGTGGAAAGACGGTAAATACGTCGACACCGATCAGGATGATATCGTCAATGCCGCAGAGCCGCTGTGGACAAAGAAACCGGCCGACCTCACCGACAAAGAGTACATGGAGTTTTACCGCTCCCTCTACCCGATGTCCGAAGATCCGCTCTTCTACATCCACCTCAACATCGACTACCCGTTCAATCTGACCGGTATTCTCTACTTCCCGAAGATTCGGAACAACTTCGAAATACAGAAGAACAAGATACAGCTCTATTGCAATCAGGTCTTCGTCACCGACTCGGTCGAGGGCATCGTACCGGAGTTCCTGACGCTGCTGCACGGTGTAATCGACTCTCCGGATATTCCGCTTAACGTATCGAGAAGCTACCTGCAAAGCGATTCGAACGTCAAGAAAATCTCGGGATACATCACCCGAAAGGTTGCCGACCGACTGAACGAACTCTTCACCCAACATCGGGACGAGTATGAGAAAAAGTGGGATGACCTGAAGATCTTCATTCAGTACGGAATCATCACCGACGAGAAATTCGCCGAAAAAGCTACGGATTTCACCTTGCTGAAAAATACAGAGGGTAAGTACTTCACGCTTTCGGAGTATGCTGCATTAGTCAAGGAGAACCAAACCGACAAAAACAAAAACGTGATCTACCTCTACACGAATGATCCGGTTGCCCAGAACTCCTTTGTCAGCGCTGCCCGTCAGAAAGGGTACGACGTATTGGTTATGGACGGCCAGCTGGATACCCACTTCATCGGCTGGTTCGAAAACAAGAATCAGGGTACCCGTTTCGTCCGGGTCGACTCGGATGTGATCGAAAAGCTGATCGAAAAGGATACTCCGTTGAAGATGGCCCTCAGCTCGGCTCAGCAACAGCTGTTGCGTCCCGTATTCGAAGCTCAGCTTCCGGCCGAAGAGAAGGTTCACTATATGGTATCCTTCGAAGCGATGGATGAGTCCGAGATGCCGGTAGTCATCACGCAGAACGAATTCATGCGTCGTATGAAAGACATGGCAGCCATGGGCGGTGCCGGAATGCAGTTCTACGGACAGATGCCGGACAACTTCAATGTAGTCATCAACGGCAACCATCCGCTGATCGCAGAGATACTCGGAGAGGTTGAGAAGAGCTACGGAGACAAGTTGAGGACGATGACCAAGAAGATCGATGCCGCAACCGCCGAACAACACAACCTCGAAGAGCTGATCAAGGGCAAAAAAGAGGAAGAGTTGACGCAGGAGGAGAAGGATCAACGTACCCAGATCAAAGAGAAGCTGGACGGTCTGCTCCAACAGCGTAACCAACGGCTCACCGAGATCGGCAAAGAGAATAAATTAGTGAAACAGATTATCGATCTGGCGCTGCTGTCGAACAGCATGTTGAAGGGTGAAAACCTGACCAACTTTATCCGCCGGAGTGTCGAATTGATCGAAAAATAGAAGATCTCATATCTAAAAAGAGGACTCGTTAATACGAGTCCTCTTTTTTTATTATACACACTCCTAAAAACACGGGAATAGACAAAACAGATGGAACACCTATATCAACCTATTGCCTCTTTTCTGTATAACTAAAACGTATCGGATTATCTCTCAATCTGTTCCATCCTTACCCGCAATGGGGACGATCCGTTTTTGTCGATTGCTTGTCTCTTTTCATCCGTTTGCATTTCCAGAGAGCACACCACACGGATTCCGGCCTCTCTTCATGGCATCAAATTTCGACCACCTCCGTCCTTCTGTCATCTCCATAAACAAGGGCAATACGCATCCGGCTCACATTATCCTCCCCCTGAACTGCGGAGACTCCCCATATCATCGAATTGCCCGCTACCGACCGTCTTGTCCGGAAAATCGATCGGTGCGTTCTCACTTCACTTCGATCGTATAGTTTCCGTTGTAGCAAACCAAAGCCCACTCCCGATTCTCGTAGCGGTGTCCGGGCTGCTGCTGTTCAAATCGGTACGGAGTCTGCAACAACGGCAGATCGGCATCATTCAAATAGGAGATGAACTCCGCTCCGTGCAGCTTCAACTTCCCGACAAATAGTTTGGCTACATCATAACCCCGATAGGAGTAGAGGCTGGGCAACGACCCAAAGGCTGAAATATAGCGATTGTCGAAATTGAGTACCCGCTCGTTGTTCCGATCGGCATGGTATGAGGTCACATATCGCAGGTTCATCTTAAAGAACAGATCCTTGTCGGTATTCCGGAAACGGGCCCAACGGGAACTGGAGATCACCCGAACCACAGGCTCTTTCCCCTCTTTTGCCGCCATGCCGCTGCAAATCGATCCGATATAGGCCAGTATCGATTCGCTCGTCGTCTCATCCTCAGACAACACCACAATCACGTTGTCTTTCTCGAAGCTGAGCTGATCGGCAAGCGTCATCGTACTCATGTTCCGCACATAGTCGATCCGCTTGGCCGATTTGGGTATGAACGGCGTGATTTCGGAAACAAATTCGGCATCGTTGCGGGCCGACGATATGACAATCACATGACGTGCATCGGACAGATCATCCTTCAACTTGTCGTACTTCGACGAAGCCGTCGGAGCAACCTGAAACAGCAACGAATTGTCTGCACTGCGGAGCTCCGCCAACGGTGAGACCACAGGAATTCCCCGTTCGGCTGCAAAGGCGGCTACGGGAGGGAAGCACTCGTCATAAACCGGACCTATGATCAGATCGGCCTGCTGCAGCTCCGGTCGTTGCAACAACGATTCGACCTCGGTAACCGACCGGGCCGTATTGAACAGATCGACCTGCGTCGAAATGCCATCCGACTTCAACTCCTCGAGCGCCAGCAACACCCCTTGATAGAACTCCAAGAACTGCCTGCCGGAAGATCCGTTGACCCGCATGGGCAGCAATACCGCCACACGCATCGGAGCCGTTATATCGATCGCCTTGACCGTTTCGTTTCCGGTCGACACTACGGGCAGGGTGTGAGGTGCCGTTGTCGTATCCGCAGCTGCTGTTTGGGTAACCGTACCGCTCCGTTTGACCGGCAAGCGCAATATACTTCCCTGCTTCAAACCCTCCTTTAGCGCCGAATCGTTATACCGGACAATCGAATCGACCGGAATGCCATACTGCTTACCCAACGAATAGAGTGTCTCTCCGCGGGCAACGATATGGTGTACGAAGCGATCCGAAACCTGATTCAACGCATCGGTATAGGTCTCGATCTGCTCCCCGATCCGCAGTGAATCACTGGTTCCCTGACTGGTCTTGCGGATATTGATCTGCTGTCCGATGGAAAGATGGGCCGGATCGAACCCTTCGTTGTCCTCCAACAGCACATCGAGTCCCACGCCGTATCGTTTGGCAATGGAATAGGCCGTCTCGCCCCGATTGACCGTGTGCACATCGAACAAGCGGCGTTTTTTCCGGTCGGACAAGGGCTTGACCTCCTCCTTCACCACTGGAATCTTCAACACCTGACCCGTCTTCAATCCGTCATCAACGTGCGGATTGAACCGGCGGATCGTCGCTTCATCGGTCGAATAGACCTTACACAACGAGTAGAACGTATCTCCGGGCCGGACTGTATGGACATAATAACCTTCACCTCCGATCGTAACGATGCTGGTCGACTTTTCCGTCTGGCTCTGGGCCTGCGCCCCTACGGCCAAAATCAGCATCCCGACCAAAAACAAAACGGCTTTTTTCATGTTCCCGAAATAGATATGATTAGGGGCAAAGATACGAAATTTTCGGTACGTTCCTCATCGCTGCAAAAGGAAACCATACAAAAGTCGAAACTGCAAGAAAATAGCGTATATTTGCGGCGAATTTTAAAAGTAAAGAGAAGTGTTATGATCCGAGGTGTAATATTCGACATGGACGGCGTACTGGTCGACAACCGAGATGCGCATATCGAGGCTTTTGCTGTCATCTGCCGAAAATACGGCGTACCCTTCAGCCGGGAACGATTCATGCCCACGTTTGGGATGACCAACGACCAGATTCTGGAAAGATTGATGCCCGAGGTGATCAAGAAAGTGGACTGGCACAAAATTGCAGCCGAAAAAGAGGAGATCTATCGCGAGATTTTCGAACGGACAATCGCTCCGGCTCCAGGCTTGGTCGATTTTCTCAAGTCGCTTAAAAGCGAAGGATTCAAAACCGCTGTCGGATCGTCGGGAAATACACCCAACGTGAACTTCGTCCTCTCGAAATGCGGCATCACCCCCTATTTCGATGCCATTGCCAACGGAGACATGATTACGCACGGAAAACCCGATCCGGAAGTCTACCTGCTCGCCGCAAAGAAACTGGGACTCGACCCCGCGGAGTGTATCGTCGCGGAGGATGCACCGGTCGGCATCGAGGCTGCCCGTCGTGCCGGTTGTGCCGTAGTCGCCATAGCTTCGACCTTCGATCGCAGCGCCCTCTCCGATTACGACCTGCTGATCGACAATTTCACGCAGATCTCGACCGACGATCTGCGCAAACTCAGAAACTGATTTTTTATAATTCATACCCTCCTAAGCGGATCCCGACTCTTCGGGATCCGCTTTTTTCGTCAATCCGGAACCGTTATGCACCTCAAAGGAGAACCGATTCGATGAATTTATGGTATTTACAGGATAAAATATTATCTTTGTTTGTTATTACGTAAACAATCATGAAAATCACTCTTATACAAACAGATCTTTTATGGAACGATCCGACAGGGAACCGCGCGCAATTCGAACAAAAAATAGCCGAAGCCGGCTCCGCAGACCTGATCGTGCTGCCCGAGATGTTCTCGACGGGATTCTGCACCCAACCGCGTCTTGCTGCTGAACCGCTCGGGGGCGAAACCCTCCCGTGGATGAAACGGATCGCCCAAAAGACCGACTGTGCACTGGCAGGCAGCGTCGCCGTTGAGGAAAACGGAAACTATTTCAACCGTTTCTACTTTGTAAAACCAGACGGATCGGTCTCCCAATACGACAAACGTCACCTGTTCACCTACGGCGGCGAACACAAGGAGTTCACGGCCGGAGACAAACGGGTCATCGTCGAATACAAAGGATGGAGAATCCTGCTGCAGATCTGCTACGACCTGCGTTTCCCGGTCTGGAGCCGAAACAGAAACGACTACGATCTGGCCCTCTACACCGCTAACTGGCCTACTCCGCGTGTCGACGCATGGAGCGCCCTGCTGCGGGCCCGGGCCATCGAAAACCTCTGCTACGTCGCCGGCATCAACCGCACCGGAACCGATCCGAATTGCTCCTACTGCGGCAAGTCGGCCCTGCTCGACTTCAAGGGCCAGACCCTTGCGGATGTCGAACCCGGCAAGGAGGCGCTACTCTCCGCCGAACTCGATGCAGACGCTCTGCGCGACTTCCGCAAAAACTTTCCGGCTCTGCAGGATGCCGACCGCTTCTCACTCGAATAGATTAATCTAACTTATAAATTACTTCATGGAAGAAAAATTATTGCTTTTGGGAGATCAGGCCATTGCCTTAGGGGCACTACACGCCGGTCTGTCCGGCGTATACGCCTATCCCGGAACTCCGTCAACTGAAATTACCGAATATATCCAACAATCGGAACTCGCCATCGAACGCGGTGTATACAGCCGGTGGTGTACCAATGAAAAAACCGCTATGGAGGCCGCTTTGGGCGTATCCTATGTCGGGAAACGGGCCCTTGTCTGCATGAAACACGTGGGCCTCAACGTCGCTGCTGATGCGTTCGTCAACTCCGCCATTACCGGAACGAACGGCGGACTGGTCGTTCTGGTGGCCGACGACCCGACCATGCACTCCTCGCAAAACGAACAGGATTCGCGCTTTTACGGAAAATTCGCCCTCGCTCCAATCTTCGAGCCCTCTTCGCAACAGGAGGCTTACGACATGATCCGGTACGCGTTCGACCTTTCGGAAGAGTTCAAGCTGCCGGTACTGATGCGTGTAACCACCCGCATGGCCCACTCGCGCGCCGTCGTTCACACAAAAGCCGCCCGCGAACAGAATCCGATGAAGTTTCCGGATCCTACGGCCGGTTGGGTCCTGCTCCCTGCCATCGCCCGCAAACGGTACATCACCGTCATCGAACAACAACCCGCGCTGGAACAACTGGCCGAAACCTCGTCATTCAACAGCTATACCGACGGTCCGAACCGGAAAAGAGGGGTTATCGCCTGCGGCATCGCATACAACTACCTGATGGAACAGTTTCCGGAAGGATGCGACTTCCCTGTACTGAAGATCTCGCAGTATCCGCTCCCGAAAAACCTGATTCGCCGCATGGCCGAAACGTGCGAAGAGATTCTGGTTCTGGAAGACGGACAGCCCTTTGTCGAAGAGCAGGTTCGCGGTATTCTCCCGATTACGTGCCGGATCACCGGCCGACTCACCGGAGAGGCTCCCCGTACCGGAGAATTGACCCCGGACAATGTCAGAGCCGCTCTCGGACTTCCGGCATTGAAGAGCATGGCTCCATGTGAATATGTCGTACCCCGGCCTCCTGCACTCTGCAACGGATGCGGACACCGCGACATGTACGAAACGCTGAACCGGGTCATCCGCGAATACAAGGACTACAAAGTCTTCGGTGATATTGGATGTTATACGTTGGGGGCACTGCCGCCTTTCCGCGCCATCCACACCTGCGTCGACATGGGAGCCTCGATCACCATGGCCAAGGGTGCTGCCGATGCCGGGTTGTGGCCAGCCATAGCCGTAATCGGAGATTCGACCTTTACCCACTCGGGAATCACCGGCCTGCTCGATGCCGTCAATGCAAAAGCCAACATCACCATCGTTATTTCGGACAACCTGACCACGGCAATGACCGGAGGACAGGACTCGGCAGGTACCAACCGGTTAGAGTCGATCTGTCAGGGTGTCGGCGTTGAGCCCGAACACATCCGTGTAGTGGTTCCGCTGCCGAAAAACATGGAAGAGATCGCCGCCATTCTCCGCGAAGAGATCAATTACAGGGGCGTGTCGGTCATCATCCCGCGCAGGGAGTGTATCCAGACCCTGAAACGGCACCATCAGGCCAAACTCAAAAACGAATCATCCAAATCCTGAAAAGCACAATGAAATCAGATATCATACTATCCGGCGTGGGAGGACAAGGCATCCTCTCCATCGCGACGATCATCGGCGAAGCCGCCCTCGACGAAGGTCTGCACATCAAACAAGCCGAAGTACACGGCATGAGCCAACGGGGCGGCGACGTACAGTCTAACCTGCGTCTATCGTCCGATCCGATCCGGTCGGACCTCATCCCCTACGGAACCGCCGACCTGATTCTTTCGCTCGAACCGATGGAGGCGCTGCGCTACCTGCCCTACCTCTCGGAAAAAGGCTGGGTCGTAACCCACTCGGTACCCTTCATCAACATCCCGAACTATCCCGATCCCGAAAAACTGATCGAAGAGCTGAACCGTCTGCCGCACGTGGTGCTGCTCGATGTTGAGAAACTGGCGAAAGAGTGCGGAGCTCCCCGCTCGTCGAACATGGTGCTGCTCGGAGCCGCATCGGACCTGTTGCACATCGGAATCGAAAAGTTCGAAGAGGGAATCCGACGCGTGTTCGGGCGCAAAGGGCAAGAGATCGTCGAGGCCAACATCACCGCACTCAGATGCGGTCGCGAAGCTGCCAAGAGTATCATCGACCAGAAGATGAAACAGTAACCGAAGTAAAACAGAGCAAGAGACTGACAACATGCAACATTGTGTATTTGATCCTCAACTCGTCCAGTCAATCGTCGACGAGTTGAAAATTACCGATCTGGCCAAAGCTACGATCGGACAGGCTTCGCTGCTCGCTTCGGCCCTCGAACAGCGCACCGGAATCCCCTTTATCCGGATGGATCAGGGCGTACCGGGACTGAGCCCTTGCAAAATCGGACTCGATGCCGAAAAAGCCGCCTTGGATACCGGAATCGCCGCCATATATCCGGCAGCCGAAGGAGTCCCCGAACTCAAGGAGCAAACCTCCCGATTTATCAAGGCTTTTATCAATATCGACATATCGCCCGAAGGGTGTATCCCGACGACCGGATCGGTTGCCGGTTCGTTCGGCTCGTTTATCATCACCAGCCAATGCACCCCGGGCAAGGATACCGTACTGTTCATCGATCCGGGCTTCCCCATCCAAAAATCACAACTGAAGATTCTGGGAGTTCCGTTCGAACAGTTCGACGTATTCGCCTATCGGGGAGCCGCCCTGCGCAACAAGCTGGAAGAGTATCTCAGTAAGGGTAACATCTGCGCGATCGTCTATTCGAACCCGAACAATCCGGCCTGGACCTGCCTCGAAGAGGAGGAGCTGAAGATTATCGGTGAACTGGCAACGAAATACGACACGATCGTCCTTGAAGATTTAGCCTATTTCGCCATGGACTTCCGACGCGATCTGGGACACCCGTTCGCTCCACCCTATCAGGCTACCGTCGCCCGATATACGGACAACTACATCCTGATGCTCTCCGCCTCGAAAATCTTCAGTTATGCCGGACAGCGTATGGCCGTTGCCTGCGTCTCCGACAAGCTGTTCAACAGAAAATACCCGGCATTGGCCGAACGTTATTCGGGTGCCGGCCTCTTCGGAATTACCTTCGTCAGCTCCATCCTGTACATGATCACCTCCGGAGCCACCCATTCGGTGCAGTTCGGACTGGCTGCCATGTACAAGGCGGCCTGTGACGGCAAAATCAACTTCGTCGAAGAGACCAAAGAGTACGGTCGCCGTGCCAACCGCATGAAACGGCTATTCCGTGAAAACGGATTCTATGTCGTATATGACCACGATGTAACCGAACCGATCGGTGACGGATTCTTCTTCACGATCGGATATCCGGGCATGACCTCCGGCGAATTGATGCGCGAACTGCTCTTCTACGGAATCAGTTCGATTACGCTCAATACGACAGGTAGCGAACAGGAAGGAATCCGCGCCTGCTCGTCCCGTATGACCGAAGAGCTTTTCGATATCATGGAGAAACGGCTCAAGGCTTTTCATGCCGACCATCCGATAGCGAAAAAATAATCTGATTATCCTCGATACCCAAAACGAAACTTAAAACATGATCTGGAATAAAACAAAAGAGTGCATGAGTCGTGACGAAATGCGGAACCTGCAGAGTGTACGGCTCAAAAAGCTGGTCCACTACGTGTACCATAACACCCCGTTCTACCGCAACAAAATGCAGGAGATCGATCTGACCCCCGACGACATCAACACGATCGACGACATCGTCAAGCTGCCGTTCACGACCAAACAGGACCTTCGTGACAACTATCCTTTCGGGATGCTGGCTGCACCGCTGTCGGAGATCGTCCGCCTGCATGCCTCGTCGGGTACGACCGGGAAACCGACCGTCGTAGGTTACACCCACCGCGACCTGTCGGTATGGTCCGAATCGATCGCCCGCTGCCTGAACGCCTTCGGCACGGACCGAAACGACATGTTCACCGTTGCCTACGGATACGGCCTGTTCACCGGAGGGCTCGGTCTCCACTACGGAGTCGAACACCTCGGCGCAACGGTTATTCCCATGTCTACGGGTAACACCGCAAAGCACATCCAACTGATGCACGACTGCGGTTCGACCGCTCTGGCCTGTACCCCCTCCTACGCACTCTATTTGACCGAACAGATCCTCAAATCGGGAATCCCCCGCGAGGAGTTCAAGCTGAGAACCTGCATCCTCGGCGGAGAGCCTTGGACCGAAAACATGCGCCGCGAGATCGAAACGAAAATGGGCGTAAATGCGTATAATATATACGGATTGAGCGAGATTATGGGGCCGGGTGTCTCCTACGAATGCGAATGCAAATCGGGTTCGCACATCGTTGAAGACCACTTCTTCCCGGAAATCATCTCACCCGACACGTTGGAACCGCTACCCGCCGGAGAACAGGGAGAGTTAGTCTTTACGACCCTGACCAAAGAGGGAATGCCTCTGCTGCGTTACCGGACAAAGGACCTCTGCTCTTTGAATTACGAACCCTGCGACTGTGGACGGACCTGTGTCCGGATGAGCCGTATCGTCGGACGAAGCGACGACATGCTCATCATACGAGGCGTCAACATATTCCCCTCACAGGTGGAAAGCGTCGTACTGGAACTGCCCGAATTCGAGCCCCACTACCGCCTGATTGTCGATCGGGTGAACAATCTGGACACCCTCGAAGTTCAGGTCGAAGTTCGTGAGAACTACTACTCCGACGAGGTCGGACGCATGATGGAGCTCCGCAAACGGATTGCCAACCGACTGCACAGCGTATTGGGTATCAGCGCCGAAATCCGCCTGATGGAGCCCCACAGCATCGAACGCAGCGAAGGCAAAAGTCAACGCGTAATCGACAAACGTGTCCTTAAATAACCGAACCTAAAACGTAAGACCTATGACCATAAAGCAATTATCTGTTTTCATCGAAAACAAAACGGGTCGGATCAACGACGTCGCCCGAATCTTGGGGAAAAAAGGCATCAACATGAACGCTTTCAGTCTGGCCGATGCGACCGATTTCGGTATACTGCGCATGATTGTCTCCGACGTGAATGCCGCCAAAGAGGCGTTGCGTGAAGCCGGGTTCGCCGTCATGCTGACCGATGTCGTCTGTCTCAGTTGTGCCAACAAACCCGGAGCCCTCTCCTCGATACTCGATATCCTCGCCCGCGAAGAGATCTTCATCGAATACATGTACGCCTTCTCGGAAGGCGATCTCGCCAATGTCGTCATCCGGCCGACCGATGTCGAAAAATGTATCGACACCCTGACAAACAATGCCTCCGGCATAGTGAATTTCAATACGACCTATTAATCTCGAATTTTTATAATCTAAAACCTTCTAACCAATGGACAACAAATATTCGATCATCTTGGGTAATTTGGGAAATACCTGCGACCGATTCTGTAAAGGCTATAAGGACAACCCTTCCTCGGAAGAGATGTTGGACATGGCCGCAAAGAGAATGCCCTACATCAAAGGCGTCGAGCTGGTCGGCACATGGGATATCCGGCCGGACAACGTCAAAGATATGAAAAAACGGCTCGAAGGCTACGGACTGAGCTGTGCCTCAATTATTCCGGACACCTTTACCGACAAAGACTACGGGAAAGGCTGTATCTCCAATACCAATCCTGCCATCCGGAAAAAGGCGATCGACTACCTGCGCAGCATGTGCGAAATCGCCTTGGAGATCGATTGCAAGATCATGAACCTGTGGATGGCTCAGGATGGTTACGACTACCAGCTGACTGCCGACTACGATCAGGAACGGCAATGGATGACCGATGCCATACAAAAACTCGCACTTGAATTCCCCACGTTACGTTTTGCATTGGAATACAAGCCCAAAGAGCCACGCAACTTCTCATA
Organism: uncultured Alistipes sp.; assembly: GCA_900546005.1. GTDB lineage: Bacteria > Bacteroidota > Bacteroidia > Bacteroidales > Rikenellaceae > Alistipes_A > Alistipes_A pullicola. The sequence continues at coordinate 644 of URBJ01000013.1, read as the reverse complement.
CCATGCCCGTATGGCCGATACGATCTTGGCTGCGAAAGAGACCGGATGTGCCAATGTCGGTGTTACCATCGACACGGGACACAGCTTCGTTGCCGGAGAAAATGTAGCAGAGGCCGTTGTTCTGGCCCAAAGAGCCGGCGACATGCTTTTCCACATGCACTTCAACGACAACCACGGAAGTTGGGATGATGACATGATCGTCAGCAGCGTACATATGACGACCTACGTAGAACTTCTCTTCTGGCTGAAGAGAACAAACTATAAGGGTTGGTTGTCGATGGACCAATATCCCTATCGTGAAGATGCCATCGACGCCATTTCCGAAAGTCTTTACTGGGTAAAGAAGTACGAAGAGATCGTCGAGGAGTACTACACAGAGATCGAAGAGCTGATTCAAGCCAACGATGCCGTTGCCACCTCCCGATTCTTGCGCAGGCTCGTCAAATAAGCCGAATCCAATCCGATAAACCGAACGGAAGCTTTCCTGAACAAAAAGGATCAGGGGCTTCCGTTCGTGTTTTTCGAAAGAATCGGTTCGGTTCATAACCGGAAAAATGGTTGAACTACATGAGGCCTAATCTGCAGCAACTGGCAGACGATCCCGGTTCAACCAGTCCGCATTGGCATGCCGTTTTCTACTTTAC
>URBJ01000012.1 GCA_900546005.1 uncultured Alistipes sp. | reverse complement strand
TTTTTCGTTAACCGTAATTTCAAATTCAAAAAAACTCATACCGATGAAAAAAACATTTCAAGTAGACGAAAATGGTTACTACGGCCCCTTCGGAGGAGCCTTCATTCCGGAGATTCTTCACAAATGTGTCGAAGAGCTTCGCGAAAACTACCTGCCCATCATGGAGAGCGAATCGTTCCAGAAGGAGTTTAACCTTCTGCTCAACGACTATGCGGGACGCCCGTCTCCGCTCTACTTTGCCCCCCGGCTCTCCGAACGCTACGGATGCAAAATCTACCTCAAACGGGAAGATCTGAACCACACGGGAGCCCACAAAATCAACAATACGATCGGCCAGATCCTGATCGCCCAGCGGATGGGCAAGAGCCGGATCATCGCCGAAACGGGTGCCGGCCAGCATGGAGTGGCCACGGCTACCGTCTGCGCCATGAAAAACATGGAGTGCATCGTCTACATGGGCAAGACCGACGTCGAACGCCAGTACACGAATGTCCAGAAGATGCGGATGCTGGGTGCTGAGGTACGGCCGGTAACCTCGGGTAACATGACCCTCAAGGATGCGACGAACGAAGCGATCCGCGACTGGTGCTGCCATCCGTCCGACACCCACTACATCATCGGATCGACCGTCGGCCCACACCCCTATCCCGACATCGTAGCCCGACTGCAATCGGTTATCAGCAAGGAGATCCGCAGCCAGATCCTCGAGAAGGAGGGCCGCGACTATCCGGACTACTTGATCGCCTGCGTCGGAGGCGGAAGCAATGCGGCGGGAACCGTATACCACTACGTAGACGACGACCGGGTCAAGATCGTTCTGGCCGAAGCCGGCGGTGAGGGCATCACCTCGGGCCGATCGGCAGCCACCATCCAGTTGGGCCGCGTGGGAATCATTCACGGATCACGTACGCTGGTCATGCAGAACGAGGACGGCCAAATCGAAGAACCCTACTCCATCTCGGCCGGATTAGATTATCCGGGCATCGGTCCGATACACGCCAACATGGCCAAAGAGAAACGGGCGCGTGTCCTCGCCATAAACGACGATGAAGCCTTGAAGGCCGCCTTCGAACTGACCCGCCTCGAGGGGATCATTCCGGCTCTCGAATCGGCCCACGCTTTAGGCGCCCTCTCCAAAATACCCTTCAAACCGAACGACGTCGTCGTACTGACCGTTTCTGGTCGGGGCGACAAAGATATCGAAACCTATATTCGTCACATGTCATGAAAACATTCGCATATAAAACCACCAGCAAACAGGTGCTCGGAGACCTGCACACTCCGGTGAGCATCTTTCTGAAGACGCGGGACGTCTACCCGCAATCGGCCCTCTTGGAGAGCTCCGATTTCCACGCCGGAGAGAACTCCCTCTCCTACATTGCCCTGTGTCCGTTGGCCCGATTCGAGATCAATGCCGGAGTCTGCACGAGCCACCTGCCCGACCGCTCCGTCGAACACAAAAAACTGACCCGGGAGTACAATGCGATCGACGCCCTGAACGAATTTCTCGGAAGGTTCCACGTCGAAGGAAAATATGCCGACCGTTGCGGACTCTTCGGATACACGGCGTTCGATGCAATCCGATACTTTGAGGAGATTCCGGTCATGGAGAGCCACGACGAACGCAACGACGCTCCGGACATGACCTACATCCTCTACAAATACCTGATCATCTTCAACCACTTCAAGAACGAGTTGACCCTGATCGAGCTGCATGAGCCGGACGAACACGCCCACCTGCACGAACTCGAAAGCCTGATCAACAACCGAAATTTCGCCTCGTACGACTTTTCGCTGCGTGGCGAAGAGTACAGCACGATTACGGACGAAGAGTATCGGGAGTTCGTTCGCAAAGGGGTAGCCCACTGCCTGCGGGGCGACGTATTTCAGATTGTCCTCTCCCGACGCTTCGTTCAACCCTTTGCAGGCGACGATTTTAAGGTATACCGGGCTCTGCGCAGCATCAACCCGTCGCCCTATCTCTTCTACTTCGACTTCGGAGGTATCCGCATCTTCGGCTCATCGCCCGAAACACACTGTAAAATTACCGACGGCATCGCCAGCATCGACCCGATCGCCGGTACCACCCGCAGAACGGGAGATGCCGTAAAAGACAAACAGCTGACCGAAAAGTTGCTGCACGACCCGAAAGAGAATGCGGAACACGTCATGCTGGTCGATCTGGCCCGAAACGATCTGAGCCGGAACGCCCGAAACGTAAAGGTCGAATTCTACATGGAGCCCCAGTATTACAGCCACGTCATACATCTCGTGTCGCGGGTCAGCGGAGAGATCGAACCGGGGAGCAATCCGATCAAAACGTTCGTCGACACCTTCCCTGCCGGCACGCTGAGCGGAGCCCCGAAGGTACGGGCCATGCAGCTGATCTCGGAGATCGAGCCGCACAACCGGGGAGCCTACGGCGGCTGCATCGGTTTCATCGGACTCAACGGCAACCTGACCCAAGCCATAACGATCCGTACGTTCGTCAGCCGCAACAACGAGCTTTGGTATCAGGCCGGTGCGGGAATCGTCGCACACAGCATTCCGGAAAACGAATTACAGGAGGTCAACAACAAGCTCGGCGCTCTGAAAAAAGCGATCGACATGGCCGTCACCCTTAAAAACTAAAGCCATGAAAGTTCTATTATTCGACAATTACGACTCGTTCACATACAATTTACTGCATATCCTCAAAGAGACAGGAGTCTCCACGGAAGTTTACCGCAACGACCGGATTACACTCGACGAGGTGGAACGTTTCGACAAGATCATCCTCTCGCCCGGACCGGGAATTCCCGAAGAGGCCGGTATCCTACTCCCACTAATCCGTCGGTATGCCCCTCATAAAAGCATTCTCGGCGTCTGCCTCGGCGAACAGGCCATCGGTGAAGCCTTCGGGGCTTCGCTCGAAAACCTGTCCGAGGTCTACCACGGAGTCCAGACCCCGGTCAAGCTCGTCGCACACGACTACATTTTCGATGGCTTGGAGCAGACATTGATGGTCGGACGGTACCACTCGTGGGTTGTACGCCGCAGCAGTCTGCCCGATTGCCTCACGGTCACGGCAGAGGACGAAGAGGGTCGCATCATGGCCCTGCGCCACAAAACGTACGACGTACACGGAGGCCAATTTCACCCCGAGTCGATTCTCACCCCTCAGGGAAAAAGAGTCGTCGAAAACTTTATCAACCATCGCTAAACCGCATGAAACACCATGAAACAGATTCTTTATAAGCTGTTCGAACACCGGTATCTCGATCGCAAAGAGGCCCGGGATATCCTTCAGAACATCGCGAACGGTCGATACAACAATGCACAGGTGGCCTCATTGATTACGGTCTTTCTGATGCGCAACATCTCCGTCGAAGAGTTGATCGGTTTCCGCGAGGCACTGCTCGAAATGTGCCATCGGGTCGACCTGAGCGAATTCAATCCGATCGACATCGTCGGCACAGGCGGTGACGGCAAAAACACGTTCAACATATCGACGTGCGCCTGTTTCACCGTAGCCGGAGCCGGCTATCCGGTCGTCAAACACGGCAACTACGGCGCCACGTCGGTCAGCGGAGCCAGCAACGTCATGGAGCAGCACGGCGTCCGTTTTACCACCGACGACGACGCCTTGAAGCGATCGATCGACCGGTGCAACATCGCCTACCTGCACGCCCCGCTCTTCAACAAAGCGCTGAAAGCCGTCGCCCCGATCCGCAAGGAGTTAGGTGTCCGCACCTTCTTCAATATTCTAGGGCCGTTAGTCAATCCCGTTATTCCGAAATACCAACTGCTGGGTGTCTACAACCTGTCGCTGCTCCGGCTCTACACCTACACCTATCAGGAGAGCGGAACACAGTTCGCCGTAGTCCACAGCCTCGACGGATACGACGAGATTTCGCTTACGGACGACTTCAAGGTAGCCATGCCGAACAGCGAAAAACTGTACACCCCCGAAGATCTGGGGTTCCACCGCATCGAGGAGCAAGCGCTATATGGCGGAGAGACGCCCCAAGAGGCCTCGAAGATTTTCGACCGGGTACTCGATGGCACCGCTCTGCCCGAACAGAAGAACTGCGTCATCGCCAACGCGGCATTCGCCATACAGGTCATTTGTCCCCAGAAACCGATCGACGAGTGTATTGCTGAAGCCCGTGAGTCGCTCGAGAGCGGGAAAGCCCTCGCCACATTCAAAAAATTCATCGAACTGAACAGTTAGCCGAACCATGAAAGATATTTTGCAAGAGATCATCGCAACAAAGAGAGCTGAGGTCGACCGGAGGAAACGGGAAACGGATCTTCAGGCCCTCTACCGACAAGCCGAAACTCCGCGTACCACACGCCACTCTCTGCGGGAAGCCCTGCGCTCCTCCTCGACGGGGATTATTTCCGAATTCAAACGTCGCTCTCCGTCGAAAGGGTGGATCAACCGTGACGCCGACGTACAAAGCGTCGTTCGTGCCTACCAGCAGGCCGGAGCAACCGCCCTGTCCGTTCTGACCGACACTCCCTATTTCGGGGGCACGGACGACGACCTGCGCGCAGCCCGGCAAACATGCACCCTCCCGATTCTCCGGAAAGACTTCACGATCGACGAGTTTCAGTTGGTGGAGAGCCGGGCACTCGGAGCCGATGCCGTACTGCTGATCGCCGCAGCCCTGACTCAGGAACAATGTCTCCGGTTAGCTGAAACTGCACATCAATTAGAACTTGAGGTGCTGCTCGAAATACACGATCAATCAGAGCTCGACTACTATTCAGAGTATATCGACATACTCGGCGTAAACAACCGTAATCTCGGCTCTTTCCACACCGATGTAGCGAACTCTTTCCGACTAATCGAGCAGATGCCCCAAGAGGCAACCCCGATCTCTGAAAGCGGCATATCGAATCCAGACACCGTAAAAGAGTTGCGGGCCATCGGATTCAAAGGTTTTCTGATCGGCGAAAATTTCATGAAAACCGAAGCCCCGGGAGACTCTCTCAAAAGCTTTATTAACGCTTTAAATTAACAGACCTATGATCGTGAAAATGTGCGGCATGAGAGATTCGAAAAACATCCGAGACATCGAGCAGACCGGCATCGACTGGATGGGATTCATCTTCTATCCGGCCTCGTCGCGATACGTTCCGAAACGCCCGGAATACCTACCGAAAAAGGTCAAACGGGTCGGAGTTTTCGTAAACGAAAGCATGGAAGAGATACTTTCGATAGCCGATCTATTTCAACTGGACTACATTCAGTTACACGGACATGAATCACCCGATTTTTGCCACATGCTCGAAACACGTGGTCTGCGAACGATCAAAGCCTTTCCAATCGCCACGGCCGAAGACTTTCAGGCAACCATTCCCTATTCAGGGCGCTGTACCTACTTTCTCTTCGACACAAAAACCCCTGCACACGGAGGTAGCGGACAGAAATTCGACTGGGGTCTGCTCGACACTTATCGCGGAAACACCCCATTTTTGCTGAGTGGCGGAATAGGAGTCGAAGATATTGACAAGTTAAAAACTATTAACAATAAACACCTTATAGGTTTTGATCTAAATAGTCGCTTTGAGTCAGCTCCGGGACTAAAACAGGTCGATACGGTACGCAAATTCGTTGAACAAATCAAAAAACATTAAGGATATGAATCGCATCAACAAAAAAAGGAGGGTATTCTCTCCATCTATTTCTGTGCGGGCACCCCGACACTCGACAGCACCGCCGAAACGATCCGCACGCTTCAGGACCACGGGGTCGACATGATCGAAATCGGCATTCCGTTCAGCGATCCGATGGCCGACGGAGTTGTCATTCAGGGTGCAGCGACCCATGCCCTGCGCAACGGCATGAGCCTCAAACTGCTTTTCGAACAGTTGAAAGAGATTCGTCAAACGGTCGACATTCCGTTGATTCTGATGGGCTACCTGAACCCGATCATGCAATTCGGATTTGAGAACTTCTGTCGCAAATGTGCCGAATACGGCATCGACGGCTGCATTATCCCCGATCTGCCCTTCCGCGAATACATGGAACACTATCGGGAAACGGCCCAACGGTACGACGTAAAGGTCATCATGCTGATTACCCCAGAGACGGATGACGAACGCATCCGCCAAATCGATGCCCACACGGACGGATTCATCTATATGGTTTCGTCAGCCGCTACGACCGGAGCCCAACGGAGTTTCGACGAACAGAAACAGGCCTATTTCCGACACATCCACTCGATGGGGTTACGGAATCCCTGTCTGATCGGATTCGGCATATCGAACGCCGAGACCTTCCGTTCTGCCTGCGAAAACGCATCGGGAGCTATCATCGGCAGCAAATTCGTTTCGCTGCTCGAGGAGGAAGGGAAGCCGGGACCAGCCATCGAGAAGCTGTTAAAGGCCCTCGGCAAATAGATTCATACCGGTATCTCTGCAACAAGAAGAGCGGGAGGAGTGAAACTTTTATCACTCCTCCCGCTCTTATATTTATTCACAAAATTCAGGACGTAGGGTCTTTTCAAGAATAGAGATTTCGCAAGCACAGGAGTTACCACGCACGCACAAAATCAACAAGAGCAGGGACTTCAAAAAGCAGGAGCCTCACGAGCAAAGGAATAGACAAGAGGGTAAACCTCGTAAACACAGAACCCCACGACTCCACAAAAGCAAGCACTTCGCAAAAGCGAACTTCACAATTACAAGGCTTAACAACAATAGAAATCACAGAAAAGAGCACTCTGAATCATCGCTCCATCAGCTAACCGGCTCCGTTTTTCTATCTCTCAAATCGCCGTCCGACACCGCCATTCCCAAACACGAAAACTTCCGGAACATCGCCCGCCGGCACCGTTATCACAAAACACCCTACCACACACAGTGTATCTCCCCACAGCTACCATCCCTCATTCGTCGTCTAAAAAAAATGCACGGGACACACTCCGCTTCCGACGACGCTACAACAGATCGAGCAACTGTTCGGGCCGATCGATGATGAATGTTGCTCCATGCTCCTCCAGCTCGGCACGGGGACGGAATCCCCACGTTATCCCGACGGAACGCAGGCCGCTGTTGGCCGCCGTCTGCATATCCACCTTCGAATCGCCCATATAGAGCGTCGCTTCCGGAGCGATCCCGACCTGCTTCAGAATATCGAACACAATCGTCGGATCGGGTTTCGGCTCGATGCCCTCACGCTGTCCGAACACCACGTCGAACGTCCCTTCCGGGAAAAACCGTGCAATCAGTTTGGCCGTCGCCGCCTGATACTTGTTCGAAGCTACAGCCATCCGTATTCCGCGATGCTGCAACTCGGCAACCAACGCCTCGATTCCGGGATAGGGTTTCGTCAGATCGGTATTGTGATCCGAATAATAGGCCACGAAATCCTGACGGACGTGTACGATCGTCGCCTCATCGCGCGAGGCCTCGGGCAGGGCCCGTTCGACCAACTTCGTGATGCCATTGCCCACGAAATAGCGATAGGCCGCCCGCTCGTGGGTCGGAAATCCGTTCAACTTCAACGCGTGATTGGTCGCCGCAGCCAGATCGTCGATCGTGTCGAGCAGCGTACCGTCCAGATCGAATATTATCAATTTCGTTTCCATACTCTTTGTCTTCGGTTTTGAACACGCAAAAATAGCGATTTCCTCTTTGTACACAAAACGGAACGAACATCAGAACGGATAACCGATCGCCAGATGCAGACCAAGTCCGTCACGGAAATTCGAAATGTTGTAATAGCCCGGTTTGTCGGGATTCGGATAGGGCGTATGCAGTGCGATACCCAGATCAAGCCGAAGCACGAGGTAGCTGATGTCGTACCTCAACCCCACACCCGTCCCGAGGGCAATCTGATTCCAAAATCCTTTCCAACGCAACTCGCCTCCGGGACGCTGCGGGTCGTTACGGAGCAGCCAGATATTTCCCGCATCCAGAAATACGGCACCGTTGAGCCGCCCCATCAGGCCAAAACGGAACTCGACATTGGCCTCTAACTTGAAGTCGCCGGTCTGGTCCAGATAGCCGTTCCGATTGCTCTCCGGCGGGCGGTAGCTGCCCGGTCCCAACGTACGCACAGTAAACGCACGTATGCTGTTCGCCCCACCGATATAGAACTGCTCGCTGTACGGCAGTACATTCATATTTCCGTATGCATATCCCACCCCGACCAGAAAACGATAGGCGATCATGTTCTGTTTGCGTCCGACCTGTTGATAGAACTTCAGTTCGCTCACATTTTTCACAAACTGGGCAAAGCGGTTCCCGAAAAGCTCTTTCGTCCCGTGGTCGCCACTGAGTTCCCATGCCAGATAGAAAAGATTTCCGGCCGACGACACCGTATTTTTCCAGAAAAGACGATCCGGACCGTACATCTTATCGAACGTATAGGCGTAACTCATCGAGGGAATAAACTGATCCTTGAAGCTCAACGCAATGGCCGGATTTTCGGCCATCGTCTGATCGAACGACGCTGTCGTATGCAGCAGGTTGTTGTAGACCAACTTGAGCAGCGACAATGTATGGTAGCTGTTGGCCGAGGACTGGAAGTCGTACTCGGTCGAAATATCGAACGACATCATCCGGAAAAATTTCGGACGGTTCATCAAGTCGGCACCGATCTGAAACGACGTCCGTGCCGGATAGGGATTGCGACGAATCATCCAGCGAGGCAGCAGCAGGCGTTTCAGATCCAACGAAGCGCTCAACCCGAATTCGTAGGAATTGAGGCGCACCGACCCTCCGTCCGTATTCTTCTTACCGGTCTCCCACTCGTAATTTCCGTTCAGCCGCAGCGACAGCACCTCGCCGCCACGGAACAGGTTGTTGTTACTCAAGGTGAGCTGCATGCCCGGCCCCAGAAAGCTGTTCGACTTCGAGGTCACGTTCGTCTCGAATTCCGCCTCGATCGGATAGTCGAACGTCGCCGATATGTTCACATCGGCCCGATCCGTACCTTTCAACGAGTCCAACGAAGTAACCCCCATATTGACCGACCGGAAAATACCGAGGCTATTCAGGGCATTCTGGGTTTCGGTCTGACGTTTGACGGTAAGCAGATCGTCCGAGCGCACTTTGATGGACTTCGACAGCAGCCTCGGCCGTATCTTCATCGGCTGTTGCGTAATCACCTCCATCCCGGATATGTGCAGTGTATCGACCGGACCGCGATTCGGTTGCATCAATCGGACCGTCACACGCCCCACCTTATAGGGCACCAGCACGGCCGGCGGGGTTCCGGGACGCAACCACATCCTCAGAGCCACCTGTCGAGCAGCCAACGACGTATCGGCCAGATAACCGATATACTCCGGCCGGAAATAGTAGTACCCCCGATCACGCAAGATCGAAGCAACCCGGTTTCGTTCGAGCGACATGCTGTCGGCATTGTACTGTGCACCGCTGCGCAACAACGAGGTTTTTCTCAGGCTGTCGACCAAACTCGTGCCCACACCGCCGAAATCCAGATATTCGATCGAACTGTAACAAGAGGGCTCGCCTACCCGGACATGATACGACACTTTCGCCTTTTTCGGATTTCGTCTCGGCAGGAGTTCATACGTCGCCGAGGCATCGAAATAGCCGAACTGGCTCAACTGATCCAAAACATACTTCGTCCGGTACTCCGGCTGCACTTTGGAGATCAGAATCGGGGTTTTGGAGAGTTTCCGATAGAGCCAGTAACGAAAACCCTTTTCCTTGGGGGTATAGAGATGATTGTAGGCCCAAAGTCCGATCGGGAACGGCGTTCGCCAATAGGGAGCATACAACGGATTGTTCGGGGCCACCGACAACGGTTCCTTCACGGCCGAGACAACATCCGACGAGAGAACCACTCCCGAATCGGGTTTTATGTCGATCTTCTTGACACCCGTATACAGCACCTCGCCATCGGTCAGACGACTCGTCGTAGAACAAGCCGCCATAGCCCCACACAGCAATGCAACTCCTATCTTCAACACCCGCTTCATCGTTCTCCGTTCTGATTTTCCGCTTCATTCTTCCGAACCCGTTCCCGTACGACCCGGAACAGATCGGAAATTTTCAGCACTCTTTTCCGAATTACAAAACCTATTCCCGTCTCCGTCACCTCTCCTTCCAGAATACTCTCATATCCCGTATGGCGGAACAGCTTCAGAAACATATTATCCCTTTTGGTCAACTGATACTCCAACGCCACATCATCGATCAGATTCTCCTTCAGATTCTCCGTCGGATCGGCATCCGTACTGAACTTTCCGCCGATCATCGCCCGAACCCGACTGTTAAAGAGATTTTTCGAGAGCTGATACGAATAGTCGGTCCGGGTGCCGGTCTCTCCCGAAACCGCCGTTTTATCGTATGTATCGATTCCGAAACTCAGATCGACTCCCTTCAGATTGTTCTGCGCCCACTGGTTCAGCTCTTTCGTAATGAATGTATTGATCGGATTTGAAGTATTGACCTTTGCGGTCGTTCCGGGTCCGGTGTAGGTATTATAGATCAACAGCCCCATCGCCTGATCGGCCCGCTCTTCGGCCGTCATCGACGAGAGTTGGTTCTGCATCGTCAGATCGGTTGGAGCCGACAGCCCGAAACTGACGGAGAGCTCATCGAGCCGGTTCCGCAACATAACGCTGATATCGAACGATACCGAACGGTCATTTCCGCTGCCGTCATCGGAGGTCACATTCGTACGGACCGTCTCGACTGCCGTAATGTTCAACATCGGATTCATCAAATCGCCGAGCCACTCCACATAGCTGCCCTGCGTGATATTGAAATTTTTCTGGGAGATAACCGGAGGGTTGTACCGGACCGTACCGCTCTGAACGACATACCGCCCGGTGAACGAGGCATCGCCCAGACGATTGATCGCATAGGTCAGGGTTCCGCCACCCTGCAGGTCGACCCGGTTCTGCCCATCCTCTGACAGGTCGACGCCCAAACGGACCGACGGATCGATATCCGCCTCGAGCAGCAGATCGAGCCCCCCGATCCGCAACGAGGGAACTCGCAATGTATCGGCCATCGATGTCGTATCGTTGAACGAAACGAACTCGACCATCTGTTGCGTCTGATTCTGCAAATCGGAAATAGCCGACTCCTGCATCACGTAGCTGACCGCCGTTCCGGGCAGCAGTTTTACATTACCCCGAATCGCCAGATCGTCGATCGCACCGCGTGCCGAGGCATTCAGCCCCATGTAGCCCGTCCCGTAGACCATTGTCTTGCGGCTACGTGCCACATCGACAAACTGGAATCGGTCGGCATGCAATCGGGTATCCACCCGAATCCGGTGATCGACCCCGTTCAGGTCGACGGTCCCGTCCACAAAGAGTTTTTCTTTATTCGGTGCGACAATCCCGTAATTCGAAAACTGCAAAACGCTATTCTCAATCGAAATCGTATCCGGAGCCATCCCGAACGAGGTTCCGATCATTGGCACATCGACCCGCGTATCGGTAAACCAGAGCCCACCCGACAATACGGGACGGGACAACGTATCGCGATAGTTCAGGTGTCCCTGCAACGAACCCGACACCCCGATCGTTCCCTCCGGCAAGAAAGCCTGAGCCGCAGCCAAAGGCAGTCCGGCCAGATCCAGATCGATTGCCGACGACGTTCCGGTGGAATCCGAGAGCATCTCACCTTGCAGAGCCAAAGCCCGTGCTCCGTTCAGATCCATTTGGGCTACAACCTCCGTATGCAGCGTATCCTGACGAAATGCTCCGGACAGATAGAGATCTGCCACCCGGCGTCCCTCGTACGTCAGCGAATCGACTCGAACCGCTCCGCGTACACCAAGCTGCCCCGTCTCCATCTTAAATGCCGCATCGGCCCCGAACATTCCACCCAAAGGAGGCATTCCGGGCAGAGGTTTCAGCGTAGACTCCACATTGATTCCCGCAATGTTTACGACTACGCTGTCCTGTTGGGTCACCACCGACACCCGTTTGTTCTCATGCGACAAGCGGAAGTCCGCTGCAAAAGCCTTTTTCAGACGATAGGACAAATAATTATTAGGGTTGACCGTCCATTGTGCGAATCCAAAAACGGGTTGTTCGTCCATCCGCACGGTGATCGTACTGTCGGACCAAACACCGTTCCATCCGAAATTGTAACCAATATCTCCCTGCCGGTCGGTCTGAACGCATTGAAGCCGAACCGTACTGTCGACCAAAAACCCCGAAAACCGGACATCGGCCACATCGACCGAAGCCGTCGGCCGGCCATGCAACCCTACATCGAACACCATCTTGCGCTCCTGCTTTCCCAGATGCACGGCAACCGTATCCAAGGCCATCTTTCCTGTGGTCAAACCGGTCAGCCGCAACGCAACATCGGGCCCTTTCGCATATCCCGACTCGACATCCAACGCCAGCGAATCGAACTGCACGCCTTTCGTACTCAGGAAACCGTTCAGCAGGTTGTGCGCTCCCGCCGTTCCGGCAAGTCGAAATACGGGAAGCACCGAAGCAACCGAATCCATATCAAAGGTCCCCTTTCCCATCCACTTCGTCGCTTGCCCCGACAGACGGCCGAAAGCACCCGACACCGAATCGATCGGTCCCGAAGCTGTAAATCGCAGATCGAGATCACCCGAGTGTACCGCAGCCGCAGAGCCATCCTTTCCGGTCGACACCGAAGCCTCCGTCGGACGAATATCGGTTTTCTGTCCATCCGTCCAGAGTTCAATCCGATCCAGCGCGACACGCGCCGTTTGGACACCCGAGCTATCCGAAGCGGCCGACACACGGAAATCGGCGGCAGCTGCAAAAGGCTCCGACATGAGGTTCAATCCATAAAAATTACAGGTATCGAGCCGACCGTCAAGCACAATACTGCGATCGGGTCCGGACAACCGGCCATCGACGTCAATATCGAAACGCAAAGCCTGACTCGAATCGGAGAGATGTCCCGTCAGGGCTCCTTGAGACAAAGCTGCCTTCACGGCCAACTTCCCATAATCGTACCCTTTGAAATCGAAACGGTTCACCGTCAAATCGACCTCCGCATTGCTCTGCGGGGCATATACATCGAATCCCTCTCCACGTACCGTTCCGTCCATTCCCAAATACCCGAACGACTGTCCGGGCAAGATCCGGCAAAGCGGAAAGCTCTCTCCCGCAACGGTTCCGGCATATTGTTTTTTCGTCGGATCGAAAGTTCCATGCACCTTCAAATATCCGGAGTCGACCGACAATCGAATATCGGGGGCCAGTTCATCCCCCTGAATCGCAAAAGTTCCGCTCAGCATCGTCCCCGACGGAACGGCGACCGCCTCTTCCATCGCAAAAGCCGCAAGCAGAGAGCGGTAAAATGCCGAATCCTTCGTCTGCAAAGAGAATTCGGATCGGGCACTCAGCGGATGCGACGTCGTCGGAATCGAAGCACTTCCGTCCAGCGAGAACCCGAAGGCATGCGGCATGTCCAATTCCGTCTCCGCCTTCACATTTCCGAGCGTTCCCCGCACACTTCCCGAACCGAATACCTCTCGGGAGAGCAGCACCCGCCGCAATGCTCTGTTCTCCAACGGCACGGCATACATCACATCCCGCAGCCCGACCGCCATATCAAACTTCGCCCGCAGCGCAGCCTTCGACTCACCGGAGAGTACCCCTCTATCGGCCTTCGCATCGAGCCACAACGAAGAGTGACCCGTCTTCAAATCCAGCGAAGCCAGCCGCACCTCCCGACTGTCCATCCGGACCGTTCCGTTCAGGCCAACGATCTCCAAACCGCTCCGTTCCTTCGCGGCCAAAGACACCAGATCGACCCGCAAATCCTCACCCCGATAAAATACCGAATCGGCCGACAAGTTCACACCGGTCAGTACAATATGGTTCGGATCGAAGGTTTCCGGTATGGCTCCCGCTCCGATTCCTGAATCGTATTCGACCGCATAATCGGCCAACGCCAACCTTCCGAGCGAAATGGTCCACAACGACGACGAATCGGCAGCCGGCTGTTCGCTCGGCTCGCTTGCTCCGGCCGGATTCTGAGGCGGAACTGGTTTCGTCCGGAAAACCGTCGCTCCCCCCCGCAGCAACAGATCGTGGACCGACACCGACTGCTGAGGCATACTCACTGCCGCCGAGTCGATCCGACAGGTGTCCAACCGTACCTGCAACTTCTGACTCTCGGCAAAGGTCGTCATCGAAAAGTCGACCCCGTCGAGCAGAATCTGCCGGACTCCGATCCGCCACGGCACCGCCGCCGTATCCTTAACCACCGTATCCTCCACCGATCGGCCAACCGCCAATCCAACCCGCACCCGACGCAGATCGATCCGATCCAAATCGATTTTTTTATCGGACAACCCGATCCGATCCTGAGGAAGGTTCATTTCGCCCGTTTCGACCCGCAGCTTCATCCCCGACACCGAATCGGCATAAGCAAACAGTATCTCTTTCGTATCGAAGCGCCGCACAACAACCTCGCCTCGTAACAGCGGAAGAAAAGCCACATCGAGATCGACGGACCCGCAACGAAACAGTGTATCCCCCTCCGCCGCGACAACCGAGGCAGGTCCGACCGACAGCCGCAACGGGAACTTCAATCGAAATCCGGAAAGCGTCAGCTCGATATTCGCATGACGTTTCATATAACGTTCTGCCTGCCGACAAACAAAGTCCTGAACGAACGGAACATATAGCGAGCCCACAAGAAGGATCACAAGCAATATGCCGCACAAAACGATTCGAACTGTATATCTGACGACTCTTCCTTTTTTCATGCTCTGTCGGCCCGGCCTTTCGTTACCGAGCGAAGCAACGACTCAGCCTGACTCGGAATAAATTTCACGGTTCGGGGATTTTACCGATCCCCGTTTATCTGCAAAATTCGCACCGGAATCGGCTCCGATACGATCTCTTTTATCCGATAAATTTACGCTACAAATCCGGATTTTCAAAAAAATAACGTACTTTTGGAACCTTAACCAACAACGACGTACATAATGAAAGAAGAAGCAGCTCAACTGTTATTGTACTGTCCCGACAAGCAGGGCATTCTGGCCGAAGTAACGGATTTCATCACCGTCAACAAAGGAAACATCATCTATCTCGACCAATACGTGGACCACGCCGAAAATATATTCTTCATGCGTATTGCATGGGATCTCAACGGATTTCTCATTCCCAAAGAGAAGATCGAGGAGTACTTCGATACCCTCTATGCCCGCAAATACGACATGACGTTCCGGCTCTACTTCTCGGGCACAAAACCCCGCATGGCGATCTTCGTCTCAAAAATGTCGCACTGCCTCTACGATCTGCTCGCCCGCTACATCGCCGGCGAATGGAACGTCGAGATTCCGCTGATCATCAGCAACCATCCGGATCTCGAGAGTGTCGGAAAACGTTTCGACATTCCATTCTATGTATTCCCGATCAACAAGGAGAACAAAGAGGAGCAGGAGCGTGCCGAGATGGAACTGCTCGCCCAACACAACATCAACTTCATTGTGCTGGCTCGCTACATGCAGATCATTTCGGGAAAGATGATCGAAGCCTATCCGAACCGCATCATCAACATCCACCACTCGTTCCTGCCGGCATTTATCGGAGCCAAACCTTACCACGCTGCATTCGAACGGGGTGTCAAGATCATCGGGGCCACGAGCCATTACGTAACGACCGAGCTGGATGCCGGACCGATCATCGAGCAGGAGATCGTCAGAATCTCACACAAAGACACCATCGCCGATCTGGTCAATAAGGGGAAAGACCTTGAAAAGATCGTCCTCTCGCGTGCCGTCCAAAAGCACATCGAACGCAAAGTTCTGGTATACAAAAACAAAACGGTCATCTTCAGTTAACAACTGCCAAATGCCACATAAAAAACGTTCCGCAATCCATGCGGAACGTTTTTTATTCTCAAAATCAGAATCGGCAATACTGCTTTTCCCAATCCTTCAATCCATCATAATGACTATTCTCGCTCGAAGAGATTAATTTTCAACTTGACATAGGCACGGGCCGTCTTTTCACGCGCCTCCTCGATGCTGGCACCTCGGGCCAACAAAACCGCCATACGACGATGCCCTTCGACCTCCGACTTTCCGAAGATACGGATCTGTGTATCGGGTTCGGAGAGTACCTCCTCGAGATTGGCCAGTTCGACCCGGTTCGTATTCCCCTCGACCACAACGGCACGCGAAGCCGACGGTCCGTGAAAAGCAATATTCGGTATCGGCAGCCCCAAAATAGCCCGTACGTGGAGGGCAAACTCCGATAAATCCTGTGAGATCATCGTCACCATACCGGTATCGTGAGGCCGGGGCGACACCTCGCTGAACAGAACCCGATCGCCCTGTACGAAAAGTTCTACACCGAAAATCCCGTATCCCCCGAGTGCATCTGTAATTTTTCGGGCGATCTCCTCCGCCTGTTTGCGGACCGAGGGTTGCATCGGTTGCGGTTGCCACGACTCCCGGTAATCACCATCCTGCTGATAGTGTCCGATCGGTTCCAAAAATGACGTCCCGCCACAATGGCGCACGGTCAGCAGCGTAATTTCATAGTCGAACTTCACAAACCCCTCGACAATCACCTTGCCGGCTCCGGCCCGGCCTCCCTCTTGCGTCAGGTGCCATGCCCGATCGACATCCTCCGGTGAACGCAAAACGCTCTGTCCATGTCCCGACGAACTCATGATCGGCTTCGTCACACACGGAAATCCGATCTTCCGAACCGCTTGTTCGAGCTCCTCCCGCGTCGCAGCAAAACAGTATGGGGAAGTAGGTAACCCGAGCGTTTCGGCAGCCAGCCGACGGATACCCTCCCGGTTCATGGTCAGTTGTGCTGCTCGAGCCGTAGGTACCACGTGGTACCCCTCTTTTTCGAGATCCACCAATACATCGGTCGCGATAGCCTCGATTTCGGGAATAATATAATCGGGATGCTCCCGTTCGATAATCTCCCGCAGCTTCGCCCCATCGAGCATCGAAACCACATACGACCGATGAGCTACCTGCATGGCAGGAGCATTCGGATAACGATCCAACGCCACAACTTCGATTCCGTACCGTTGCAATTCAATTGCCACCTCTTTGCCCAATTCTCCCGATCCGCACAACAGCGCTTTTTTCCCGATCGGAGAAAACACCGTTCCTATACTGACCATATTAGCATCATTTGATTTAACAGTGCAAAAATACGTATTTTATACAATCCTCACAAAAAACGACTCTCTTACTCGAATTTCCAAATATTCACTATCTTTGTCTCCGTCTTCATATAAAATTGTTCGGCCAATATGGGAAAACAACAAGACTATTCCACCGAAGCAACCTCTCCGTCTGAAGAGATCGACCTGATCGAATTGGCAAAAAAATTGTGGAACCAGCGGATCTTTATTCTTAAAGTTGCCGGTATCGCGGCTATTGTAGGACTGATCGTCGCATTCAGCATTCCCAAAGAGTTCACGACCACCGTAAAGATGGCTCCAGAGGGGATCAATACGACCAAAGGGGGTGGAATGGCTGATCTGGCTGCCTTAGCGGGTTTCGATTTGGGATCCTCAGACAATTGGGAAGGAATCAATTTAACGCTCTACCCCGACGTAATCATGAGTACACCATTCATGGTCGAATTGAGTCAGATTCCTGTACAAGGTGAAAAGATGGACTCCACTCTCACGCTTTACGACTACATCGATACGCAAATTTCGTCCCCGTGGTGGAGTTATGTCTTCAAATTCCCGCTAAAAATCATCGGTTGGGTCACCTCCTTGGGGAAAGAGGAAGAAGCCGAACCCTCAACCCTCAATCCCTATGCATTGAGCAAAAAGCAATCCGACATATTGGAGGGGTTAAAAAGCCGTATTGCGATCTCCGTCGACAAGAAAACAGGAGTGATCACGGCATCCGCAACGACCCAAGATCCGGTCGTGACAGCTACCGTAGCCGATTCGATGGTCAACAAATTACAGGAATACATATATAAGTATCGTACGGAAAAGGCTATACGGGATCTGAACTTCACCGAGAATCTCTTTGAGGAAGCCAAACAAAACTACTATGAAGCCCAACGCAAATGGGCTACGGCGTATGATGCCAACCGCAACATTGCCAAGCAATCGGCACAAGTCGACCTGACCCGTCTGCAAAACGAACAGCAGCTTGCCTTCAGCGTATACAATCAAATGGCACAGCAGCTCGAAACTGCAAAAATAAAAGTACAGGAGCAGACTCCGTGTGTCACGATCATTGAACCGGCGAGTGTCCCCGTAAAAAAATCCAATGCGAGCAAGTTAGTCATTCTGGTCGGATTTATATTTTTGGGACTTTGCGTTGCTGTCGGCAAGATCCTCCTACCTGATTTTTTCATAAAAAAGCAAAATGAAAGCATAGTCCCTCAAGAGAACTAATTGCTTTATCGACGACTATATACAAATAAAAAAGCGTCAATTTAGACGCTTTTTTATTTGTATATCATTAAAATTTACCTTACCTTGCAGTTGGATAATATATGTCGGATCTAATTAATAGAGGCTATGAAAAAATATCTATTTATTCTGTTAGCCGTACTGATCGGAGCATCATCGGCAACAGCTCAATCTGCCGACGATTTATTGGTACAACAGGCTGTTAACCAATTGGTCGCAAAGAAGACTTTCCTGTTTGTTGCCCAACGAGTTATTGGGTCAAGGGTATCTCAATCCGTTTTACAGGCAAAACGTGAACTTACCATCAACAAAGACACACTTACCGTCAATTTGCCCTATATCGGCAAAGGAGCGTCAGCCAGTGACAACCAAATGGGAAATCCACTGAGCTTTACGTCCACTGACTTTACATACGACGTGGAATTTACCAAAAAAGGGGGTAAGATTATCACGATGGACGTCAAATCGCCTAATGGAACTGAACGTTTTAAATTTATGCTGACGATCAATGACGGGATTAACGCCCAGTTATCGATTACTAGTGCGACCCGATCGCCAATGAACTTCTCGGGCTTCATACAAGAGATCGGAGCCCTTGACGCCCTCGAAGAATAGACACAAGTTCTATACCAGAAAAAACGCTGTCCTTCCCGGACAGCGTTTTTTATAGACATTTAAACAAGTGGACCGCGGAAGTCGAGCCGAGAAATAGAATTCAACCCCATCCGCTATCGCCCAAAATTTCAAACGAATCTACTTCTATTTGCTATTACCAGCTCCTTACTGAAACGTCAGACGAAAAACCGTACCTTCCGGCCGTGTCGATTTAAGGATCAAACTTCCGCCATGCAATCGCATGATCTGTCGCGACAAACTGAGACCGATCCCCGAACCATCCTGTTTCGTTGTAAAAAAGGGAACGAACACATTTTCTGCCACTTCTGCAGGCATTCCCTTTCCGTTATCGGAGACATCGACCACGATCGCACCTCTTTCCGCTTCCCGGGCTTCGATACGAATCTCGCCTTGTCCCTCTCCAGACAAAGCTTGTAACGCATTTTTCAACAGATTCAAAACCACCTGCCCGATCAAATCCTCATCGGCATAAAGCAAAAGATCAGCCGGAGCTACATCGATATCGATCACAGCAGCAGTTTGTACTACCTGTCCTTGTAAGGCCAACATACGCATCCGCTTCAAAAAGGGACGAAGATAGAACGGCCGGCAATTCGGTGCTGGAATACGGGTCAACTGTCGGTACGATTCGACAAAACGAACCAGCCCTCGGCTGGTCGTACGAATCACCTCTATCCCCTCCTGTGCCGATACCGGAATCGACTCTTTTTTACTCAAAAGACTATCGCTGATCGAGGTAATCGGAGCCACAGAATTCATGATCTCGTGGGTCAGAATCCGGATCAAACGAATCCACGACTCATTCTCCTTCTCGTCCAACTCCTCGTGCACATCGTTCATCGCAATGATACGTAGCGGCGTGTCGCGCACGATCATCTCCGATGCGTCGACCGAAAGATTGGAAACCCCTCGCTCGGTCGAGAAGGAGAGTTGTTGTTTCTCTCCCGACTTCAAAGCCAAAATCGTACGGCTCACCGTCCGGTCGATTACCGAAAGTTGGTTGACGTGGGTCACCACAGGGAGTCCGAACATGCGGAGTGCCGACCGATTGATCTGATAGACGTTTCCTTTCGCATTGATGACAAGCACGCCTGTTCCTACCCGATCCAGAATATCCTCATAGTATTTCTCACGTTGGATGGTCTCCATACGGGCATGCACCAAAATATCCTTGATGCGATTCAACGACATGTTCAGCATATTATCACTGAACGAACCGTCGTACTCGGTAAATTTAAACGCATAATCTCCATTCTCGATCGAGTCGAACAGATAGGTCAGTTTACGGATATTCTGAAAATGGAAGCGAATGATCTTAACGACCGCAACAACCCCGACAATCAAGCAAAGCGACATCAATATCCACTCCTCACGAACAGCCATCCACACACTCGCAACAATCGCCCCGATCAACCAGAGCAACAATCCGCACAACTTGTATATCGAACCTCGCGGCAGTGTCATTTACAATCCGTATTTACGTATTTTGTTATAGAGTGTCTGTCTCGTGATTCCGAGCTGAGTGGCTACGGCCGACATGTTGTTTCCGTTCTGCCGGATCGCATTGCGAATAGCCATACGTTCCATCTCCTCTAACGTCATAACTGTCTGCGGAGCTACCATGGGCGGTACGGTCGACGGTGACAGCGACAGATTCTCCGCCGTAATGCACTCCGTATCGCAAACGATCACCGCCTTCTCCACCGTATGCTGCAACTCCCGGATGTTACCATACCACGGATACTCCCGGAGCCTGCGCTGCACATCGGCA
Organism: uncultured Alistipes sp.; assembly: GCA_900546005.1. GTDB lineage: Bacteria > Bacteroidota > Bacteroidia > Bacteroidales > Rikenellaceae > Alistipes_A > Alistipes_A pullicola. The sequence goes on along the minus strand of URBJ01000012.1, from coordinate 15,220 downwards.
TCGAACATCAATCCCTGCTTGTGGTACTTTGCCGCGTAACGCTCGAGGAACAGATTTCCTAACGGCACAATGTCTTCGGGGCGCTCCCTCAGAGGGGGAATTTCAATATGGATCGTATTGATCCTATAAAAGAGGTCTTCCCGGAACTGTTTGTCGGCCACCATCTTCTGCAGATTCCGGTTGGTTGCACAGATCAACCGCACATCCACAGGAATCGGACGATTGCTTCCTACCTTTACGATCGTGCGACGCTGGATCGCCGACAACAGCTTAGCCTGAAGATGATAGGGCAAATTTCCTATTTCATCCAAAAAGAGCGTTCCGCCCTGTGCCACCTCGAATTTACCGATCCGGTCGAAATGGGCATCGGTGAAGGCTCCCTTGACGTGGCCGAACAACTCGCTCTCGAACAGTGTCTCAGTCAGTGCGCCCATATCGACCGAGACCATCAGCTCGCCGGCCCGTGACGACAGCCGGTGAATCTCCCCGGCAAGTACCTCCTTGCCCGTCCCGTTCTCTCCGGTGATCAATATATTGGCCTCCGTATCGGCCACCTTGTCGACCATCGCCCGGACCTGTTGCATCGCCCGTGAGGTTCCCCAAAACATCGGCGTCTCGGTCGACAACTCATGTTTCATCTCCTTGAGGTATTTGACCTCCTGCTTCGACCGATGAAGATTATAGGCGGCAAGTAGCGTTGCGATCAACTTCTTGTTGTCCCACGGTTTTGCCACAAAATCGGCCGCACCCTCCTTTATGGCTCGAACCGCCAGATCAATATCGGCATAGGCTGTAAAGACCACGACCGGGATATTGGCATTGATCTTCTTGATCCGGGTCAGCCAATAGATTCCTTCGTTTCCGGAGTTGATTCCGGCCGAAAAATTCATATCCAACAACACGATATCTACCGCTTCCTCCCGCAGAACGGAATCGATCCGATTCGGCGAGGCAATCGTCAGCACCCGCTCGAAATACCCGTTCAGCAGCAGCCGAAGTGTCTGCAAAATAGTCTTGTTGTCGTCTACGACCAGAATCGTTCCTTTTTTTGTCATAACGCCCGGTTTTATCCCATGTCTTGAATACAAATATATTATTTTCTTTAGGATCGCCGACATGTTTTGTCAAAAAAGAAGACACAAGTGTCTTTTTTTTTGACAAAACCCACGCAACAACGATTACAATAAACCATTAACAACCAACCTATTAAACCCCAAGGCACAATTTTGGCACAGAAAATATACCAAAACGACAAACCGACGGACGAAACCGAACATTATGGGAAAAACTTTACACTTCACCATCCTGATATTTACGATACTATCTACACCTCTGGCCGCACAAGAGGGTGTGTGGAGCCTCGAACAATGCATGCAATATGCGATCGACAATGCTCCGCAAATCAAACAGCAACAACTCTACAACGCCAATGCCCGTCAAAATTACATCGCTTCGGTCGCCAACCTGATGCCGTCCATCGGTGGAAGCGTCGGAACGAACTCATCGTTCGGCCGTTCAATCGACCCCGAATCGAACAGTTACACCAATACATCGACCTTCAACAACACCTACTCGATCTCGGGAAGCATGGTGGTCTTCAACGGATTCAGGTTGGTCAATTCACTAAAAATAAGCAAAATCGGCCGACTGTTAGGGAAAGAGCAACTGCAACTGGCCCATGATCAGATCTCGCTCTCGGTGATGCAAAACTACTTCAATGTCGTGTTTTACATGGGATATGTCCAGATCGCACAGGAAAAGCTCCAAGAGAGCCGACAGAATCTGTTCCGTGCACAGGAGTTGGAAAAGTTGGGGTTGCGAAGCAGCTCCGATGTAGCGCTTGTCGAAGCTCAGGTCGCCACCGACGATGCAGCCGTAATCAACAGCCAAAACGCACTGACCTCGGCATGGAACCAACTGAAAAACGTCATGAACTATCCGCTGGAAGATTCTCTCCCGATCGACACCCAGATCGAGATGATCGAAGATATTCCCACAGAGGGTGCACAAGAGCTGTTCGTCGATGCACAAAGGTTCCATCCCACGGCCCGCATGACAGAACTGCGCCTTAGGCAAAGCCGTCTCGAACACGCAGTAAGCAAAGGGGCGCTGTTCCCGTCGATCAGCGTTTCGGGAGGCTACACCACGAATTACTACAACACCAACCTGACCGACTACATGACCTTCGGTAACCAGATCAAAAACAACGGAGGAGAGTATATCGCCGTTTCGATGCAAATACCTCTTTTCAACAAGCTGAGCTATCGGACCGCAAAGAACCGAACCCGCAACAACATGGCCATCACCGAACTGGACAACGAGCTGACGATGCAGCAACTGCAAACCGAGATCAAGCAGGTCGTGGACAACTGCCGGGGCCTGTCCAAAGAGTACGATCAGGCCGACAAGCAGGTCGAAGCCAACACGCTTGCCCACAAAGCCATACAACGCAAATACGACGAAGGGCTGCTCAGTGCGATCGAACTTCAGACCAGTGCCAACCGGCTGCAGGAGGCCCGTTCGAATCTGCTCAGAATCAAGTTGGACTATATCATCAACTACCGACTGATCCGGTACTATCAAGGAGTACCGCTCATCGATCAGATCCACAACAGCCGTTAACATTACCTCTCATTCCGCAACCCTAAAAACCGACTCACTATGGATATTCCACTCGAACAGAAAAAAGGATTGAAAAAGAAACACATACCCTACCTATTGGGCGGTGCGGTGCTGATCTTCATCGTCCGGCTGATTTTCAGCGACCACTCGTCGTCGTTAGTTATCGACAGCCGGACCATCACGACCGGCACCGCACGCAAGGCGCTGTTCAACGATTACATACAGGTGCAGGGCTCCGTTCAGCCGATCACAACCCTTCAGCTGACCCCGTTGGAGAGCGGCATGGTCGAGAAGCGGCTGATCGAAGAGGGCTCGTCGGTGAAGGAGGGAGACATCATCGTCATGCTGAGCAACCAGAACCTCAATGCCGAGGTACTGAACAGCGAGTCACAGCTTTCGAATCGCGAAAACGACCTGCACAACGCCCGTATCGCCATGGAGCAGGAGCGGCTCAACCTGCAAAAGGAGCAGTTGACCCTGAATCTCGACATCCAACGCAAGAAAAGAGTCTTCCAGCAGAAGAAAAAGCTCTACGAAGAGAAGTTAGTGGCCCGCGAGGAGTACCTGCAAGCCCAAGAGGACTACGATCTGGCTGAACAGAGCCGCGACATCATGCTCGAGCGGCAGACACAGGACTCTCTGGCCCGTGCCCTCCAGATCGCCCATTTGGAAGATGCCGTGGAGAACATGCGCAAAAACATGAACCTGATCCTGCAACGGGTCGAGAACCTGAAGGTCAAATCACCGATCGACGGGGAGCTTGTCCGGCTGGGCGTCGAGCTGGGCCAGTCCGTCAGTTCGGGGACGATGATCGGGCAGATCAACGACCTGTCGGATTTCAAGATACAGGCGATGATCGACGAGCACTACATCGACAAAGTCCACACCGGGCTGGAAGCCAAATTCGAACGACAGGAGAAAAAGTTCGGGCTTCGGGTCAACAAGGTCTATCCCGAAGTGCAGAACGGTCAGTTCAAAACGGACCTCCATTTCAGCGGAGAACGTCCCGAGAACATCCGTCCGGGACAGACCTACTACATCGACCTCGAACTCGGACAACCGACCGAATCGATTCTGATTCCCCGCGGGGCATTCTATCAGAGCACGGGGGGCAGCTGGATCTTCGTGCTGTCACCCGACGGCACAAAAGCCTTCCGCCGGACGATCAAGATCGGGCGGCAGAATCCGCAGTACTACGAAGTGCTCGAAGGACTCGACCCGAACGAGAGGGTAATCGTTTCGAGCTACGAAACTTACGGAGACAACGAGGTTCTCATCCTAAAATAGACACAACCCCACTGAAACAAAACGAAATCCTGCTATTTTCACACTATAAAACAAAGACTGCATCATGAAATCACTCCTGTTCGCCTTCAAATACCTATCGAAACTCAGAGGCAATAACCTGATCAAAGTCATCACCCTCACGCTGGGCCTGACGCTCGGATGGATCTTTCTGACCCAAATCGTCTTCATCCGTTCGTTCAACAACTTCATCCCCGACAAAGAGAATATCTATCATATCAGCTGTATTTTCAATGACAGTAAGAATTTCCAAATCTCCGGTCCAATTACATCGGCCCTCGAACGGGAACTCCCCGAAATCATCCAAAGTACGACCATGCATTTCGGAAGACCGAAAACTTTCGTATACAACGAAAATATCCACACCGTCGAAATGCTATATGCCGACACCTCGTTTTTCGACATGTTCGGCGTTACCCTGCTCTCCGGAGACGATCCGAAACAGGCTCTGACCGACCTCAACAACATCTACCTTTCGGAATCGGCCGCCCGATGCATATTCGGAGACGAAGACCCCGTCGGGGAGATCATGACGCGACAAGAGGTCTTTTTCCGAGTGGCCGGAGTATTCAAAGATTTTCCCAAAAACAGCCACATCGAATTCGACGCCGTTTTGGGCTTAGACAACGCCGTACGGTTAGATGGTAGTTACTATTCATGGCTTGGAGGGGACTCCTATATCGGATACATCAAGTTATCTCCGGAAGCCGATCCGAAAGCGGTAGAAGCCAAACTGCTCGATGCTTTACAAAAACACCACGATTTCAAAAAGGATGCAGCACGCGGGTATCGCGAGGAATTCGTATTGGATCCCCTGAACGACATCTACAAAAACGAGCCGAGAACTCGCGATCGGCAACAGATGCTTCTTCTGCTCAGTTTCATCGTTCTCGCCGTATCGGGCATGAACTACGTACTGAGTTCCCTTTCGTCTTTAGCCACCCGGGGACGGACGATGGCCATGTACAAGTGTGCAGGAGCCGGCCGGAGCGACATCTTCTCGATCGTGGTTTGGGAAACCCTGTTGCTTCTGGTCGCGGCAGTGCTCTTTACCCTCCTGCTTTTAGGTGCTTTCCAGAATCAGATTACCCAAATGATCGGCCCGACCTCCGCCATGCTTTTCTCCTCCTACAACATTCTCCGTGTCCTTCCGATCACCGTTCTGCTCCTCCTGCTGACCGGTTTGATCCCCGCCACGATCTTCTCCAAAATTCCGGTTACCGTCGCCTACCGGGGCTTCTTGGCCGACAAACATCTGTGGAAACAAACCTTACTGTTCATCCAATTTACAAGCATTACCCTGACCCTCTTCCTGCTGACTACGGTCGCACGGCAACACAGGATGATGCTGTACAAAGACCCCGGATACAACGTTGAACGAATGGTCTATACCGATATCATTCGCGATATGGATGTTTCTGCATATCGGAATACGAAAGCGGCCCTGCTCGCTCTACCCTTCGTCGAAAGCGTATGTACCGGCATGAACCCCGCTTTAGGACCGGGCTGCGGCGCTGGAATACAAAATGTTCCCAATGAGCCACTTCTCTTCACATGTGACGAAGATTTTATCGATGAAGACTTTTTCCCATCGATGGGGATCGAACTGAAATACGGAGAAAACTTTACGCCGAATGCTCCGAGAAATACCTGTATCATTGACGAAGAGCTTGCCCGTCGATGGGGCGAAACCGGGAATCCATGCGGGAAAACCATCAGTTGTAACCACTACTCCTACACCATCGTAGGGGTTGTCAAGAGCTTCCACACGGGATCGTGGCGTTACACGAACCGGGGTAAATTTTTCCACCCTATCCAACCCGATGATGAAGCGACAGACTGGGCCAGCCCGTACATCAGCATACGCCTGACCGAATTGTCTCCGGAAAACATCGCCACGCTGACCCAAAAACTCAAGGAACTCCATCCCGACAAATCGTGCAACCTCTCGTTCTACGACGATCTGAAACGCGCACTATATGACGAAGAGCGCAAATCCCGGAACATGATCTTTGCCGGAGTGATTCTGACCCTGATGATCGCCATGATGGGGCTGTTCGGCTTCATCAACGACGAGGTCCGCCGGCGCAGCAAGGAGATCGCCATCCGGAAAGTCAACGGAGCCACACCGAACAGCATCATCCTGCTGATCTCGTCCGACCTGAAATACACGGTTCTTTTGTCCACAGTGACGGGCATAGTGCTGTCTGTTTGGCTGAGTCAGAAGTGGCTGGAGCAATTTCCGGTCCGGATCTCGATCGACGTGTGGCAAGTGCTTGGCTGCGGCATAGCGGTAATCGCCCTGATATACGGTATCACCACCCTCAAGATCTGGCGCACAGCCAACGAAAACCCCGTCAAATCGATCAAAAAAGAGTAAGCACAACCACATAGGCACATCATTTCCCAATCCCGAAAACCATGAAACTCATCCTATTTTCCTGCAAATACATACTCAGAGCTAAAGCCAATAACCTGATTAAGATCATATCTCTCACGCTGGGGTTGAGCGTTGGAATCATACTGCTCTCACAAGTAGCTTTCGACCTCTCTTACGATCGTTGCCTATCCGATCGTGATCGGCTCTACCAAATCAACATGTGGGAATGGGATATGCCTCAACTGACGGCTCCCGTGCTACCCACACTTCGTAACGAACTACCCGGAATCACAGAAGGCACCATGTTCGTACCCAAGAATCAGCAAGCAATATATTTTGAAAATCAACGGATTGAAATCGGGCTTGCATGGGTCGACTCGTCATTTTTTGATTTTTTCGGTATTCCGATATTACAAGGCGACTTCCCGAAAAGTTTCCCGAATGAAAAGGCCCTTTTTCTATCCGCCTCAACAGCCCGTAAGATCTTCGGGAACCAAGATCCCATCGGTCAAATCATTCTGTTTGACAAATCAACCCCTTATGAAGTGGCCGGAATCTTCCGCGACTTCCCCTCGAACTGTCACCTTTCGTATATTCAGGCAGCCCTTCCACTAACCGATCCGACCAAAGTTATCACCAACACATCATGGCTCGGCAGTACCGTATGTCGAGGATATGTCAAATTAGCTCAAGGCATCGATCCGCAGTCCCTCTCAGCACGGATTCCAGAGGTTGTTTCACAACATATCGAAAATGGAGCAAGCCTCAATATCAACTTAAAACCCGTTTCGACCCTCCATTTGAACAACCCAATGGTTCGTGAACAGATATTCATCAAAAGTTTTCTTGCCTTGATCGTTATGTTTATCGCCGCCATGAATTACGTATTGGCCTCGATCTCTTCCCTCTCGATCCGATCCCGTACGATGGCCGTCTACAAGTGTTACGGATGCTCAAACAACAAAATATTCGGTATGGTTCTCGGTGAAACAGCCATACTGATCCTGCTCTCAATCCTTCTGAGTGCATTGTTGCTGTTCGGGTTCAGAAATCAGATCCAACCGATACTCACCTCTCCGTTCGAAGCGATATTTACCCCACAAAACCTGACCGAAGCAATTCTGCTTATCTGTATATTATTCTTGCTAACCGGATTCATTCCGGCTAAAATATACTCGAATATCCCCGTTGCCTTGGCATTCAGACACAACACACTGAATAAACGCCTCTGGAAACAGACCCTCCTCAGTCTGCAGTATATCGGTGCGACACTACTCATTACCCTGCTGGTTATTATCGTCCGGCAAAACAACTTCATTCTCAATCAATCACCGGGATACAGATATGAAAATTTGCTATACGTCAACCTGACAGACCTGACCCCTGAGCAGGCTAACGTAGTAAAAGCCGAATTATCTCGCATACCGGCAGTAGAGGGAATCTGTTTAGGCAACCCTCCTCTATTCGGCTGGTGGGGGGACGGTTTGTATGATCCTGTAACGGGAAACGAAGGACATGCACAATGGACCGAAATTTCATCCGGATATATTCGACTGCTGGGAATGGAAATTGTCGACGGGCAAGAATTTAACGAATATACTGCACCAAACCAAATTATCGTCAACGAATCATTAGTCAAGATGATGCAATGGACGGACAGCCCTGTCGGAAAAGAGATACGAGTAGGCCCTTATTCTTACCGAATTATTGGTGTTGTCAAAAATTTCCAGAACAATACCTTTCATGGTTCCGGAGATCCCGGTAAATATCTGTTCTACCCTGCCGTTATGATCTATTCGAATGCTGTGCCGACAGTAATCCTGCAGATGTACTTTCTCTCGACGGAGGCACTGACGCTCATACAGGAAAAACTGAATGATCTGTTTCCGGACAAAGGATTCGAAATACACGTTTACAAAGAAGATTTCGAACAACAATATGCACGTGAAATACGCTTACGTGACATGGTAATGTACGGGTCAATCATTGCCCTGCTGATCGCTCTGATCGGACTGATCAGCTATACGAACAACGAAATTCAACGCCGCGATCAGGAGATCGCTATCCGGAAAGTAAATGGAGCTTCGGCAGGTGATATTTTCCGACTAATCATGCACGACGTAAGGTGGTACATTCTGGGAGCAATCGTGGTCGGATTAATCGGAGCCTACCATTTTGCAGGAAAATGGCTACAACAATTCATGATCAAGATCCCTCTTAGCGCATGGATGTTTATCTGTTGCGGAGTGATTATCTGTATCATTACCATAGCCACCATCTTATTCAAGACATGGCGCACAGCCAACGAAAACCCCGTCAAATCGATCAAAAAAGAGTAAACACAAAAATACATTTCCGCTATGAATCCATTAAAAAACCTCGTTTTCTTGTTCCGCAAATACACCACAGCCACACTGCTCAACGTAATCGGGCTGTCGGTCGCATTCGCTTCATTCATGATAATCATGATGCAGGTCCTCCACGCATGGACCTTCGACCAACATTACAAGGCCAGCGACCGGATATACAGACTTTTGGTCGAAGAGGAACCTGATGATGCTTGGAGCCACGTCATGACCCGACCGTTAGGTGAAAAATTAGCCGCTTCGTCTCCGGATGTCGAAACCTGCGGAAGTTTTTCCTTTCGTTGCTGGACCGAAGGTAGCTTATCCCGAACCGACGTAGAGAATGCCGCTAAATTCAATATTGAGGGACAGGGTATATCTCCCGAGATTTTGAATATTTTCGAGTTCACCCCCGTTGCCGGCAACTTCGACAGATTCAAAGAGCCGGGAACCCTCATTCTTTCAGAGACCACGGCAAAAAAAATATTCGGGAAAGATAATCCGATCGGAGCCACCCTTTTACTCTCCGAACAGGAGAGTCTGGAAGAGACTTTGCTGACTGTAATCGCCGTTTTCAAAGATTTTCCGGTCAATTCGTCCATTCCGAACGACTACTATTTCTTCTGTTTCGGCGACACAGACATCAATGAACACCGCAATGCTTCGAGTCAATTCTATCTTCGCTTGAATGATCCGGCAAACCGCGAACGTGCAGAAAAAACCATGCAATCGGCCTTGTACGAATACGAAAAAATTTACTTGCATGATTCGACGCAAACCGCCCGTGTCCGTTTGCTCCCGCTACACGACTCCTACTACGCGTTCTCTTCGTCGATGACGGACGAACAAGGCAACAAAAATATCACCCTTATACTCTTTATCATAGCCCTGCTGATCCTGCTGATCGCTTCGATCAACTTCATCAACCTCTCCATTGCCCAGACTCCGCTCCGCATGCGAAACCTCAACACACAGAAAGTATTCGGATGCACTACCGGAAAATTACGTATAAATCTGATCGTTGAATCCGTCGGACTCGCCGTTCTGTCCTTTGTGCTGGCCCTTTGTATCGTACACGGCTTGTCCGACACGGCTATCGCCTCTTGGACCACAGGAGGAATCTCGTTGCATAACCATACGGAGACCCTCTGGACCGCTGCAGGAGCCGCACTATTGATCGGTCTTCTCGCAGGCATCTATCCGGCGTTTTATGCCACCTCTTTCGCTCCGGCATTCGTGCTCAAAAGCTCGTTCGGCATTACTCCTTCGGGACGAAAACTCCGCATCACCCTAATTTCCATACAGTTTATCATCTCGATTGTCTTACTTATCGTCACGCTGTGCATTTCGGCTCAGAACCGTTACATGCGAAACTTCGATCTTGGCATCAATACGGAAAATATCGTCGAATTCCGACTCAATCCGTTAATGAAAGACAAAAGCGACGTACTCGTAAACGAGCTGAAAAAACATCCCGACATCGTCGATGTCACCCGTACGGGCAGTCCTATCGTTTCGTTCGGAGTAACCCAGTATAACCGCGAATATCAAGAACAAAACATAAGTTTTTACATCATTCGCGTCGAAGAGAATTTCCTCCCGTTTCTGGGTCTGAAGATCACGGAAGGGCGAGCGTTCAACGCATCCGACTACCTCAGCAACGAACAACCTGTGATTTTCAACGAAACCGCCCGGAAAACATTCGGCTTAAAACTCAATGATCAACATCTAACCTATGAGAAAGTCATCGGATTTATGGAAGATTATCACTTTTTGCCACCGAAATGCAAACTATTGCCTCTGGCTCTGGTTGCATCGCGTGATTATAACTATTATTTCTACATCAAAATCGCCAGCCCCAATCCGGAGCACGCCATGGAATACATCCGAGAAACCTATCGGAAATTGAACCCCAGAAACGAAGAACCCGAAATACACTTCATGGACGAATCGATCGACCGGCTGTACGAAAATGAGCGGAAACTCTCGGCCCAAATCTCCTTCTTCAGTCTGGTATCTGGGCTGATCGCCATCATCGGTGTCTTCGGGATCATCCATTTCGAAATGCGGTACCGCCGCAAAGAGATCGCCATCCGGAAAGTGTTCGGTGCAACCGTCGGCGAAATCCTCCGGATGTTCAACAAAACCTACATCCGCATCGTGCTGGCTTGCTTCGTCATCGCCGTTCCGATCGCCTACTACTTCATGCGTGAATGGCTCAAGCAGTTTGCCTACAAAACCCCGCTGCACGCATGGATATTCATCACGGCACTGATCGTCGTGTTGGGCGTCGTCATTACGGTCATCTCACTCCGCTGCTACAAAACCGCAACGGACAACCCGGCCGATTCGATCCGAAAAGAGTAATACCAAACATCTGAACAATTAAAACGATTTTATATTAACCATTAAAAACTTTTCAATCATGTTAAAAGTAGAAGAACTGTGCAAAAGCTTTCGGACCGAAGAGGTCGAAACGATCGCCTTGAACAAAGTCTCCTTCGAAGTCCACGAGGGCGAATTCGTCGCCGTCATGGGTCCATCCGGATGCGGCAAATCGACCCTGCTGAACATCCTCGGACTGCTCGACAACCCCACTTCGGGGAAATACTACCTGCTGGGACGTGAAGTCGGCACACTGAAAGAAAAAGACCGGACCCTCTACCGCAAAGGAAAGATCGGATTCGTCTTCCAGAGCTTCAACCTCATCGACGAACTGAATGTCTTCGAAAATGTCGAACTGCCGCTCATCTACCTGAGAGTAAAAGCCTCGCTCCGCAAAAAGATGGTCGCCGAGATTCTCGACCGGATGAACATCAGCCACCGTGCCCGCCACTTCCCGCAGCAGCTCTCCGGAGGTCAACAGCAACGTGTCGCCATCGCCCGTGCCGTTGTCTCAAATCCCAATCTGATTCTGGCCGACGAGCCCACCGGAAACCTCGACTCGAAAAACGGCAAAGAGGTCATGGATCTGCTGACCGAGCTCAACAAAGAGGGTACGACCGTCGTTATGGTCACTCACTCCCAACACGATGCGGCCTTTGCCTCCCGGACCCTGAACCTCTTCGACGGTGAGATCATCGCCGACGTGAAGGCCTACATGTAATTTCGTTATGCGAGATAACTTTTTTGCATGACTGTTGTATGAAATTATTTTTGTATCTTTACCTCACGAACTAAAACACAACAGTATGAAATTCATCACAGACGAAAAGCTCACCATCGTGGGAGCTGCCGGAATGATCGGTTCGAACATGGTACAATCTGCAATCATGTTGGGACTGACGCCCAATATTTGCGCATACGACCCGTATGCCCCGGCCCTCGAAGGAATGGCCGAAGAGATGTATCACTGCGGATTCGAGAACATCCGCCTGACCTACACCAGCGATATCGCTGAAGCGCTCAAGGGTGCAAAATATGTGGTTTCATCGGGGGGTGCCGCTCGTAAGGCCGGAATGACCCGCGAAGACCTGCTCAAGGGAAATGCAGGAATCGCCGCAGAACTCGGAAAAAATCTGAAGACCTACTGTCCAGATGTAAAACACGTAGTGGTTATCTTCAATCCGGCCGATATTACCGGACTGATCACCCTGCTCTACTCCGGTCTGAAGCCTTCGCAGGTAACTACCCTCGCTGCATTGGACAGCACCCGGTTGCAAAGAGCTCTTTCGCTGCACTTCAATCTGCCTCAGGACAAAATTACCGGATGCCGTACGTATGGCGGACACGGCGAACAGATGGCAGTCTTCGCATCGACCACACGCATCGACGGTGAACCGCTCTCGTCGTTGATCGGCAAACCTGTTCTGACTGAAGAACAATGGGCCGACATTCGTCAGAAAGTCATTCAGGGTGGCAAACGGATCATCGAGCTGAGAGGACGTTCCTCATTCCAGAGCCCCTCCTACCTGTCGATCGAGATGATCCGTGCGGCTATGGGAGGCGCCCCATTCCTTTGGCCTGCCGGAACCTACATCGCTGACGGTGAATTTGGCAAGATTATGATGGCTGCCGAAACGACGATCGACAGCGAAGGTGTCCACAGCCGGATTCCCAACGGAACCCCAGAAGAGCTTGCCGAGCTGAGATCGAGCTACAAACATCTGGCTGAGTTGCGTGACGAGGTCATCGAGATGGGAGTTATTCCGCCCATTTCAGAATGGAACAAAATCAACCCCAATTTATAGAAACAGATCCGTTTGAGATCAAAATAAAAGGAGAGGATCGAGTGAAACTGTTCGCTCGATCCTCTTTTTTTCGACTGAATCAAACGGCTCGATTCCGCCTTGATTTTACATCGGATCTGTCATCGATACTTTTTAACAGAAATGTTCTTCGCTTCAGTATGTGCTGGATACTCAAAACCACTGTAACGATTCCGATTTTATAATGTAGCATTCCAAACGAAGGAAAATCCTTCCCAATAAAAATCAAGATTATTCCGGATATAGCAACAGACAGAAATGCCAATGTCAGCAACATAACCATTTTTTTCTTACCCCGAACACCCTCCTTTTTCACTCTTTTAAACCATCCCCAGTGATTTCTGACATGTATGCAAACAAGAGCTACAAAGAGTAGGCTTACAACAATATGGACCATTGTCCACTGTTCGGTCCCGTAAGCAAAGCCATGTCCGGCTGCATGGAGTTTAAGACCACTACAAAACGACAAGACAGATGCAGGCACCATGGCTACATCAATCCAATAATTGAATTTTCCTCTGTTCATTCTTTTTATCACAAAAGTAGAACGACCGACCAGAAGGGAAAATAGATTATCTGAGGTTTGAATTGTACTATTCGAGGTAATTTTTCCGGTACGCGGAAGGATTGATCCCTACCGCTTTCGTAAAGAGACGGGTAAAATAGGCATAATCTTCGATACCCAATTCAACAGAAATCTCCTTTATACTCTTGGCGCTGTACACCAACATCCTTTTCGCACGCAGAACAAGTTCACTCTGGATATAGCGTCCTACGCTCATCCCCATAACACATCTTATGACCTCATTCAAATAGACCGAAGATACGTGCAGCGCCTGTGCGTAATATGCACTGCTCCGGTTCAAAATTCGTTCGACACCCGTTCTTTAAAAGCCAATGCTATTTCGACTTGCCTTCTACTTTTCGGATTTTGACCGATGTGCTTCCGGATACTATCTGTTATGATCTCTACAACCGCTCCCGACAGATATTGCAGCACTGTTTTAAAACGATCCTCTTCCTGCGGATTCATTCTGCTCATGATCATAGAAAACAATTGGGCCAGTTCGACACGAGATGAAGCGTTCATCTTAATGGGAACGGGCGACAGTGCATACTCGGCAAGAATCCGTTTGGTTTGGAGATCGATAAATACCCCATCTACGAACAACAGGTAAGCCTTAGCCTGTTTAACATCGACGGCCTTATGAACCTGACCGGGCTGTACACACAACGTATCGCCCTCCGACAGGTCATAGTCTTTGAAATCGACACTCACCCGACACGTTCCTTTTTCAACCACTCCGAATATATAGTAGTCGTCCCGATGAGCATAACCGACCGCCGAAGGAGACAATAGAGCGGATATCTCTTTCGCAAATACACCGTAACGGCTCTGTTGGACAACCTTATGTATAGGGAGATCGGGCATTTCATTTTTTACAAAAATAGTGAAAAGAAGGGACCTAAACATGCGAATCTTCTGTTTTTTAGTCGGATCACGCTCTTGCCTTCTATCCAAAGATCGTGACATATCCGATTTTCCAAACGCCCAGCTCTTTTCGTAAAAGTCTTTCTCTTTTCCAAGCTTTCCATACGTACCTCCTCTTATTCCGCAAGATCTTTCTATCCGGGTATCAAAATTTTTCGTATCTTTGTTTATAGTGCGTACCCTTACATGCAACGCAAAATTTATTTATAAACCCAAACCATCTAACAAAATGAAAAAACGCCTGACTTTATTTGCCGTTGGTCTCTCGCTGATCGGCATCGTAGGCCAAGCTGCCCCGAAAACAAAATCAGCGGCCATCCGCAAAACTCCACCCGCCGTACAAACTCACCTCGACGGGTACATCGGAAACCGGATCGATGCCTGTATCCGCGTCCGCGTAATGAGCGAAGACGAAAATCTGCTCGTCGCTCCGTTCAAAACCCAAAACGAATCGACCCTTTGGCAATCCGAATTCTGGGGGAAATGGATGTTGGGAGCCATCGACGCCTATCGATATAACGGCGATCCCGAATTGTTGCAAAAAATCACCAACGCCGTAAACGGAATATTGGCCACACAGCTCGAAGACGGATACATCGGCAACTACAAACCCGAAGCCCAACTCGACTATTGGGACGTCTGGGGGCAGAAATATACCCTGCTGGGCCTGCAATCCTACTTCGACCTGACCGGTGACAAAAAGGCTTTGGAGGGCGCCTGTCGTCTGGCCGACCGATTGATGACTCAGATTCCAGCGAAAAAAGAGATCGAAGCAGCCGGATTTTATCAGGGTCTGCCCGCCATCTCGATTCTCGAACCGTTCGTGTACCTGTACCAACACACGCAAAACGAAAAATACCTCGATTTC
>URBJ01000011.1 GCA_900546005.1 uncultured Alistipes sp. | reverse complement strand
TCCGTAGTGATATGAAACAAAAACCGCACTTTTCGTGCGATTTTTGCTATAAATGATCTGAAATGATAAAGCGCGTTTTAGTCTTTGATCCGTTCGCTGTATTCGCGGGTACGGCTGTCGACTTTGATCCGTTCGCCGGTTTGGATGAACAGCGGCACGCGAATCGTGGCTCCCGTATCGACGGTAGCGGGTTTCAGCGAGTTGGTCGAGGCCGTATCGCCTTTTACGCCCGGTTCGGTGTAGGTCACCTCCATCTCGATGATCGGGGGCAGTTCGGCCGAAAGCACGGTCTCCTTTTCGGTGTGGAACATCACCTCGACGATCTGACCCTCACGCATCAGGTCGGAGTTTTCGATCAAAGAGCGGTCGATATGGATCTGTTCGAAGGTTTCGGTGTGCATGAAGTTGCAACCCAAGTCGTCTTCGTAAAGGTATTGATAGGGACGACGCTCCACGCGAACGGGTTCGATCTTTTCACCGGCAGAGAAAGTCTTGTCGACGACCCGGCCGTTTTCGAGATTTTTCAGTTTGGTACGAACGAAAGCCGGACCTTTGCCCGGTTTTACGTGCAGGAATTCTACCACCGAGTAGGTTTTACCGTTGAGCTCGATGCACATTCCATTTTTGATATCTGCAGTTGTTGCCATGAATAGTATTGTAGGATTGTTCAAATCGCAAAAATAAGCGTTTTCTCGGAAAAATTGAAATTTCATACAGAATATGTGCGAAAAGATTGTTATTTAGAAAACATTAGGGTAACTTTGTACCTACTTTTTGTGAGATAAAAACAGCAATACAATAAAATTCAATTTTCATTAAATTTCATTTTACTTATGGGCAATCTGTTTACATCTACTATCGGGAGAAAACTGATTATGAGTGTATCGGGGCTTTTCCTGATCCTGTTTCTGCTGTTCCACATGTCGATGAACATTGCGGCTGTCTTTTCCGTAGAGGCTTATAATGCGATCTGCGAGTTTCTGGGAGCCAACTGGTATGCGCTTGTGGGAACGTTGATTCTCGCTTTCGGTGTCGTGGTACACTTGGTGTATGCGACCATCCTCACCCTCCACAACCGCAGCTCCCGCGGTGCTCAACGATATGCCGTTGAAGCCATGCCGGAAGAGGTGACTTGGGCCTCGAGAAACATGTTCGTGCTGGGGCTGATTATCGTATTGGGCCTGCTGTTGCATCTCTACAACTTCTGGTACAAGATGCAGTTCGCCGAAATCATCGGCAACCACTCTTTGGGTGAATTCGGCCCTACAGACGGTGCTGCCTACATCAGTGCATTGTTCAGCAACCCGATCTACTGTATCGTCTATCTGATCTGGTTCGCTGCAATCTGGTTCCACCTCACACACGGCTTCTGGAGCGCATTCCACACGATCGGTTGGGACAACCAAATCTGGATCAAACGTCTGAAATGCATCGCCAAAGTGGTCGCAACGATCATTTTCCTCGGTTTCGCAGTGGTAGTTGTGGTTTTCTATCTGCGTAGTCTCTGCTGCGGTTCAATATGTTAATCCATCGTGTTCAAGAACAATAAACAGACTTATAGAGATATGGTAAAGTTAGATTCGAAAGTTCCTCAGGGGCCTCTGGCTCAGAAATGGAGCAAGCATAAGGCTGATATCAAGGTGGTTAGTCCCGCCAATAAAAGAAAATTGGATATCATTGTAGTGGGAACCGGTTTGGGCGGTGCGTCGGCTGCCGCTTCTCTCGGTGAACTCGGCTATAACGTCAAGGTGTTCTGCATCAGTGACTCCCCGCGTCGTGCTCACAGTATCGCCGCTCAGGGGGGTATCAATGCCGCAAAGAACTATCAGAACGATAACGACTCGGTGTTCCGCCTCTTCTACGATACGATCAAGGGTGGTGACTATCGGGCCCGTGAGGCTAACGTCTATCGTCTGGCCGAGGTCTCGAACCACATCATCGACCAGTGTGTGGCTCAGGGCGTGCCTTTTGCCCGTGAATACGGCGGATTGCTGGCAAACCGTTCGTTCGGTGGTGCGCAGGTTTCCCGTACGTTCTATGCCCGCGGTCAAACCGGACAGCAGCTGCTGTTGGGTGCATACGCTGCTTTGAACCGTCAGATTGCCCAAGGTAGCGTAAAGAGTTATCCACGTCACGAAATGCTCGATCTGGTTCTGGTCAACGGCAAGGCTCGCGGAATCATCGCCCGGAATCTGGTTACCGGTGAGATCGAACGTTTCGGTGCTCATGCCGTAGTGTTGGCTTCGGGTGGATACGGCAACGTCTTCTTCCTCTCGACCAACGCAATGAACTCAAACGGATCGGCTGCATGGCAGTGCTACAAGAAGGGTGCACTCTTCGCTAACCCCTGCTTTACGCAGATCCACCCGACCTGTATTCCGGTTCACGGAACGCAGCAGTCGAAACTGACCCTGATGTCGGAGTCGTTGCGTAACGATGGCCGGATCTGGGTTCCCAAGAAAAAGGAGGATGTCGAAAAACTGCGTGCCAAGAAGATCAAACCGTCGCAGATCCCCGAAGAGGACCGCGACTACTACTTGGAACGTCGTTATCCGGCCTTCGGAAACCTCGTTCCGCGTGATGTCGCTTCACGTGCGGCCAAAGAGCGTTGCGATGCCGGTTATGGTGTGAACGAGACCGGTCTGGCCGTATTCCTCGACTTTTCGACGGCAATCGCACGTCTGGGCGAGCAGACCATCCGCGAACGGTACGGCAACCTGTTCCAGATGTACGAAAAGATTACCGATGTCAATCCGTATAAAGAACCGATGACGATTTTCCCTGCGGTACACTATACGATGGGTGGTCTGTGGGTCGATTATAACCTGATGACCACGATCCCCGGTCTGTATGCGATCGGAGAGGCCAACTTCTCCGATCATGGAGCCAACCGTTTGGGAGCTTCGGCTTTGATGCAGGGTCTGGCCGACGGTTATTTCGTACTTCCGTATACAATCGGAGATTACTTGTCGCACGAAATTCAGTCGCCGAAGGTCGATACGAATACTCCGGAATTCGAAGCTGCAGAAAAAGGCGTGAAAGAGAAGATCGCCAAACTGCTTTCGATTCAGGGTAAGGATACTGTGGATGATCTGCACAAGAAATTGGGACATATCATGTGGGAGAATGTCGGCATGGCCCGTACGAAGGAGAGCCTCGAAAAGGCGATTGTCGAGATTCAGGCTTTGCGGAAAGAGTTCTGGGCAAATGTCCGTGTGCCGGGAACCGACAAAGAGTTCAATCAGGAGCTCGAAAAGGCGATTCGTCTGGCTGACTTCCTCGAATTGGGCGAGCTGATGGCCCGTGACGGATTGAACCGGAACGAATCCTGTGGTGGTCACTTCCGCGTGGAGAGCCAGACTCCGGAAGGAGAGGCTTTGCGTCACGACGATGAGTATGCCTATGTTGCGGCATGGGAGTACACCGGTCCCGACGGAGAACCCGTCCTGAATAAAGAACCGTTGACCTTCGAGGCGGTCCACTTGGCTCAACGGAATTACAAGGACTAAGAGGAGTTTAATCAGGTAAAACGTAAAGACAATGAATTTGAAATTAAAGATATGGCGTCAGAAAAACGCCCATGCACAGGGAAAATTCGTCGATTATACGGTCGAAAACATCTCTCCTGACACCTCGTTTCTGGAGATGCTGGACATTTTGAACAACAATTTGATCCAGAAAGGGGAAGATCCGGTAGTGTTCGATCACGACTGCCGTGAGGGAATTTGCGGTATGTGTTCGTTGCACATCAACGGTCATGCGCATGGACCCGACACGGATATCACCACCTGCCAGCTGCACATGCGTAAATTCAAGGATGGCGATACCATTACGATCGAACCGTGGCGTTCACGGGCTTTCCCCGTAATTAAGGACTTGGCCGTTGACCGTAGCGCATACGACAAGATTCTTCAGGCCGGAGGCTTCATCTCGGTAAATACGGGAGGTGTGCCCGATGCCAATGCGATTCCGATTCCCAAGGCCGATGCCGATGAGAGTATGGATGCAGCAGCATGTATCGGTTGCGGAGCCTGCGTGGCAACATGTAAGAACGGTTCTGCGATGTTGTTCGTAGCTGCCCGCGTCTCTTCGTTGGCCAAACTGCCTCAAGGACGTGTAGAAGCCGCTCGCCGTGCCAAAGCGATGGTGGCCAAAATGGACGAATTGGGATTCGGCGCTTGTACCAACACCGGTGCTTGTGAGGCCGAGTGTCCGAAAGGAATCTCGATCTCGCATATCGCTCGCCTGAATCGGGAATTCTTGTCGGCTAAACTCAAGGATTAATTCGATCTCGTTCCAAGAAAGATCGTAAGATCGATATATTTTGTTTGCAAGGGATATTCAGCATGCTGGATATCCCTTTTTTCTTTTACGCTCGGCCGGAGGGTGAGGATTTATTGAAAGGAATCTTTCCTTAATATTAAAAAAAACATTACATTTGTAGCAATTGGAAAGTAAATAAAAATTAAAATGTCTGACCGCTATGATGAGGTAACGCGACATAAAAAACCGGAATGGCTGAAAATCAAGCTCCATAACAACGACGAATTCGGCGAAGTAGCCCGAATCGTGCGCCAGCATGGATTGCATACGATATGCAGCAGCGGCCGATGTCCAAATCAGGCCGAATGCTGGAGCAGACGAACAGCCACTTTCATGATTTTGGGCGATATTTGTACCCGTTCGTGTAAGTTTTGTGCAACAGCCACCGGACGCCCGTTACCGCCAGATCCGGACGAACCCCGGAACCTCGCTCGCTCCGTTCGTTTAATGGGGTTGCGGCATTGTGTCGTGACCTCTGTGACACGTGATGACCTCCCCGACGGAGGAGCTCAGATATGGGCCGATACGGTCCGTGCCATTCGCGAAGAGAATCCTCAAACGACAATCGAATTGTTGATCCCCGATTTCGACGCCCGAAAGGAGCTGATCGATATAGTAATCGATGCAGCTCCGGATATTATCGGACACAACATCGAAACGGTGGAACGTCTGACCCCACAGGTTCGGTCTCGGGCCAAATATCGGGTCAGCATGCAGACTCTGGCTCACATTGCCAGCAGGGGGGGGCGGACAAAGAGCGGACTAATGGTGGGCTTGGGAGAGACAGCTGACGAAGTTTATGCGACGATAGACGATCTGGTCGCAAACGGAGTCCGCATTCTGACAATCGGGCAGTATCTGCGTCCGACCCTGAAGCACTATCCGGTGGCGGAGTATGTGACGCCCGAACAATTTGCACATTACAAAGAAGAGGCGCTGAAACGCGGGATGCTCTATGTCGAGAGCGGTCCGATGGTCCGTTCGTCCTATATGGCAGAAAAGGCTATGCGTTGCTGCGGCGAAACGAAAAAAGAATAAAAAAGGAATGGAGCGGGTCGAGTACAGATATTTGGGACGGATGGAGTATTCCGAGGCGTGGGCGGAGCAAAAACGGCTTTTCGAAGGGCTGTTGGAGGCGAAGCGTACGGGTGGAACGGCAGAACAGGTGTTGTTGTTTGTCGAGCACCCGCATGTCTACACGCTCGGCAAAAGCGGACATGCCTCCAATATGCTGGTCGACGATGCGTTCCTGAAACAGATAGGAGCCACCTATTTTCAGATCGATCGGGGCGGGGATATTACCTACCACGGATTGGGCCAATTGGTCGGATATCCGATCCTGGATCTGGAGCGATTGGGGGTGGTTGGTCTGAAGGATTATATCTGGTCGCTCGAGGAGGCGATCATCCGGACGGTCGGTGACTATGGAATCGTTGCCGATCGGCTGGAGGGTGCGACCGGCGTGTGGATCGATCCGCATGGTGCCGGTGCACGAAAAATTTGTGCGATCGGGGTCAAGGCCTCCCGTTATGTGACGATGCACGGATTCGCATTGAATGTGACGACGGATCTGCGCTATTTTTCATACATCAATCCGTGTGGATTCGTCGACAAAGGGGTTACCTCCATCGAAAAGGAGACCGGAGCGCGACCTTCGTTGGAGGAGGTGGCCCGGCGTTTTGCCTCGCACTTTGCTACCCTGTTCGGCTGCGAGGTCCGAGTGCCGGCTCCGGATCGTAAAAAAGAGATTAAGTAATTAATAATATATAGTATGTCAACGGAAAAGAGATGGGTAATCAAGCCTCAGGGCGATCCCGAGAAGGTGGCTGCATTGGCCGCCGCGTTGGGTATCGCACCGGTGCTTGCCAATCTGCTTATCCAGCGTGGCATCGAAACGGAAGAGGATGCATGGCGATTCTTTAATCCGAAATTGGAGAACCTGCATGATCCGTTCCTGATGAAAGGAATGGATCGTGCCGTACGGCGAATCGACGAGGCGGTCCAGCGACAGGAGCCGATCATGGTCTACGGAGATTACGATGTGGATGGAACGACGGCGGTGGCGATGGTCTACTCGTTTTTGTGGAAGTTGGGACACCCTTCGTTGTTGTTCTACATTCCCGATCGTTACACGGAGGGTTACGGAATTTCGATTAAGGCGATCGACTATGCGGAGCGAAAGGGCGTAAAACTGATTATTGCACTGGATTGCGGCATTAAGGCGACCGAAAAGGTGGCTTATGCCCGGGCCAAGGGGATCGATTTTATTATCTGCGATCACCATCTGCCCGGGGATACGATTCCCGAAGCGGTTGCGGTTCTCGATCCCAAGCAGCACGACTGTCCCTATCCATTCAAGGAGCTGTCGGGGTGCGGCGTCGGATTCAAGATGTTGCAGGGCTATTGTCAGTACAAGATTCTGCCTTTCTCTGATGTGGAGTGCCTGCTCGATTTGGTGGTGGTCAGCATAGCATCGGACATTGTTCCTTTGGTCGGCGAGAACCGTATTTTGGCCTATTACGGGCTCAAACGTTTGAATGAAAAACCCCGGAAAGGGTTGTTGTCGATCATCAAGATTTGCGGGCTCGACAAACACGTCATTACGATCGACGACATCGTATTCAAGATCGGTCCGAGAATCAATGCGGCCGGACGTATGGAGGTCGATAGCGACGACGAGAATGCGGCTCCTTCGGGAGGTCACTCGGCCGTCTATCTGATGGTGGCGCGTGACGAAGAGGTGGCTTCGGAGTATGGGGCTTTTATCGATACGTGCAATCAGGACCGGAAAAATATCGACCGCTCGATTACGCAGGAGGCACACGAGATTATCGAGAGCCATCCGGATATGAAGAATCGGAAAAGTACGGTAATCTACAATCCGAAATGGATGAAAGGGATTGTCGGTATCGTGGCATCGCGGCTGATCGAAACCTACTTCAGACCGACGGTCGTGCTGACGATGAGCAACGGCTATGTAACGGGTTCGGCGCGAAGTGTTCCGGGATTCGATCTGTATCAGGCGGTGGAGTCGTGTTCGGATCTGTTGGAGAACTTCGGCGGACACATCTATGCGGCCGGTCTGACGATGAAACCGGAGAACGTAAAGGAGTTTATGCGGCGGTTCAATGCATACGTGGAGGAGCATATCGATCCCGAGATGTTGATTCCGCAGGTGGATATCGATTCGGAGTTGCTATTCAGTGATATTACGCCCAAGTTTCGTGCGACGCTTAACCGTTTTCAACCGTTCGGACCTGAGAATAACGCTCCGGTATTCCTGACACGTGGGGTCAGCAATCGAGGGGACGCCCGTCTGGTCGGTGCGGAACATGAGCACCTGAAGATGGATCTGATGCAGGGACAGAAGCCCAATACATCGATTCCCGCCATTGCTTTCCAACAGCCCACGCTCTATGAGTATGTGCGGTCGGGGAAGTGCATCGATGTTTGTTATACGGTAGTGGAGAATCACTATCGGGGTACCGTTTCGCCTCAGTTGCGGATCAAGGATATCAAGAAAACGAAGATCAAATAGGATCTTTGAGGGAGCAGGGAGGCGGACAAAAGGGCGGAAGTCAGAGTCCGATGTTTGCATAGTATATAGCCGAGGGGTAGATTGTGTAATATTTCAGTCTGTCCTTCGGCTTTTTTGTTGTCGTTGGGCAGTCGGGGCGTTTTTCTTGAGACTCCGACCCATGCCGGGTAAAACCGGATAAAAGAGCTGCGTAAGCAGTGAAAAATAGTATGTAGGTTGCTCGTCTTTGGATTACATGACTTGATTAATAGGATGGCTGTCGAGGCGACTCGAGAAGTTTCGAGGTTTCGGGTCATCTCCATCTGAGATGGCAAAACGGCAGTTTCTATGTGATGGCTTGCCGTTCTGTCGCTTGTTATGAGAAGGTGGAAAAAAGAAGGTAGAAAACACTGTGGCCGGGTCTCAAAAGCAACGTGATCGGTACCTCGCACAAGGAAATTGACCATTGTGGGTTGCCACACTGCGAACCCTTTTACAAAAAGCTGTCGGAATTCGTCGATCTGGGTCAGGTATTATGTAGAGTCGATAGGATCGAAAAAAATATGTTGACCCCCTCTTGAGGATCAACATACTTCTATAATTATAATCTAACGATTGTCGCTTTCTTTCGGCTCGCTTACTCTTCGGGTTTCTCCTGTTGATCGAGCAGGTTCGAAACCAAGATTCTACCGCAGTATTCGCAGACGATGATCTTTTTGTTCGAACGGATATCCAACTGTCTCTGAGGCGGAATGTGGTTGAAGCACCCCCCGCAGGCATCCCGCTTTACGGTAACGACTGCCAATCCGTTGCGTACGTTGTTCCGGATTCTGCGGTAAGCAGCCAACAGCCGGGCGTCGATTTTGGCTGCAGCGGCATCCGACTGTGCCTGAAGTGACTCCATCTCTTTGGCCGTCTCTTGGTCGATGCTCTCCAGCTCTTGCTTTTTGGCTGCAAGATCGATTTTGCGATCGGCAACGACAGCCTGCGCATCTTCGATCATCTTCTTCTTTACCTTCGTGTCGGCTGTGCTCTCCTTGATCCGCTTTTCGCACAATTCGATCTCCAGTTTTTGGTACTCAATCTCTTTCGACAAAGAATCGAACTCACGGTTGTTGCGGACATTGTCTTGCTGAGCCTCGTATTTGGCGATCAAACCTTTGGCTTGTTCGATGTCGTTTTTGTATTGTTTGATTGCAGCGGTTTGTCCGTCGATTTCGGAGGCGATATTGGCGATTCGGGTCTCCAATCCCGCAATCTCGTCTTCGAGATCCTGAACCTCGAGCGGAAGTTCCCCTTTTATTTTATTGATTTCGTCGATTTTCGAATCTATCTTTTGAAGTTCGTACAGCGCGATGATCTTCTCCTCGATGGAGCTTCACCGCTTTTTCTGCTTGATGTGGCCATATCAATGAAATTTCTTAAATATAATTAACAGGGTCTACGGAACTTCCGCTCCTGTGAACTGCAAAATTAGCTATTTTTTTTGTAATTACATCATGCAGCAATTCTATTGCACAATATTCACTGGCAAAGTGCCCTAAGTCGGCTGCTACGATGCGGTTGTCCGGTGTATAGAAGTCGTTGTATTTGAAATCGGCCGAGAGGTCGGCGTTTGCAGCGACGGCGTCCTCGATGAACGAGGCTCCCGAACCGGTGACGAGTGCGATTCTCGATACTTGGGGGCGACATAGCGCGCTGTAACGGATGACACCGCAGCGAAGCTGTTCTTTGATCTCGCGCAACAGATCGAGGGTGGAACGGGGTGAGGGCAGATCGCCTACCACTCCACTGCCCGAAGGGATGACCGTTGAGTTCCGGGGGCGTAGAAAAGTCATGTTTTCCAGCCCCAAGATGGTGCCCAAACGGAAATTCATGCCGCCGGGAGCATTGTCCAGATTGGTGTGGGCGGCATAGAGCGAAATGCCAGAAATGAGGCAACGGGCTACGATACGTTGCGAGGCATCGGCTCCGATGACCCGACGCAGGGGGTGGAACAGCAGCGGATGGTGCGATACGATCAGATTTGCCCCGAGGGCAATCGCCTCGTCGAGCACGGCTTCCGTTACATCGACGCAAAGCAGAATTCCGCTGACTTCGCTTTCGGGGTTGCCGACATTCAGTCCGCTGTTGTCGAAATCTTCCTGAAGCGATAGCGGGGCGTACGCTTCGATAACTGAGGTTATATCTCTAACTTTCATGGTGTTATAATCGATTCAAAGGTGTAAAGATGGTGAGGGTCAATATGTTGAAAACAGGTAAAATCCGTGTTTTAAAAGAGAGATTGCTCGATAATCGTAGGGCGTGGAGGAGTGGGTTCATCCTCTTTGGACTCGTCTTGATCAGAGGTCTCGTTGTCTGGAAGCTCTTCGTAGAGGGGACGTACGATCGTGGGTTGGGGCGGGATCGGGATCTCGCGTTGCAGAAATCGCGGAACGGCCGGACCGATCGGAATCTCTTCGTCGTCGTGCGGCACGGGTTGAGGCCTCTCTTGTGGATTGGAAGTCGGTGTTTCGGCTTCTTCGACGGACAGGGTACGCTCCTCCTCCTCTTCCGAAAGAGGTTCATCGACAAATACAGCCTCTTCTCCCTTTGTTTTGAGCTCCTCTCGGACCTCGAGCAGCAGCGAACGGATGCCCTGTAACTTTTCGATCACCTCCAAATCGCGTTCCTCTCCCTTCTTGTTTTCACGGAGCCGTTTGGCCGCACCGGCGAGGGTCATTCCGTTCTCCTTGACTAAATGGTAGATCAGCTTCAGGTTTTCGACATCCTTCGGGGTGAATAGTCGGTTTCCCTTCCGATTTTTGTCGGGCTTGAGGATGTCGAACTTCTGTTCCCAAAACCGAATCAGTGAAGGTCGGACATCGAACATCTCCGAAACTTCACCCATCGTATAGTAAATCTTGCGATTTTTGCGCTCCATGAGGTCTGTTGTTCTTGGTCTTCTGTAAGGAAAACACGGCTATCTGCATGGCAAGATACGAAAAACAAATCGTTCCGACAAGCCTCCCGGTTTTTCTGTCGATTCGAGGTACGGATGTCCGGGAAAGAGTATCCGATGATCGATTTCGCAAATCTTGATTATTCTTGTTACCTTTGCGGACAGTTAAATTTTAAGTGTCGGAGAAGTAGCGTTTGTCGTTGGGTGTGAAGGGCGATGGCGCGATCTTCGGAAAGGTTATGGATATTCGGATTACAGGACGTGTGGTGACCGGCAACCGGATTGGCCGAAGCATGGGATTTCCTACGGCGAATCTGGCTATCGGAGCCGATCTTCCGTTGCGTAATGGGGCCTATGCGGCACGGGTCTATATCGAGGGACGGTGCTATGCGGCATTGATCAACATCGGTTACAAGCCGACCGTATGTGAAGACGCGGAGCGTACGCTCGAAGCCCATATTTTGGGCCTTAGTGAGGATCTTTACGGTCGCGAGATCACCGTAGAGCCGGTTCGGTTTTTACGAGCAGAGCGGAAATTCGATTCGATAGACGAACTGCATCGGCAGATCGAGCAGGACCGGATCGAGGCGGAGCGGTGTTTCGAGGGCGACGAGTGTGTAAAAAACAGAAATAGTATTCATATAAAAACAGAGAAAAAAATGTATTTGGATTTGAGCTTGCCCTACAAGGTGGCCGACATCGGTTTGTCGGACTGGGGGCGTAAGGAGATCGAAATTGCCGAAAAGGAGATGCCCGGTTTGATGGCTGTCCGCAAAAAATACAGCAAGGAGAAACCGCTGCGGGGAGCCCGGATTACCGGTTCGCTGCATATGACCATCCAAACCGCCGTGCTGATCGAGACGTTGGTCGAGTTAGGTGCCGAGGTTCGTTGGGCCAGCTGTAACATCTTCTCGACGCAGGATCATGCCGCTGCGGCGATTGCCAAGACCGGGGTGCCGGTGTTTGCATGGAAGGGAGAGTCGCTCGAAGAGTATTGGTGGTGTACGGCCATGGCCTTGAATTTCCCCGGAGGAAAGGGTCCGAATTTGATCGTAGACGATGGTGGGGACGCCACTCTGTTGATCCATAAGGGCTATGCGGCCGAGAATGATCCCTCTGTCTTGAATCAGAAAGCTACGTGTCATGAGGAGGAGGTCATCCTGAATACGCTGAAAGCGCTGCTGGCCGAGGATCCGCAACGGTGGCATCGGACCGTAGCCGAGGTGAAGGGCGTTTCGGAGGAGACGACCACGGGTGTTCATCGGCTCTATCAGATGCAGAGTCGGGGTGAATTGCTCTTCCCGGCAATCAACGTGAATGACTCGGTGACCAAGAGCAAGTTCGATAACCTGTACGGTTGTCGGGAGTCGCTGGCCGATGGAATCAAGCGTGCTACTGACGTGATGCTTGCCGGAAAGGTTGTCGTTGTTTGCGGTTTTGGCGAAGTGGGGAAAGGCTGTGCAACCAGTATGCGCTCGTACGGCGCCCGTGTGATCGTTACGGAGATCGATCCGATCTGTGCCCTGCAGGCGGCGATGGAGGGTTTCGAAGTGAAAACAGTCGAGGATGCTCTACCCGAAGGCAATGTGTTTGTGACGACGACCGGAAACTGCGATATTATTCGCATCGAGCACATGGAGCAGATGCGCGATCAGGCGATCGTCTGCAACATCGGACATTTCGATAACGAGATCCAGATGGACAAATTGAATGCCTATCCCGGAATCGTACGGACGGAGATCAAGCCTCAGGTCGATAAATACACCTTCCCCGACGGCCACTCGATCTTTATTCTGGCCGAGGGCCGGTTGGTTAATTTAGGGTGTGCGACAGGGCATCCTTCGTTTGTCATGAGTAATTCGTTTACGAATCAGACGCTGGCACAGATCGAATTGTGGACGAAACCGATGGCCGTAGATGTCTATCGTCTGCCGAAGCATCTGGACGAAGAGGTGGCTCGTCTGCATCTGGACAGTCTGGGCGTTCACCTCACCCGTTTGACACAAAAACAGGCCGATTATATCGGTGTTCCGGTTGAGGGCCCGTATAAAGCCGATTTTTATCGATACTAAAAATCGTATATGATGGAAAAATAGCGAAGCCGATTCGGTTTCGCTATTTTTTTATTGACTTCGGAAAGGTTTGATTAATAAGGCCAAAATCTTCTCCGATCGGATGGCTGAATATTGCGAAGTGGCGTTTTTTTAGGTGTTTCGTTTTTTTGGCATGCGATTTGTAAAGATTGATAACGGAAAAATCTGGCAAAAGATTTTGTGAATTTGAAAAAATGTGTGTACATTGCGAAAAGATTGTCGAACATTAAAAGAAATTGCCTATCGGAAAAGTCTACTCTAAACCAAAACCGAGTAGTATATATGAATCTGAAGAAGTTAAGTGATAATGAGTTGCTTAATGTTTATCAGTCCGGCAATGAGAGTGCTCTGACCACATTGGTCGATCGCCATCGTCAGCGTGTCTTCGATTATATCAACATGATGGTAAAGGATCGGGATTTGGCAGACGATATTTTTCAGGAAACCTTGATACGCGTCTTCCGCTTTGTGAAAGACGGACGCTACACCGAAAACGGGAAATTCATCTCGTGGGTTCTGCGTATTGCACATAATCAGGTGATCGATTATTTCCGTCAGAAAAAACAGCAAAACAATATTTCAGAGACAGAGGCAGGATACGATCTGCTGAATAATCAAAAACTCTCCGACCGCTCGGTCGAAGATCGTATGGTGTCCGATCAGATCGCAGCCGATGTCCGGAAACTGGTGGAATTCCTGCCAGCCGAACAGCGTGAAGTGGTGAAGATGCGGTACTAGCTTTAAGGAGATTGCCGACGAAACGCAGGTAAGCATCAATACGGCATTGGGCCGAATGCGTTATGCACTGATCAACATGCGCAAGATGATTGACGAAAAACAGTTAATCTTAAGTTAGCGTGTGCAATATTTGTTAAGACCCTGCGTTATATAGGTACAAGTCGATTAATACTGTGCCTATGGAGGATAAATACAATGAATGCAATTTCGATCTCGAAAAAGCGGCGGACGAGGAGATGTTCCTCAAGGAGGTCATCCAGGACGATAACGATCTGTTGTTGATCGACTATTGGCTCAGAGCCGCGGCGGCGGGTGAGAAATAAAAAATCGGGGTTACAGAAAACGTTCTGTGACCCCGAAGTCTTTTATTATGTAGGAGTTGACGATTACAGCGGAATGACACCGATTCCCGGTCGATCCGGAATTGTCACCTTACCGTCGACGATCTTGATACCGTCGAAACGATCGTTTGCAATCAGCAGGTTGCCGTCCAAATCGGCCCAATCCATCAGCGGAGCCAGTTGAGCGGCAGCCGTAACGGCACACGAGGTCTCCGTCATACATCCGACCATCAGTTTCATGTCGAGTGCACGAGCCAGTATCACCATTTTATAGGCCTCGTGCAGACCCGTGCTCTTCATCAGTTTGATGTTGATTCCGTCGTAGACGCCTTGCGCCCGTTTTACGTCCGGCAGACGTTGCAGGAACTCGTCGGCAATAATAGGCAGCGGACTGCGTTCGCGGATCCATGCCGTCTCGTCGATCATCTCTTTGGGGAGCGGTTGTTCGATGAAAAGCGTGTTCCGTTCGTTCAGCCATTCGATCATCTCGAGGGCCTCTTCCTTATTTTTCCAACCCTGATTGGCGTCGACACAAAGTGGTTTGTCGGTTGCTGACCGGATGATCTCCACCAACTCCTTGTCGTGGTCCGATCCGAGTTTCACTTTGATGACCTTATAAGGCGTAGTCTCTTCTACCTTTTGGCGTACCACTTCGGCCGTATCGATACCGATGGTGAACGATGTATTGGGAGCCTTTTCGGGTGAAAATCCCCAGATCTTGTACCACGGTTGTCCGAGCAGCTTGCCGGTCAGATCGTGCAGGGCAATATCGACCGATGCTTTCGCTGCCCGATTGTCGGGGGCTACCGAGTCGACGTATTCGAGGATCTCGTCCATGCGGAACGGATCGGTGAATTGATCTAACTTGAGTGAAGCGAGAAATTTGCATACCGACTCTTCGGTCTCGCCCAAGTAGGGGGGCATGGAGGCCTCGCCGTAACCGATGATCCCTTCGTATTCGAGTTGAACCTGAACTCCGGGCGTGTGCGTACGGGTGTTGACTGCCACACCGAACGGATGTCTGAGCTTCAATTCATAGGGTTCGAAACTCAGCTTCAAATGGTTGCTGCCCCCCTTTGTCGTTTTGGGGGCTGAGCAGGCGGTCAGCAGCGATCCGCCGGCCGTTGCGGCGATACCGGCTGTCACGATGCCTTGTGCCGCGGTTTTTAAGAAATCTCGTCTGTTCATGGCGTACGATATATGAGAGTTAGAGTTTGCGGTTGAAATACCACGGATGTTCCGAAACACGGGTAATGCCCGGGGTTCCGATTCGATTTTTGATGCGGCTGATCGAGAGGCACGGGTATCCGACGAAATCTTCGGCATCGGGGTCGAGGCTGTTGACGCGGACCTTGCCGGAAGAGTGGATGAACCGACCGTTGTCGAGATACATGCCCACGTGGGTAATGCGTCCGGTAGCGACATTGCCGAAGAAGAGCAGATCACCCTTTTGGCACGTTTCCCACTCCTCTCCGTTGAATCGTTCGCCGGTCAGGGCCTGTTGCGATGCGTCCCGGATCAGGATGATGCCGGAGTTCCAATAGGCGGTTTTGACCATACCCGAGCAGTCGACCCCTTTGACCGAGGTTCCGCCCCAAAGGTAGGGGACACCCATCATGCTGCGGGCGGTCTTTTCGAGTTGTTCCGGGTCGAGCGGATCGTCGGCCCAGTCCGAAAATTCCCGGATCTGGTCGTTGCAGACATACCCTTTTCTGCCATCCGGCAGCTGTACGGCCACAAATTTCCGATTCGATTTCTGATCGGGATCGAGTTCCAGAATCGATCCAAGCACCAGATCGGATATGTGGGCGCTTGCCTTGTCCGGTTCGGCATAGACGAAGCCCGAATAGTCGGTAAATATGTAGCGTTGTGCATCCCGCCACCGGTCCATATCCTCCTTGGTCTTCAGCACAACGGCGCTGGCATCGATCCATGACAGGTAGCCTTCCGGACTTTGTACGTGATACCAGTCTTCGTATTGTTCCAGTACCCGAAGCGGAGTTCCCATAAGGGCTTGACTCACCATCTCGGCAGCATGAGCCGGATTGAGCCGGAGGTTAACCGAAGAGAGGGTTACGAGAGCTTCGGTGTGGTTTCCGACGCTTCGGTCGGGTAACAGGTTGATGTAGTTTACAAAAGGAATATTCTGTTGCTGCAATGCCTTCTCGAGGGAGTCGATGATCTCGACGTGATCGCATTTGCCCCGAAGCAGGCAGAGGGTGTCGTTGACCGGATCGGCAACTACCTCATACACTACGACTCTCCGGTCAGGAGCCAACTCTTTTCGAATCTGTTCGACGATCTCTGCGGCTGGAGGTGCCGCAATGCCGCTCAGCATCCATAGACTGCACCACAGGGTGCCGAGTATTTTTAGTGTCTTTGTTTTCATATCTATCTTCATTCAGTTTATTCGTATGATATATCCATAGCATAGTCCCATTCATCGAAATAGAGGTTTCGCTCTGAAGTCTCTACTTCGCCACGTTGAAAATCGATCGGCTCGCTGCGCATGTGTATCTTTCGGGGGGTGAACGGATAGCTGTAATCGCTGTTTACGACCAGACGGTAGCTGTCGAGCCCCGATTTGTAGAAATTGCGCACGGCAGGATCGTCGCTCTCTTGCCGTCCGGCGGACACATCGATGGGAACCCAGCCTACACCTTCATAATAGACCGATCCCCAGTCGTGGAGATTATAGGTCTGAGGATAGAGGGTCCAGCCACTCTCCCAACGGGCGGGAATCCCCACGCTGCGCAGCATTGTAATGAGCAACAGCCCAACCTGACCGCAATCGCCGTGTCCGGAGGTGAGTACATACTCCGGAATGTGGGGCAATACGCCGTATTCGATCGATCCGGCCCACGGAATCTCGTCGATCCAGTCATAAATGCGCGATACGATCCGTACGGGATTGGTCTCGTCGCCGGCCAGCTCGCGGGCTTTTGCTACCAAGCGATCGGAGAAGAAAATTTGTGGAAGTCGTTCGGCCGTATAGGTTTGATAAACCTCGGAGGTCGTGTCGTAGGGCTGTACTCGGTTGATTAGAGAGTCCTGACTGAAGTAACGGGCCCGGGTGACCATTCGGAAGGTCACTTCGAAGCGGGTGGCGCTGTCTTTGCGTGCAACCTGCTCGAGGTAGATGCTTCGTTGGGGTGTCCCGACCGGTGCGAGGGTATAGGTCTCTGGGTACGAGCCGAGCAGTTCGATGTCGGTTTGTCGCGGAGCGATTTCTTGTGGATAGGGCAACCAGCAACGGAGTGTATCCCCTTCGGGTACGGCGTTCGGGTGTACGGTCAGCGTGTAGTGAATGGTGGTCCGAACCGGATGGGTGGCGGCTCCGAAACGAGTAGTCGAGTCGACGATCGATTGCAGACGTGCGATTCGGGGATCGTTGCCTGATGCAGCCGTCCGGTCGGGAAGTTCGGGAACCAGATGGAACAGATTGCCGACGGCCCGTCTGAAGTAGCGTTTCTCTCCGTCGATCAGGCGCATCTCGAGTTGTCCGGCTTCTTCCCAGCGTGCGATCTGTTCGGATGAGATCGTGTCGGAGAGTCGGGCGTGGATCTGTTCGACAATTTGCACCGAGTCGTACGGAAATTCGATTCTCCATCGACGCATGATCTCCTGCAGGGAGTCGGCCCGGCGGAGCTCTTCGGCCGATGCGTGTCTCTTTACGGCATCGAGCAGGGAATCCGCTTGGGAAAAGGCACCTTTGTCTATAAGTGCGGAAACCGTTTCGTCCCAATCATTTTGTGATTTTGTGCAGGCGAATGCTCCGCAGCAGAGAATAAGAATGATGAAATTGTAAAAATCAGCTCTTTTCATGATTGGGTTATGCTTGCTTTTTCGTTATACGTGTTTCGTTCGTTTTAGAAGTGCAGCATACATCAGGTCGTACACCGGGGTCGGAACTCCGAGCCGTTCCCCCTCTCGGACAATGTATCCGGTCAGCGACTCCAGTTCGGTGCGTTTCCCGGCTCGGAAGTCCCGTTGCATCGAGGTGGTCGTGTCGGCCGGAATGCGCTCCATCTGGTCTATGACCTTTTGGGCGATTCCCTCCGAAAGCGTGATCCCTTTCTTGCGGGCAACGGCCTGAAACTCTTCGAGCAGCGATTCGAACTGCTTGCGGTATGATGGGGTGTTCAGTACGACTCCGTATGGTTCATCGGTGTAGGAGGTTGCTGTCGCAACGGTCGAAATGAAGGCGAACTTGTCCCACACGCGTCGTTGGATGTCGGGCATGTGATAAGCTCGGATATCCGCCTCGGTGAAAAGGGCTTGCAGTTCGTCCTGTCGTGGATCGGGGTCGTCCTGCGAGCCGAACAGGTATCGATAACCGTTGGTTCGTTCGGCTATCCGTCCGGGCGATACGATGTAGGCTACGATGTAGACGCATCCGTCCCATACGGATTGTCCCGGCAGGACCGCTTTGATACGTTCGGCGCTGTCTACCCCGTTCAGAAAAGGGAGAATGACCGTCCGAGGAGTGATCATCGGACGAATCTGTTCGACAGCCTGCTCGATGTCGTAGGCTTTCGTGCAGAGTAAAATGTAATCGGCCGGACCGATTTCAGCGGCTGAGTCGGTCGCGATGGCGGGATGGGCGGTGAAGCTGCCCTGCTGTGCGTCAACGATCAGACCCAGCTGCCGGATGTTCTTCAATGCCTCGCCTCGAGATAGAAAACAGACTTCTAAAGAAGAGTTTACCGTATAGTGTTCGGCAAGTTTTCCTCCGATAAATCCTCCGACTCCGCCTGTCCCCACGATAACAATTTTTGTTTTCATACCTCTTCTCTATTATCTCAAGGGACAAAGATACGAATTTGCTGAGGATTTGGTTTTATCTGCCGCGAAATATCGAGAAACACTGAGCTTCGGAGGGGGTGTTTTTGCTCTTGAAGCTAAAAAATTCGGTAGTTGATCTGGAAAGAGAGTTTCGGGTAGACCTTGAAACGGGTCAGGAAACGATTGATTCCGGTCACCTCTTCACCGACTTCGACCAGCGATGAAAGCCTGTTGCTCTGTATGGTCGGTGTGCCGATGAACAGAGCTCCCAGTTCGAATTTGAAGCCGAAACGGGATTCGGGCAGCGTCCGGCCGAATCCAATACCCACATAAGGTTTTACCGCGTGGATTTTCATCCATCCCTCGACTCGTCCCACCTCGTCGGGAGTAACGATCAGATCACCGATCTGGATCGGTTCGGTACTCTGTCCCGAGATCTGGATCATGCGGTTCTGACCTGCATAGATTCCGGCCGTGAGAAAAAACGAGGAGTTGCGCGACGGGAAGTAATCGAACAGCAGCAGACCGTTGAGCATGTTGATTTTGGCGTGGAGCAGGACATCGGTTGAGGAGAAGTGTTCCGGTGCCGGATCAAAATTGTTGTAGGTGTAGCGGAAGGAGAAGGGAAGGGCCCCGACGCCTGCCCGGACGGCGACCGAAGAGTGTAGCGGAACAGCCACGGAGAGGCCGATGCCGGTGGTTCCGGCGTCCAGAGCGATGGCTCCATGTTCGAATGCCTTCATGTCGCGTTGTGCGAGAAGAGCGTGCCCCGATAGGAGCATCGAGCCGAGCAAAAATAGACGCAAAAAGAAAATTTTCATTGAAGACGCGACCGGATTAAGAAAAAATCACTGCAAATATAAGCATAGATCCGTTTGCTGACGAATGGTGGTTTGCTATCGGTTCGCTTTCAGGAATGTCGATGCGAAAAAAGAAGGCATGGTTTCGAGAAAAATTCGTATATTTGTCGGATTAACCAAAAAAGATACGAAAATGCACGCATACGTATTTCCGGGACAAGGCGCTCAGTTCGTGGGAATGGGCAAGGATCTCTATGATAATGTCCCTTTAGCTAAGGAGTTATTCGAAAAAGCGAATGAAATTTTGGGATTTTCCATCACGGATATTATGTTCGCAGGAACCGACGAACAGCTCAAACAGACGAAAGTAACCCAACCGGCTATTTTCTTGCATTCGGTTATTTTGGCCAAATCTTTGGGCGATGAGTTCAAACCCGATATGACAGCAGGACATTCGCTCGGTGAGTTCAGTGCTTTGGTAGCAGCCGGAGCTCTCTCGTTCGAGGATGGTTTGAAACTGGTTTCAAAACGGGCGCAGGCCATGCAGAAGGCTTGTGAGCAGAATCCTTCGACGATGGCTGCGATTATCGGACTTCCGGATGAAAAGGTGGAAGAGGTTTGTGCCTCGATACAGGGTGTTGTGGTTCCGGCCAATTACAACTGTCCGGGTCAGTTAGTGATCTCCGGAAGCAACGAGGCGATCGACGAGGCTTGTAAGAAGCTCTCCGAAGCCGGAGCGAAACGCGCACTGAAACTGAACGTAGGCGGTGCATTTCACTCTCCGTTGATGGAGCCGGCGCGCGTCGAGCTGGAAGAGGCCATCAAGGCCGCTCCTTTCGCACAACCGATCTGTCCGGTTTATCAGAACGTC
This sequence comes from uncultured Alistipes sp., assembly GCA_900546005.1. Lineage (GTDB taxonomy): Bacteria > Bacteroidota > Bacteroidia > Bacteroidales > Rikenellaceae > Alistipes_A > Alistipes_A pullicola. The sequence continues at coordinate 17,104 of URBJ01000011.1, read as the reverse complement.
GATGCCAAACCCTATACCGATCCCGAAAAGATTCAGAAGAATCTGATCGCACAGTTGACCTCGCCGGTTCGGTGGACGCAGATCGTTCGTAATATGTTGGCCGATCAGGCTACGCTGTTCACGGAACTCGGTCCCGGAAGCGTACTGCAGGGGCTGATCAAAAAGGTCGATCGGAGTGCCGTTTGCGAATCGAAGCAAACTTTATAGAATAGATCCGAAAAGTTTTTCTTAATAGTAATATAGGGTGTGCAAATTGTTGCATGCCCTATTTTTTTTATGTGTCTTGAATTCGGAAAACGATAAGAAATTGGTATATAAATGTGGAATTTTTTAACAGATTGTCGTTTTATATAATTTTTTTCGTTTAATTTGTACGCGAAAGGCCGAATTATCCGTTATATAGGGTAGTGGCGGTGACCTAAAAATAGTAACCACTTAACACAACAAATTAAATAGTTTCTGACAATGAGTACTTTACAAGAATTTTTCAGCCAACCCGGAAAAGACGGGAAAGCCAAAGGTATCGTCCAGAAGAATAATATCCTCAAAAGGAATATCATTGCACATATGGCCATTGAGGGGGAGTGTACCTTGGCCGATCTGGCGCGAGAGCTGCACGTCAGCATCCCGACCGTTACGAAGTTGGTAGATGAGTTGTTGGCCGATAAAATTATCGCCGATCGCGGAAAAATCGAAACCAGTGGCGGTAGACGTCCGAATGTCTTCGGTTTGACCCACTCGTCGATCTATTTCGCGGGTATCGAAATCAGCCGGGACCAGATGGTGCTGATGTTGACCGATCTGCATAACAATGTGATCAAACTGGAGCATGATGCCGATTTCCAGCTCGACGATACGGACGAGTGCTTGGAAAATATTTGTCAGTCGATAGAAAAATTCCTGAACAGCAGCGATATCGATCGTACCAAATTGCTGGGAATAGGAATCTGTATTGCTGGTCGGGTGAATCCGAAAACGGGTAGAAGCTATAAGTATTTCACCTCGTTGGAGGAGTCTCTGTGCGACTACATGGAAAAACGGTTGGGCTATCGCGTACTGATCGAGAACGATACGCGTGCACGCTGTTACGCCGAGTACACGAAAGGGTGTACGGGTAAGGAGAAAAACATCATCTATCTGAATCTGGCCCGGGGTGTTGCGATCGGTATCATTATTGACGGTAAGTTGTATTACGGAAAATCGGGTTTTGCCGGTGAATTCGGCCACACCCCATTCTTCGATAACGAGATCATTTGCGATTGCGGAAAGAAGGGGTGTTTGGAGACGGAGGTTTCGGGGATCGCTATCGAAAACAAGATGGTGACACAGATCCAGAACGGACGCACGACGATTCTGATGGATAAGTATCAGAAACAGCATAAGATTCATATCAATGATATCGTGCATGCGGCCAAAAACGACGATACGCTCTCGATCGAATTGATCGAAGAGGTCGGCGAGAAGATCGGCAAGAGTATTGCCTTCCTGATCAATATTTTCAATCCGGAACAGGTGATTATCGGTGGAAATCTGGCTGCTGCGGGCGATTATCTGATGTTGCCGCTCAAATCGGCCGTGAATAAGTACTCGTTGCGTCTGGTCTATAACGATACGTTGTTCCGCACGACCAACCTCGACGAAAATATCGGTGCGCTCGGAGCTGCCATGTTGATTCGGAATAAGGTAATCTCTTTGTAGTATAATAATATAAAGGTAGGTTTCATATTGTCATGGGCAATCCGATGGAGAGTGATCTGATCCGGTTGCGCGCTTTGGAACCGGAGGATGTCAATATCCTGTATCGGTGGGAGAACGATACCGAGACGTGGAAGGTGAGCAATACGATCGCCCCCTTTTCGAAACATGTTTTGCGGAAGTTCATTGCCGAACAGCAACGGGATATCTATGAAACCCGTCAGTTGCGGTTGATTATCGAGTCGAAGGCCGACGGCAAACCGGTCGGAGCGATCGACTTGTTTGATCTCGATCCGTATAATTGTCGGGCCGGTGTGGGTATTCTGATCTACGACAAGAACGATCAAGGGCAGGGTTATGCCTCGCATGCCGTGTCGTTGTTGATCCGATACTGTTTTCAGGTGTTGACGCTCAATCAGCTGTATTGCAATATTCCGACCCAGAATTTGCGGAGCCTCGCTCTGTTCAAGAGCAAAGGGTTTACGATCAGCGGATTGAAAAAGGAGTGGACCCGGACGACGTCCGATTGGCAGGATGAGTACATGTTGCAACTGCTAAATCCGAAAAAATGGTGACAGGTCGGGTATGTCGTTCATGGTGAGCCAACGCCCCGAAGGGTCGTACCGATAGCAGATATGTTTAATCCCGTTCGTCAGCAAGACAAACGGGGTTTTTAGTATGCTGTTGTAACGGACGGCTTGGGCGAGGGTCGTTTGAGTCAGATCGACTCCGGGAGCCTTGCATTCGGCCAGCAGGCAGGGGTGTCCGTTTCGGTCGAAAACAACCAGATCGGCCCGTTGTCGTGTGTCTCCGAGGACGATGGGATACTCCTGCGACACGGAAGCCGGCAAAGCGCCGCGTGCTTCGATCAGAAAACGGATCAAGTGTTGTCGGACCCACTCCTCGGGGGTGAGGACAAGCCATTTTTTGCGGATGTTGTCCCAGATTTGGAGGACCGCATCACGGTTTCTGATTCTGAAAGGGTACGGAGGAAAATTTAATTGCGAAAAAGCATCCATCTGTTGATAAAAATGCGTACCTTGTGCCTGATTTTTCGCGATGAAAAAACATCCCGAGAATCCGCCATATCACAAATATAGGAAAAAGCGGGTGCAGAGGCAAATGAGCATGCGGTTTTTGGAGTCGACGGAGTCGAATCTGCCCTATATTCTACAAATATAGCGATTATTAAATAAGATTATGCGGAAATAAAAGAAAATAGTTAGCTATGGGGAATAACGCAAAAAGCAAGAAGGAAGAGGCGCTTCTCTACCATTCGGAGGGGCGGCCCGGAAAAATAGAGGTCGTTCCGACCAAACCGTACAGTACGCAGAAGGATCTGTCGTTGGCCTATTCTCCCGGAGTGGCCGAACCGTGTTTGGCTATTAAGGAGAATCCGGACGATGCGTATAAGTATACGGCAAAGGGAAACTTGGTGGCCGTGATCTCGAACGGTACGGCAGTGCTCGGACTCGGAAATATCGGGGCGATGGCCGGTAAACCGGTGATGGAAGGGAAAGGCCTGCTTTTTAAAACGTTTGCCGATATCGATGTGTTCGATATAGAGGTCAATACGAAGGATACGGAGCAGTTTATCGAGACGGTAAAAAATATATCGGTAACGTTCGGCGGAATCAATCTCGAGGATATCAAGGCCCCGGAGTGTTTTGTCATCGAAGATCGACTGAAGGAGGAGCTTTCGATTCCGGTCATGCACGACGATCAGCACGGAACGGCGATCATCTCTTCGGCAGCGTTGCTGAACGCGCTGGAGATTGCAGGGAAGAAGATCGATGAGGTTAAGGTGGTCGTGAATGGGGCAGGAGCTGCTGCCGTCTCTTGTGCAAGGCTGTACATGTCGTTGGGGGTCAAACCCGAGAACGTGGTGATGTGCGATAGTAAAGGAGTGATCTCTGTACGCCGTAAAGATTTGAATCCGATCAAGAGCAAGTTTGCTACGACTCGGGAGGTCAATACGTTGGCTGAGGCATTAGTCGGTGCGGATGTCTTTCTCGGACTTTCGGTGGCCAATGTGCTGAGTCAGGAGATGGTACGCAGTATGGCAGACAATCCGATCGTGTTTGCATTGGCCAACCCTAATCCGGAGATCTCCTATACCGATGCGATGGCTGCCCGTAAGGATATTATCTTTGCAACGGGACGTTCGGATTATCCGAATCAGGTGAACAACGTGTTGGGATTTCCATACATTTTCCGGGGAGCGCTTGATGTGCGGGCGACTACGATCAACGAAGAGATGAAGATTGCGGCCGTGAAAGCCCTTGCCGCATTGACCAAAGAGCCGGTGCCCGATATTGTGGCAGCAGCCTATAATGATAATAATATCTCTTTCGGCCGGGACTATCTGATCCCGAAGGCGCTGGATCCGAGGTTGATCTCGACCATTTCGGTGGCGGTGGCCAAGGCGGCTATCGATTCGGGTGTTGCGCGCAAGACGATTACCGATTGGAAGGCATACGCCGAAGAGTTGGATGGACGTATGGGTCGTGACGATAAGCTGATGCGGGCGATCCGTTCGAAGGTCAAGACGGCCGAACTGCGCCGGATCGTATTCAGCGAAGGTGACCGGTTGACCACGATTAAGGCGGCGATCCATTTGATCAACGACAATCTGGCTATTCCCATTTTGGTGGGCGATGCAAAGAAGATAGCCTCTATTTTGGAGGAGAACCATCTGAATCTCGATATGAAATATGTGGTCGATTTCAGAAGCGATGCCGAAGAGGGACGTCGTCGGGATTACGCCATGCAGCTCTATAATAAGGTGAGCCGTAAGGGTGTACGGATGAATGAAGCGGTCGAATACATGATGCATCGGGATTGGTTCTCGTTGATGATGGTGGCCGCAGGAGATGCCGATACGTCGATTCTTGGGTATGCACACCACTATATCGAGTCGCTGAAACCCGTTCGGCAGATCTTTACGACGAACAGCAATACCACTTTGGCAGCGATGCAGATCGTGACGACCAAGAAGGGACCGATGTTTTTTGCCGATATGGCAGTCAATCCGAGTCCGTCGGTCGAAGATCTGGTCAATATTGCCCTGATGACGGCGCGGACTGTACGGAGTTTCGGTATCGAACCGGTGATCGGTATGTTGTCGCATTCGAACTTCGGTACAAGTACCGAGCCGTTGGCGACGAAAGTGGCCAAAGCCGTGGAGATTCTGCACTTCCAGTACCCCGAATTGCTCGTGGACGGTGAGATGAAGGCCGATATTGCGCTGAACAAAAAGGCCCGGAACGAATTCTATCCGTTCAACAAACTGGGCGATCGAGACATCAATGTACTGATCTTCCCGAACCTGTCGTCAGCCAACATCTCATATAAGATGATGGAGATTCTGGGTGGGGCCGAGATCAACGGTCCGATTTTGATGGGGTTGAACCATCCGTACGTACATTTGATTCCGGAGGTTGCCTCGTCACGTTCGATCCGCAATCTGAGTGTGATTGCTGCGGCCGTAACGATCCCGACCAAATAATCCGGTGAAACACGGAATAAAAGTGAAAAATGGCTGTCCGGCATTTTCTCCGGGCAGCTATTTTATTATCTTTGCGCATTGAGGCGTATGTTTGCGGGGAGGTGCGATCGACGGATCTCTTCGCATTTTTTAAATTCGGAAAAGATGAAATACGGACGCTGTATTGCACTTTGTCTGTGTGGACTGCTCGCTCAGTTCGTTGCGCAGGCACAACAGGATATGATCAATGATCCGACCGAAGTGAGCTTCCGCAGGGAGCCGGCCGGAACCCGGATCATGAGCTACGACAGTCGGGATCTTGCCTTGCAGGAGGATGATGCCCATTCGCTCTATATCCGTAGTTTGAACGGAAAGTGGCAGATGAAAACCTTTCACGGCCCGGTGGAGCTCGACTCAACACTCACAGAACCCGGTATGGACGTGTCGGCATGGCAGACCGTTACGGTTCCGGAGCGGGAGGCAAATGATGCGTGGGCTGCGGTCTATCGTCGGGAGTTTACCATGCCGTTCAAGTGGATCGATCGCCAGATTTTCGTCCGTTTGGATGCCGTGAGTCGGGCCTATTATGTCTTTGCGAACGGACATCCTGTCGGTTATCACGAGGATTCCAAAACTCCGGCCTATTTCGATATTACGCGTTATGTCGCCGATGGGAAAAATACGATTGCCGTAATTGCCTATGCACATCCGGCTTCGGAGGCGTTGGAGAATCAGATCGAAACCGAAGGGACACAGATCGAAGGTGTGGTTCGGGTGATTGCCCAGCCGAAGGTGCGGATTCGGGACTTTGTGATCGATACGCGGTTTAACGATGCGGGAAATGCGTTGTTCAGCTTCGGTGCAATTGTCAAGTCGCATCTACTGAACCCCAAAGAGGTGCTTGTGCACTATGAGTTGATCGCCCCGGACGACAGTACGGTCGTATCCCACGGCAAGCGCGATGCCCGTTTCTATCTGCGTTCGGAGGATACGGTGCGTTTCTTTGCCAATCTGCCCGATATTCAGTCGTGGAGTCATGAAAGCCCGAAGCTCTACACCATAGCGTTGCGGCTGCAGCACGAGGGTCGGTTTACGGAGTATACGAAGGTGAAGATCGGCTTCCGCAAAGTGGAGTATGATGACAAGGGATTTCGGATCAACGGCTATCCCGTGACGTTGCATGCGGTCGACTACGATTGTCCGAAGGAGGAGGCGACGATTCGGCGGGACTTCGAGAACTTCCGCAAACAGGGAATCAATTGCCTGCGGATTACGGACTATCCGCAGAACGACCGGTTCTATGAGTTGACGGACAGCTACGGTCTGTATGTATGCAACAGTGCGAACATTGATACCCGTGCGAGTGGAGACGATCGGACGGTAGGCGGAACGCTGGCCAACGACACCGTATGGACCAATGCCTATGTCGATCGGGTGATGAACATGTACTATATGTCGAAAAATCACCCCTCCGTGCTGATGTTCTCGTTGGGGGACAAGGCCGGTCAGGGTTATAATACCTATGAGGCCTATCTTAAACTCAAGGAGGTGGAGAAGGAGCGTCCGGTTATCTATCAGGAGGCCGGAGCCGAGTGGAACAGCGATATGGTGGTCGGAAAGCCGCAAGAGAGAAACGATGCTGACGGACGGTTTACCTTGAATTTTGCAGGGCAGGCTGAAACGTCGGGAGGAACGTCGTCGGGATACGGAAACACATCGATCGAGGAGGGACCGGTAGCCGGCCGAGTGGAGATTGTCAACGGATTCGGCATTGCCAATATGCGGAACTTCGAGATCGGTTATACGATTATAGCCGGAGCGAAACGGATTGTCAAGGAGGGTGTTTGCTCGCCGGCGAATATTCCGGCCGGAGAGCGGGCCTTGGTTGATATTCCGTTGGATGGAGTCAAACCCGGAAAATACACTTTGGTCGTCTATATCGCTCATCGCGATGAGCCGGATATCGCACCGAACGGAACCCGAATTGTCGAACGATCGCTCCCGTTGGTTGTTCCCAAAAAACCGTAATAGGATATAATGAAGTCATCGGTCTATCCGTTATGATGGAGAAAAGGGTTGATTCTGCTCTTTTTCAATAGATAGGATAGGAGGAGAATTTTGTTATTTTTGTCCACATTGTCTTAATTTTCAAAAAGTTAAATATGAAGAAAAGTCTTTTTTTGTGTGTCGCGGCATCTTTGGTGGCAACAGTGGGTTCGGCTCAGACCTTTACGGAGTGGTTGGACCCCGAAGTCAATGCCGTTAACCGTGCTCCGATGCACGCCTCCTATTTCGCCTATGAAAATGAGTCGGCTGCCCGGGAAAATGTCCGGGAAAAATCGGCCAATTTCATCTCGTTGAATGGATTGTGGAAGTTCAATTGGGTAAAGGATGCCGATCTGCGTCCCACGAATTTTTATGCGGACGACTTCGACTACAGCGCGTGGGCTGATATGCCGGTTCCCGGTATCTGGGAAGTGAATGGATACGGCGATCCGGTCTATATCAATATGGGATATGCGTGGAGCAGTATTCAGCCGGTCAATCCTCCCGAAATTCCCACTCAAGACAACCACGTCGGATCCTATATCCGTACGATTGAACTGCCCGAAGGGTGGGCGGCAAAAGACAAGGATCTGTTTATCCATTTCGGATCGGTTACTTCGAATCTTTATCTGTGGATAAACGGGAAATATGTCGGTTACAGCGAGGACAGCAAATTGGGCGCAGAGTTCGATGTGACCGAATATCTCCAGCCGGGAACCAACCGGATTGCTTTTCAGGTGTTTCGTTGGTGCGACGGTTCGTTCCTCGAAGATCAGGATTTCTGGCGCCTGTCCGGAGTGGGACGTGATGTGTATCTCTATGCTCGGCCGAAGGTCCGTTTGAACGATCTGTTCATCACTCCCGATCTGGATGCCGAATATCGGAATGCGACCCTTACTGTACAGGGAACAATGCAAGGACGCGGGACGGTGAAGTTTACCCTTCAGGATGCACAAGGTGCCGTTGTGGCCGAGATGGAGGCGACGCCCGATAAAGAGGGCAATTTCGAGGTGGAAACAGCCGTAGCCGATCCGAAAAAGTGGAATGCCGAGACCCCGAATCTGTATCGGTTGTTGGCCGTGGTTACGGATCGTGACGGCAAGGTGACCGAAGTGATTCCGCAGAATGTGGGTTTCCGCAAGGTGGAGATCAAGGGATCGCAGGTGTTGGTAAACGGACAGCCTGTGTTGATTAAGGGGGCTGACCGCCACGAAATCGATCCCGATTACGGTTATGTCGTATCGGAACGCCGCATGATCGAGGACTTGACTCTCCTCAAAAAATTCAACTTCAATGCGGTGCGGACCTCGCACTATCCGAATAATCCGTTGTGGTACGACTTGTGTGATCGGTATGGCATCTATCTGGTCGATGAGGCGAATATCGAGTCGCATGGAATGGGATACGGCGAACAGTCGCTCGGCCATGATCCGCGTTTCAAACGGGCCCACATGGAACGGAACACCCGTATGGTATTGCGGGACAAGAACCATCCGAGCATTATCTTTTGGTCGTTAGGTAACGAGGCTGGCCCCGGAGAGAATTTTTATCAGGCGTACGATTGGATCAAACAGTTCGATCCCAGCCGTCCGGTGCAGTACGAACGGGCACTGGATGATCCGAAGCGAAACGACTATTCGGATGTTTGGTGTCCGATGTATCCGGCGATCGCTACCGTTGAGGCATGGGGCAAAGGCGAGGGCGATCGGCGTCCGGTGATCCTTTGCGAGTATGCCCACGCGATGGGGAACTCGTTGGGCGGGTTCAAGGAGTATTGGGATCTGTTCCGCACCTATCCGAACCTGCAGGGCGGTTTCATTTGGGATTTTGTCGATCAGGGTCTTCGGGATTATCGCAACGGCCGCATGATCTATACGTACGGTGGCGATTACGGACATTATACGGTATCGGATAAGAACTTCAACTGCAACGGTTTGGTCAGCCCCGACCGTGTGCCTAATCCTCATATGTATGAGGCGGGTAAGGTCCAGCAGTCGATCTGGACTACCCCGGTCGATCTCCAGAAAGGAGCGGTTGAGGTATATAATGAAAACTTCTTTATCGATCTTTCGAACTACCGGATGGAGTGGGAACTTGTGTCGGAGGGTGTTCCGGTGGCTCAAGGAGTTGTGAACGATTTGGATATTGCTCCGCAGCAACGCAAGACGATAACATTGGGATATACGCTTCCTGAGGGAACGGGAGAAGTGTTGTTGAACGTACGTTACCTGTTGAAACAGGCAGACGGTTTGTTGCCGGCAGGCACTTGTCTGGCCTACGACCAGTTGGAAGTAAGACCGTACAGCGCCTTCTCGGCCGAAGCATGTCCGGCAGTGGATTCGGTTCGGCAGGTACCTTCGACGAAAGCGCTGATTTTCGAGGGCGACAACTTCTCGGTAAGTTTTGATCGGGCGAACGGCTGGATGACCGATTACACGATCGACGGGAAAGACCTGATTCTGGAGGGTTATCCGTTGCGGCCGTCGTTCTGGAGAGCTCCGACCGACAACGATTTCGGTGCCCAGATGCAGCAGAAGTTCCGCTTGTGGCACGATCCGCAGATGAAGCTGAAGAGTCTGGAAGCGAAACCTCAAGAGGGTGAGATGGTCGTTGCCGCGAAGTATGAACTGCCGGAACTGGCCGCACAACTCGAACTTACCTATACGATTGACGGAAACGGAGCCATTGAGGTTGCTGAAGTGTTGACGGTCGATCCAGCTCAGAAGGATATGCCTCACTTGTTCCGGTTTGGTATGGAACTCACGATGCCTCACCAGTATGATCGGATCTGTTACTACGGTCGTGGCCCGCAGGAGAGTTATTCGGACCGGAAAGCGGCAGCGCTGATCGGCCTGTATACGGAGGAAGTAGATGATCAGTACTATCCGTATATCCGTCCGCAGGAGAGCGGGAACAAGACCGATGTGAGATACTGGAAACAGATCGACCGCTCGGGGCGTGGATTCGAAATCCGAAGCGATAAACCGTTCCAAGCATCGGCATTACCCTATTTGACGGCAGATCTGGATGACGGTATCGAAAAACACCAGCGTCATTCGGGAGAACTCACTCCTCGGGATCTGGTCAATGTACATATCGATGCCGTACAGATGGGTGTCGGAGGCGAAGACAGTTGGGGCAGCTGGCCAAGACCGGCTTATCGGTTACCCTACGGCGACTATTCGTTCCGTTTTGTACTCGTTCCGATTCGGTAGAGATTGAAAATGGTCTATATAGAACAAATGTCCCGAGTGAAGTTTCGCTCGGGATATTTGTTGTAATAAGAAATAAAATCCGTACCTTTGGAGCTGAGGGGGCTGTGTTTGGAGAAACGGGCTCTCGGTAAGTCGGATTTTTTATCGCATATCGTAATTTTCGAGAAAAGACTATGGTGCTGAATGCCGGAAATATCCTGCTGGTCGGAGCGGTTTTGTTGTTTGTGAGTATTATTGCGGGAAAAGCAGGACACAAGTTCGGGGTTCCTGTTTTGTTGCTGTTTCTGGGGGTCGGTATGCTCTTTGGTAGCGACGGACTCGGAATTCAGTTCAACAGCCCGACTGCCGCCCAGTTTATCGGTATGGTTGCTTTGAGCGTTATCCTTTTCTCGGGCGGTATGGATACCAAATTCAGCCGAATTCGTCCGGTACTCGGTCCCGGAATAGTTTTGGCGACCGCCGGAGTGATGCTTACGACATTCTTGACCGGAGGAGCTATCTATCTGATTGCCCAGTATATCTTCCCGCAGTTTTCGCTCACGCTGTACGAATCGTTGCTGCTTGCTGCCGTGATGTCCTCTACCGATTCGGCTTCGGTGTTTTCGATTCTTCGTTCAAAAGGGCTCAAGTTGAAGGAAAATCTGCGTCCGATGCTCGAATTTGAGAGCGGAAGCAACGACCCGATGGCCAATATCCTCACGATTCTCTTTATTCAGGTGATTCAGGTGGGCGGCATGAGTTTCGGTCATTCGGTTACGACGCTGTTGATGCAGATCCTTATCGGCGCTATCTCGGGGTACCTGCTTGGACGGCTTGCCCTGCTGTTTATCAATCGATTGAACAGCGACAACAAGTCGTTCTACTCGGTATTGCTGTTGGCGTGCGTCTTTTTTGTCTTTTCGTTCACCGATCTGATCAACGGGAATGGCTATTTGGCCGTATATATTGCCGGATTGGTTGTGGGAAACAGCAAAATGCCGCACCATCGCAGCATCGGCTCCTTTTTCGAGACCATTGCTTGGCTCTCGCAGCTGGTCATGTTCCTCGCACTCGGACTCTTGGTCAATCCCAAAGAGCTGTTGCCGGTTACGTGGATCGGTTTGATGATCGCTGCGGTCATGATATTGATCTCCCGACCGGTTACGGTGTTTCTGTGTCTGGCCCCTTTTCGGAAAATCAGCAATCGGGCGAAATCCTATGTCTCGTGGGTCGGTTTGCGAGGTGCCGTACCGATTATCTTTGCGACCTATCCGTTGACCGCAGGAATCGATAACGCGTCGTTCATCTTTAATACGGTGTTTTTCATTACGATCGTTTCACTGCTTGTGCAGGGAACGACGGTCAACTTTATGGCTCAGAAGTTGAAACTCGTTGCAGACAATCCCGAAGCCGGACAGAAAAAATTTCGGTTCGAGGAGCTTCCGGCCGAGATCAAGTCCACCTTCTCCGAAATACCCGTTACGGCCGATATGCTCGTTAAGGGCGATCGGTTGATGGACCTTCCGTTGCCCGAGGATGAGTTGGTCGTGGCCGTGAAACGCGACGGAGCCTTTTTCATCCCGAACGGAAGCTCTCACCTCTTTTTGAATGACAAGTTGATGATTATTTCCCACAGCAAATCGGTCGATCAGGGATCTGTGTCGGAGTAAAGCGTTGTATATTATGAATATCCGTTCAGCCGTTTTTACCGTAAGCAGCCAGAAGCTGGAGCAGTGTCCGAAAGACTCGTTACCCGAATTTGCCTTTATCGGCCGATCGAATGTCGGTAAGTCCTCGTTGATCAATCTGTTGACGGATCGTCCGGGTCTGGCCAAGGTCTCGGCGACACCCGGAAAAACCCGCTTGATCAACCACTTTAAGATCAATGATACGTGGTATTTGGTCGATCTGCCCGGATATGGATATGCCCGGGTGTCGAAGGATCAGCGGGGGGCCTTTTCGCGCTTGATCACCGATTATGTGTTTCGCCGCGAAAATATGGTTTCGCTTTTCGTACTGATCGACTCCCGGCTCGAACCGCAAAGAATCGATCTGGAGTTTATCCGGATGCTCGGCGAACACAGTGTTCCGTTCGGTCTGATCTTTACCAAATGTGACAAACAGTCGGCCGATAAAACATCGTCGAACATCGCTCGTTTCGCCCGGGTATTGCGGGAGACGTGGAACGAACTGCCGCCGGTTTTCCGTACCTCTTCCGAGAAGCGTCAAGGACGCGAAGAGGTTCTCGACTACATAGAGGAGTGTCTGGAATTGTGGAAACAGGGGCTCTAAAAGGGAGGTTGAGGGTTGTAAAAACCTGTATGATAAAGTTCCCGGATCATTTATTACGAAAAAGTTACAAACATTCCCTATGTTTTTCATGAAAATGGCGTACATTTGTGCACGAATGAACAACTCTTCAGATCATGGCAATTCATAAAATTAAGATTTTTACGTGTCGGAGTTCCCGCTATCTGGCCGAAAAGATCGCTTCCAAATTCGGAATCGGTTTGGGCAATTCTCAGGTGCTCGAATTCAGCGACGGGGAGTTTCAACCCGCTTTCGACGAAAGTATCCGTGGATGTACGGTATTTATCGTTCAGTCGACCTTTCCGCCAGCCGACAACTTGATGGAACTACTGTTGATGATCGATGCAGCCCATCGGGCCTCTGCCCACCGAGTCATCGCCGTGATGCCCTATTTCGGTTGGGCAAGACAGGACCGCAAAGACCGTCCGCGTGTCTCCATCGGGGCCAAATTGGTCGCAAACCTGTTGCGTGCCGCCGGGGTTGACCGGATTATGACGATGGACCTTCATGCCGATCAGATTCAGGGATTTTTCGATATTCCGGTCGATCACCTCTATGCGAGCGGTATTTTCGTTCCCTATATCAAAAACCTGAACATAGAGAATCTGTCGATTGCAGCTCCTGACATGGGGGGCGCAAAGCGGGCCAATGCCTATTCACAACATCTGAATGCGCCGATGATCATCTGTCACAAGCAACGCGAAAAAGCCAATGTGGTAGGCAAGATTACCGCTATCGGCGACGTGAAGGACCGCAATATCATCATCATGGACGATATGATCGATACGGCGGGGACTATTACCAAGGCGGCCGATATGTTTAAGGAGTTGGGCGCGAAGAGTGTCCGTGCTGCCGTAACGCATCCCGTTCTGTCTGGCCCGGCTTACGACCGGATCAATAAAAGTGCCCTTTCGGAGGTGATCGTGACCGATACGATTCCGCTTAAAACCACCGAGGATACGTCGAAATTTACCGTATTGTCGGTAGCCGATATCTTTGCGGATGTGATCGAACGGGTTCATGATTACAAGGAGATCAGCTCGAAATTTATATTTTAGAGTTGACCGAGGATCTTCCCCGATCCAATGAGGTGTGTAAAGAACGGAGTATTGTCTCTGAAAAATTTTGCATTTACGCAAAAATAGTTTAGTTTTGTATCCGATTTGAGCCGCGCTCGTTTCGATACAAGGAAAGTTGGGTGAGTGGCTGAAACCAGCAGTTTGCTAAACTGCCGTGCTGGGTAACTGGTACCGGGGGTTCGAATCCCCCACTTTCCGCAAGCGGCCTGCAAAAGATGCAGGCCGCTTTTTTTGTGTTTATAATGCACTGATAATTCATTGATTATCAGTGGTGTTAATTATTTGTGCGGTAGTAAGGCGGTTTTCCTAGAAAGTGTTCCGCCATGTTGATCTACATATTTTCTGTTCCAGTTATACTAAAATGTTCGTCGGAAAGGATCCCTCCACAACAGGAGGGATTTTTTATGGCATGGAGGTGGGGTGGGTACGCTTATCGGTTCGGGAGGTGTCGGGATCTTCTGTGTGGAACCCGTTCCCGAACGGGCTATGGGTTTGGGTCAGGAAAACTTATGGAACGAATTTTGATTTAGACTAGTCGGGTCCGCGTTCGAAAGTCTCAAACAAACCATATTTAATCTTAAAAAAGTATGAAAAAATCGATTTACATTCTGATGGCCGTATTTGCGCTTGTCGCATGTCGGCGGGATCCCGATCTCGGGGAACTGAGCAGTGATTTTTTGGTCTTTACCAATTACGATACCGCTGCGAATTTCAATGCATTCATAACTTACTACATGCCGGACAGCATCATGATTATCGGGGACAAGGACACGCCCGAATACTGGACCGGAAACGGAGCTGAGACCATACTGGACACCTATGCCGACAACATGGGAACATGTGGTTATTTTCGTGTGACGAATAAGGAGGAGGCTGACTTGGGGTTGCAGATCAGTTACATCGAGAGTGTCTCCTATTTTGTTGACTATTATAATTCGCCCTATTGGTGGAATGCCTATCCGGGGTATTGGTGGCCGGGATATTGGGGCAATTGGACCGACTGGTACTACCCCTATCCGGTGGTGTACACGTATAGTGTCGGATCGCTGCTGACCGAGATGGTCGATCTGACGGCAGATGCAGGTACAGGGACGGAACGGAAGCTGCCCGTAATATGGAACTCCTTCCTGAGCGGATTACTCAGTAACTCGAGCGCACTGAATATCGCTCTGACCGTCAGGGCAGTCGACCAGTCTTTTATTCAATCCCCCTATCTGATACAGAATGAGGAGTAATGAACACGGAATATTCATTTTAGTAAAAACGTTGAAGTCATGAAAAAAACATACAAGAAATTTTTGGGATGGACGGTGGCCGTAGTTGCCTTGTCGTTTTGTCCGGCATGGGGTCAGGCCCAATACAATGCGGACATGTATCTGAATATCGATTGGCAGTATAATGTGCCGCTCGGGATCAGTTTTGCAGATAAGTCGAGCGGATGGGGTATGAACTTCGAAACAGGTTACTATTTCCCGTGCAATATCGGTTTGGGTGTCTTCTTCGCCTACCACACCAACAACGAATATGTCCCACGCCGGACGATAGAAGCGAGTCCCACTTCGGCCGTTACGACCGATCAGCAACACTCCCTCTATCAGGTCCCGTTCGGAGTGACCGGTCGTTATCGTTTCCTGCCCGGAAGCATTTGCGAGCCCTATGTAGCGATGAAGCTCGGAGCCAATTATGCCCGGATCTCTTCCGATTTCTACATCCTTCAAGCGTATGAAAAGACGTGGGGATTCTATATGTCTCCGGAGTTGGGCGTACAGATTCGTCCTTTCTCGCAGACTCGAGTGGGATTCCATGCTGCGCTTTATTACAGTTATGCGACCAACGAAGGGTCGGTCATGCAGAGCAAAATAGATCAATTAAACAATTTCGGTTTCCGTTTGGGTCTGAGCTTCTGATCGGAGAAAGGAACAAAACCAAGCGATGCGGCCGCTCTATTGCAGGGCGGTCGTATTTCTTGTGTCTGGTGTGCTGCCGAAAAGGGCCGTCTGAAAGAGGGATCAGTTGCCGATACAGTAGTAGGTAAATCGGCTCCCTTCGAAATCGTGTCGGTCGTAAATGTTACGTCCGTCGAACAGTACGGGTGTGCGCATCAGTCGTTCAACGACCGACCACGACGGAAGCCGGAACTCTTTCCATTCGGTGACTAATAAGAGGGCGTCAGCATCGGTTATGGCATCGTACATGTCGGATCCGTACCGAATCCGATCACCCCATTTGCGGCGACACTCCTCCATAGCTGCCGGATCGTACACCGATACCTCTCCTCCCGCGTTGAGGATCAACTCAATCAGCGTCATTGAAGGAGCCTCGCGAATGTCGTCGGTCTCGGGCTTGAAAGCGATGCCCCAAAGTGCAATACGGCGCCCCTTGAGATCGTTTCCGAAATGCCGGAGCAGTTTGTCGAAAAGGACACGTTTCTGTCGTTCGTTGACCGCCTCCACGGCGTGCAGAATCTGCATCGGGTATCCAACCTCCTCTGCGGTGTGAATCAGGGCCTTGATGTCTTTGGGGAAACAGGATCCTCCGTATCCGCATCCCGGATAGAGAAATTTCCGGCCGATACGCGGATCACTGCCGATGCCTTTGCGCACCATGTTGATGTCGGCTCCGACGCGTTCGCATAGATTGGCGATATCGTTCATGAAACTGATGCGTGTAGCCAGCATGCAGTTGGCGGCATATTTGGTCATTTCGGCTGAAGCGATATCCATGAAGATGACCCGAAAGTTGTTCAGCAGAAACGGTCTGTACAGTTTGCTCATCAGCTCTTTGGCCCGTTCGCTTTCGGTTCCTACCACGACGCGGTCGGGACTCATAAAATCTTTGATGGCATTCCCCTCCTTGAGAAATTCGGGGTTCGATGCGACGTCGAAAGGAATATTCACTCCGCGGCGTTTCAACTCTTCGTTGACGACTGTTTTGATCCGGACCGAGGTTCCGACCGGTACCGTACTTTTGGTTACCAACAGGGTGTAGCGAGAAATCGATGCGCCGAACGTTCGGGCTACGGCGAGAACGCTGCTCGAATCGGCACTTCCGTCACTCTCCGAGGGGGTGCCCACTGCAATGAATACGATGTCGGTTGTGTCTATAACCGCCGAAAGATCGGTCTCGAAGCTTAATCGACCGGCCGACAGATTCTTGCGAATCAACGTATCGAGTTCCGGTTCATAAATGGGTACCTGTCCGTTGCGCAGGCTCTCGATCTTGTCGACGTTGTTGTCGATGCACACGACTTCGACCCCCATCTCCGAAAAACAGACCCCCGAGACCAATCCTAC
>URBJ01000010.1 GCA_900546005.1 uncultured Alistipes sp. | reverse complement strand
AACTCCACAATTTTGTTATGGTTGACGAAAATTTATTACCCGGCAATTCAACTGTATCCCCTTTAGTCAAGCCCAACATGCGCTCGACGGGATCTTGATTTTTTATTCCACTGATTTTAATATCATTGACAATATACGGTCGAGGAGAAACATCGTAATCGAACATGGGTAGATCCAGCTTGTTTGTAGAGGAATCGGTTTGAGCGGAAACGGTCAGGTTAACCGAAAATAGAGTCAATATAACCGCCAGAGTCCTTAAAGAGTTTCTCATTTTTACTGTTGTAGTATACGACATTGTGTTATTTTTTCATCAATAATCCGTAACGTCTGTCTCGGTGTTGATATTCACGGATCGCCTCGTAAAAGGCCTCTTCGTCGAAATCGGGCCAATAGATATCCGTAAAATAGAGTTCGCTATACGACAATTGCCAGAGCAAGAAGTTGCTCAATCTCAACTCACCACTGGTACGGATCAACAGATCAGGATCCGGAATACCCGCTGTAGCCAAATTAGCTGCAACGGTATCTGCCGTTATGTCATGTACTTGCAAACCTTCGTCTCTCACCTGCACGGCCACTTTACGAACCATCTGGGTTATTTCCCACCGGGAACTGTAATTCACGGCTATGATCAGCGTTAATTTGCGGTTCTGGAAAGTCTCCTTTTCGCTTTTCGAAATGGCTGTACGTACCTCTTTCGAAAGAGCCTGAATGTCTCCTATAAAACGCATGCGCACTCCGTTTTGCTTCAACTCATCGGTTTCATTGGCAATAGTCGTACACAAAAGCTCCATCAGTGCGGTCACCTCACGTTCGGGACGGCCCCAATTCTCGGTTGAGAATGCATATACGGTCAAATATTCGACACCACACTCTACCGCTGCACGAATCGTTTTCCGCATGCTTTCGACCCCATTGATGTGGCCGACGACACGATCTTCACCGCGCTCCTGAGCCCACCGACCATTTCCATCCATAATAACGGCGACGTGTCGTGGAATATTTTCCGGATCCAGATTAACCATCAATTTTTTTTAAAAGTAATGTGCAAATATAACACTATTACCCGGATTTCCATTAAAACGATCCGGGGTTTTGGTTGCGAATGCGCATTATTTTACCAAATCGCGGCTATCGATTCCCCACATCATTTTATTTCTTAACGTATCGTAGAACGATATATTTTGAAAGCGGACCAGAAAAATCGACTTTTCGGCTTTGGTGACCTTGAAGGAGGCGCCATTGTAGGCCTTATAGTATTGGTTGTCAATAGATATGGAAAAGTCACGTTCGCGGCTGGCCACTTTCAGGCGGATCGAACTGTCGTCTGGGATGACTACCGGACGCATAGTGAGGTTGTGGGAGGCGATCGGCGAGATCAGGATGCAGCGGCAATCGGGCGACACCACCGGCCCTCCGACACTCAACGAATAGGCCGTCGAACCGGATGGGGTAGAGACCAATATGCCGTCACCCCAATAGGTTGCGATCATTTCGTCGTTGACGTACACCTCTGTTGAAATCATATTCGGACCGTTGCGCTGGACCGACACTTCGTTGAAGGCATACGGGAATCGTGGATTCTGTAAGAATTCGCCTTCTATACGGATCATCGTACGGGCAGTCGTCTCGTAGTTTCCCGACTTCAGGTCGGCAAAGGCCCGGGCCATTCCCTGTTTGGTTACGTTGGCCAGAAAACCGAGCCGGCCGGAGTTGATCCCCACAACCGGAACAGGTTGATGATCCAGCAGCCGTACACAATCCAGAAAGGTTCCGTCGCCACCGTAGCTGACCATGATATCCTGCCGTGGATCGACCTTCACACTGTCATCGTAGAGCTGATTTTCGCCAAACGCCCTTCCGGTTTTTTCGGTGATCAGGCGGGCGAAATCCCGATTGATCCGATAGGATAACCCGTTACTATCCAACGCTGCGAACAGTGCATTCAAATCCTCTTCCACGAACGACGCCTGCGGCCGGCCGTATAAAACTATATTCATTCGATTCCGATTACTCAAAAAGTTGTACCTTTACAGCGCAAAAATAACGAAAATTATGACAAAGCTGAGTGTTAACATAAATAAGATCGCCACGTTGCGCAACTCCCGCGGGGGTGACCTTCCCAATGTAGTAGAGGCCGCACGGAATGCAGAACGTTTCGGAGCGCAGGGCATTACGGTACACCCGCGTCCCGACGAACGGCACATCCGGTACAAGGATGTGTACGATCTCAAAAAAGTCATTACGACCGAATTTAACATCGAAGGCAATCCGATCGACCGCTTTATCGATCTGGTGCTCGACGTGGTCCCCACACAGGTGACTCTGGTACCCGATGCGGTCGATGCGCTGACCTCCAACGGAGGTTGGGACACCATTGCCAATAAGGCATTCCTGACGGAGGTTATCGCCCGTTTCAAGGCAAAAGGTATCCGCACCTCGATCTTTATCAACGCCCGGCCCGAAATGATCCCCGCCGCAGCGGAAGCAGGAGCCGACAGGGTGGAGTTGTACACCGAGCCCTATGCTTCGATGTACGAAAAAGACAGGAAAGCAGCGATTGCTCCGTTCGTGGCTACGGCCGAAGAGGCTTTGCGGTATGGACTCGGGGTCAATGGCGGGCATGATCTGAATCTGGAAAACCTGCACTATTTCGCCGAACACATTCCACACTTGGCCGAAGTGTCGATCGGACACGCTCTGATCTCAGATGCACTCTACTTGGGTCTTGAAAACACCATACAGCTCTATCTGAAACAACTGAAGATCGATTGATGAACGACGCGCTGCAACATCCGCTGTTTCGCCGAATCGGAGCGATTGCCGACGCCAAAGGGGTACAGGCTTTCGTAATCGGAGGCTATGTCCGGGACTACTTTCTGCGCCGTCCGTGCACCGACATCGACATCGTCGTCACGGGTAGCGGAATCGAAATGGCCGAAGCTCTCGGGAAAGAGGTCAGAAGCCACGTTTCCGTGTTCAAAAACTTCGGTACGGCCATGTTGCGTTACGACGGATGGGAGGTGGAGTTCGTCGGTGCCCGCAAGGAGTCCTACCGGGCCGATTCCCGAAAACCGATCGTCGAAAACGGCACCCTGCACGATGACCAGTTGCGACGCGACTTTACGATCAACGCGATGGCCTTTTCGCTCAATGCGGACTCTTTCGGCGAATTGGTCGACCCGTTCAACGGCATGGAAGATCTGGAACGTTGCATCATCCGCACACCATGCGATCCGGACACCACCTTTTCAGACGACCCGCTGCGTATGATCCGGGCCGTACGGTTTGCCTCCCAGCTCGGATTCGACATCGCCCCGGACACCTTCGAAGCCATCGGCCGCAACAAGGAGCGGATCAAGATCGTCTCGAAGGAGCGGATTATCACCGAGATCAACAAGATTATGGCTTCACCCGTTCCCTCCATCGGATTCGAACTGTTTGACCAAAGCGGCCTGCTGCCGCTGATCTTTCCGGAACTCGATCGGCTCAAAGGGGTAGAGCGGGTAGGGAAGCATGCCCATAAGGATAATTTCCGCCATACGCTTCAGGTTACGGACAACGTGGCCCGGAGGTCGGACAACCTGTGGCTGCGGTGGGCTGCCCTGCTGCACGACATCGGCAAGCCCCGCACAAAAGCCTATGACCCGAAAGTCGGATGGACATTCCACGGCCACGAAGTGGTGGGCTCGAAGATGGTCGCAACCATTTTTCGAAACATGAAACTGCCGATGAACGAGAAGATGAAATACGTTCAAAAACTC
Source organism: uncultured Alistipes sp. (assembly GCA_900546005.1). Taxonomy (GTDB): domain Bacteria; phylum Bacteroidota; class Bacteroidia; order Bacteroidales; family Rikenellaceae; genus Alistipes_A; species Alistipes_A pullicola. The sequence continues at coordinate 34,607 of URBJ01000010.1, read as the reverse complement.
GTTTTCCTGCACCTGCGCCCCATCATTCTGGCTGAAGATACGGTGACCGACTCGGCCGTACGCCGCTTGCTTTTCGAAGCAGGCGACGACATAGACGATCTGATGCTGCTCTGCGAAGCCGACATCACCTCCGAAAACCGCGATAAGGTCAAACGATACTTGCGCAATTTCGAACTCGTCCGGATCAAGCTCCGAGAGATCGAGGAGAAAGACCGGATCCGCAACTTCCAGCCACCGATTTCGGGAGAGCTGATCATGCAGGTGTACGGTCTGAAACCGTGCCGAATCGTCGGTGATATCAAGAACGCCATCAAAGAGGCCATCCTCGACGGTATCATTGCCAACGACTACGATCAGGCTTACGCCTACATGGAACGTCTGGCCGCAGAGCAAGGGTTAACCAAAATCTCGGAATAAGCTTTTTCGGATTTAGAGTAACCAGATTGCCAAATGCCACTTTGCCGATAAAAAATCCATTCACGGCACTCTCTTTGCTCCGATCCCAGCAAAACGTTTCAAAAAAACGAAACAGATAAACTCCATAATCGTTCACTTCGAAAATATGTCGTTGAATATTCCTCAAACCAGCAGAAAACGGGTCGTCATCGTCGGGGGCGGATTTGCCGGATTGGCCTTGATCCGAGCCCTGCGTCGAAGTGCCTTTCAGATCGTTCTGATCGACAAACACAACTACCACATGTTCAAGCCGCTGTTGTATCAGGTGGCCAGCTCGGCACTGAACGTTGGCGACATAGCCTTCCCGTTCCGAAGGATGTTTCACGGATGGAAAAATTTTCATTTCCGGATGGGATACATCGAACGGATCGACCCCGAAAAACATCTGCTCGAAACGACGGCCGGAACCATCGGGTACGACTATTTAGTCTTGGCCACCGGATCGATTCCGAACTTTTTCAAGATCGAAAACATCAAGAAGAACGCGCTACCGATGTCCAACATCACCGATGCACTGAACATCCGCAACCGGATGCTTCGTAACTTCGAGATTGCCGTCACGGCGTCCACACAGGAGGAGTGCAGTTCACGGCTGAATGTCGTCATCGTCGGAGCCGGAGCCTCGGGCGTCGAAATCGCCGGAGCGTTGGCCGAGATGCGCCGCTACGTCATGCCCCGGGACTATCCACAACTCGATACCTCGCTGATGAACATCTATCTGATCGAAGAGCAAAACCGGGTATTGGGTTCCATGAGCGAAAAAACATCGGACGAAGCCTTGAAGACGCTGTCCGACAAGGGTATTCGCGTGATTCTCGGACACAAGATCGTCGATTACGAAAACTTTTGCGCGGTTTTCGACGACGGAGCGCGCATTCCCACATACAATCTGATCTGGACCTGCGGGATCAAGAGTGCCGCATTTCCGGGCATCACACCCGCATGGATCGGGCGGGGTGGACGGATGAGGGTAGACGTATTCAACCGGATTATCGGATGCGACGATCTCTTCGTCATCGGCGACACCGCCTTGATGCAGGACGATCCAAACTATCCACAGGGGCATCCACAACTGGCCCGAGTCGCCATTTCGCAAGGGCAACAGCTCGCCCGTAATCTGAAACGATTGGAGACGGGCAAACCGATGCAACCTTACCGTTACAAAAACTATGGCGTCATGGCTACTGTCGGTCGTAACAAAGCCTTTGTTGAGTGGGACAAAATCCAATTCGGCGGTTTTTTCGCATGGATCATTTGGTCCGTTGTCCACATCATGTTTCTGCTGGGGATTCAGGGCAAGTTGAAAGTTTTCTGGGGTTGGATCTGGAACTATTTCGGACACGATCTGCCGATCCGTCTGATCATTGGGAAATACGAACGTCAGCAAAAAACCGACACCCTCTGATTCGGTCCAAGCCCCTCTTTGGATGTCGGATTCTTATTTCTTTTTCCGTGGACCTGCCATTATTGGGCCCAACAGAACTTCATGGCTACAACTGATTACTTTTGATTATTGCAGGACATTTTTAAAAGCATCAGTACACACAATATCATTTTCACATTTCATCGTTGATAATACAAATGTGAGTTTGGTTGCGAATAATAGCGAGCAACTGTATCTGCAAAACCAAAATTGTTTGTAAAAATAAAATAAGCTTTACCCGTTCTATGTTCTTTACCAGCACTGTCATTAGGTATAGCATGCACCTGAGCTATACTTGGCAAAATGTCATGATTAATCGTTCCGCTTGAATAAAACATATCAGGATACGACCAATAATTATTGGTAACCACTCGCCATGCCGTACCCATAGGTCCACGCAAGGAATACATTACACTTCCCCCCTTCCGGTGGAAACATTATATTATCTTCTGGAGTCACTGTATAAAGACCAGAAGACAATGTAACGTCAGAATAAAATTGTCTAAATTCACTTGCATTTCCATCATCGGGAGTTTGTGCCCGAGAGATATTCCAACCCTGCATGGCTCTTAAAACTGCCACTACTAACAAAACTAATAAACCTCTTTTCATAACTCAACCCTTTAAATTAATTAATAATTTTAAAAACAAATCTTTGTCATGCACTCAAATATAATATACATCTGCAACAAAATCACAAAAAAAAGAGAAGACCCCAAGTCCTCTCTTTTCTATTTTGCAATATAAAGGATTTTACTCTTCTGTTTCCGTTTCCGGCTCTTTCATGTTGTGGAACACATTGGTCACATCTTCATCCTCCTCGAGACGCTCGATCAACTTCTCGACCGATGCCCGTTGCTCCTCGGTAACCTCTTTGGTGTCGAGCGGAATCCGTTCAAACTCTCCACTGATGATCTCAATGTTGTGATCCTCCAAATATTTCTGAATGGTTCCGTAGGCTTCAAACGGTGCATAAATCACAATCTCTGACTCGTCGTTGAACACTTCATCCACTCCGCAATCGATCAGCTCCAATTCCAACGATTCAATATCCAACCCCTCCTTTTGAGCGATCTTGAACACACATTTGTGTTCGAACAGGAACGAAACAGAGCCTGACGTACCCAACGATCCGCCACACTTGTTGAAACAGTTACGGACATTTGCCACCGTACGAGTCGTATTATCCGTTGCCGTCTCTACGATAACCGCAATTCCATAAGGAGCATAACCCTCATATACCATCTCCTTATAATCGCCCATCTCTTTGGAGGTCGCCCGTTTTATTGCCCGTTCAATGTTTTCTTTGGGCATATTCGCAGCCTTGGCATTCTGGATCAAGACACGCAACCGTGTATTGCCTCCCGGATCGGGTCCCCCTGCCTTAACGGCAATGGCAATCTCTTTTCCCAATTTGGTAAATGTCCGGGCCATATTGCCCCACCTTTTCAATTTCCGCGCTTTACGATATTCAAAAGCTCTTCCCATAGTATATTATACCTCTTTCTTTTTATTGTTTCTTTTTCGACGAACAAAACTATACTCTTTTTCACGAAAAGACAAAAAAAAGAGCACTTTTGTTCATTTTCATGATTGTGCTCTATGCTGTTTCGATATTTTTCGGCATTGCGAAATCAATATCCGAGAATACGCATCATCGACCGGTAACTCTGCTCCTTGGCAAACAGCCGCGTGTAGTATTCGTTGTCGCTCTTGTCACGATCGATAATGATGTGCTTCGGAGCCGGAATCAAACAGTGCTGTATACCTCCGAATCCTCCGAGTGACTCCTGATAGGCTCCGGTGTGGAAGAAACCGATATATTGAGGTCCGCCCAACAGTTTCGGTAGAAAAATCGCATTGGAGTGAGACTCTCCGTTATAATAGTCTTCGCTGTCACAGGTCAGTCCACCAAGGAAGACCCGCTGATACTCCCGATCCCAGTTATTGATCGCCAACAGAATGTAGCGTTGGTTAATGCCCCAGATATCGGGCAGGGTAGTCATGAACGAACTGTCGATCATATACCAGCTCTCCCGGTCGTTTTGTTGCTTCTGATTGATGATCGAAAAGAGCGTTGCACCACTCTCGCCAACCGTAAACGAACCAAACTCGGTAAATATGTTCGGCTCTTCGATTCCGGCCGAGTTGCATATATTTTTAATCTGGGCGACGATCTCCTCGGTCATGTACTCGTAATCGTAATCGAATGCCAGCGAATTCTTGATCGGGAAACCACCTCCGATATTCAGAGAATCGAGATCGGGGCAGATCTTTTTCAACTCACAGTAGACACTGAGACATTTATTCAACTCATTCCAATAGTAGGCCGTATCTTTGATTCCGGTATTGATAAAGAAGTGCAGCATCTTCAGCGTAAATTTCTTGTTGTTCTTTATCTTACCCTTGTAATACTCCACGATATCGTTGTATCGGATACCGAGCCGGGAGGTGTAGAAATCGAATTTGGGCTCCTCTTCCGATGCAATCCGGATGCCGATTTTGCATTGTGTATGGATAGCGCTATCGAGCAGATCCAACTCCTCCTTGTTGTCTATGATCGGAATCGTATTCTCGAAGCCACTGTGAATCAACGAAGCGATATTCTCAACATACTGAGGCCGCTTGAAACCGTTGCAGATGATAAAGATCCCCTTGTCTACAATGCCGCTGTCGTAGAGCGAATCGATGATGTGTATATCGTAGGCCGACGATGTCTCCAGATTGATATCGTTCTTCAGGGCCTCTTCGAGAACGAACGAGAAGTGCGAGCTCTTCGTACAGTAACAATAGTTGTAACTTCCCTTGTAATCCACCTTGGCCATCGCTACATTGAACAGCCGTTTGGCCCGCTGAATCTGCGAGGTGATTTTCGGAAGATAGGTTATCTTCAACGGAGTTCCATACTGTTTGATAATATCCATCAAGGGAACTTCGTGAAAATTCAACTCATTATCCACAACGGAAAATTCATCCTGAGGAAACTCAAAAGTCTGCTCGATCAGATCGATATACTTATTCTTCATGGCTTGATTAATGAAACACTTTGCAATCCACCTCGATTACATTGCCTATTTTTCACCCAAGTAACCGAGATACATCTCTATTAAGGCAACAAAGTAGGCAATTCTTTTCCACTTTTACAACTCTTTCAGATAAATTCAGATAAAATAAATCGCCTCTTCTATCGTTTATCGAAACACAAGAAGCCCTCCAAACGGCAAAATTGTCGGGCTGCAGCCTTGTTTCCTACACGAAAAAGTTCTATTTTTGGAAATTGAATTTAATCTGTCGAAGCTATGGTGAACAAGATTATCGCCGATTACCTAAAGACTTCCAAACGTTTGGTCGTTCCACAATTCGGGGCCTTTATCCGCAAAGAGGATAGCGGTACCATCGCATTCGTTCCTTTTTTGAAAAAGGATGACGGAGTATTGACCCAGCTGCTTTGCTCAGCATACGGATTGACTCCGAACGACACACAAACGGTGATCAACGCATTCGTCGAAGAAGTCAAGGAGAGCGTATCGACGCGCGGCGTATATATTATAGAAGGGGTGGGGAACATTACGACCGATCCGAACGGTATTCTGCGGATGGAATCCGAAGCACCCCAGCAACCGGCGGCTCAACCATCGAGGGTTGCGCCCGCAGAGCCCAAGCCAATCGAACCGGCAACTGCACCCCAAACGGCAACGGAGCCTCGGACATCGTCCGTAACACCATCCGCGTCGCCCGCCGACAGTCGTCCTGTGAGTCAAACGGTTCCTCCGGTTCCATCTAACGAGCCAAAGCCTGCGGCATCTGCTCCTTCCTCGTACACAACCGCCTCGACACGGCAGACTCCGTCTTCGGCGCCGACGCAGAAAACCGTCTACTCGCAACAACCGACATTTCAGCAAAAAAATAGCGGAGCACCCGCTGCTACGACTCAAAAACCGCGTTCGACATACACACAGGGCCCGGGCAGTGGACCGCAAACCACCAGACCGCAAACCACAAGTCAACGCCCTCCGGTTTCGAACCGTCCGTTCGTCGGACCGACATCACGTCCAGCTCCCCAGCAGCAGCCTGCACGTCCTCCGTATGGCCGTACACCGCAAGGACCGCGCCGTCCGGCCAAAAAGAACAAGGCCGATCTGTTTATTATCATCGCCATTCTTGCTGCCGCCATTGCGCTGGGCGTCATGATTTTCGGATTTCTGGTCGGACGGTCAGGACCCGACATCGATTCGCTGATTCCGCCTGCCGTACAGGTAGACAGTACAGCTGCCGATTCGACGATCATGCCAGCCGAGTAAAACGATCGAAAAAACAACATCGGGGCACATTGATCTTTAAAAACTACAAACCGACATGGATTTAACCAGCGTTAAACAACGTTTTGGAATCATAGGTAATGACAGCGGACTGAATTGTGCACTGGAAATTGCCTTGCGTGTGGCCGCAACGGATCTTTCGGTCCTCGTGACCGGGGAAAGCGGAGTAGGAAAGGAGTTCTTTCCGCAAATCATACACGCCAACAGTGCACGAAAACACGGTAACTACATCGCGGTCAACTGCGGAGCAATTCCCGAAGGGACGATCGATTCCGAGCTGTTTGGACACGAAAAAGGTGCCTTCACCGGCGCTACCGAAGCCCGCAAAGGTTACTTCGAGGTAGCCGACGGAGGAACCATCTTTCTGGACGAAGTTGCCGAACTGCCACACACAACTCAGGTTCGCCTGCTGCGGGTGCTGCAAACCGGAGAATTTATTCGGGTCGGAGCCTCCAAAGCCGGAAAGACCAACGTCCGGGTTGTCGCTGCTACCAACATCAACCTGCGGGAAGCTGTCGCCGAAGGGCGTTTCCGTGAGGATCTGTACTATCGGCTGAATACGGTTCCGATCACTATCCCTCCGCTCAGGGAACGGAAGGGCGACATCTACCTGCTGTTTCGCAAATTTGCATCGGACATTGCCACACAATATCGCATGCCACAGATTACCCTCGACGAGCAGGCCCGACAAATGCTCGAAAACTATCGTTGGCCGGGAAACATTCGACAGCTGAAAAATGTGGCCGAACAGATCTCCGCGGTAGAGGAGACACGCCTGATCACCGGAGAGATCATCAAAAAATATCTGCCCGATTACGACAAAAGCAGAATGCCGGTTGTCATGAAACAAAGCGCCCCTTCGGAAGAGATGCACACCGAACGTGAATTGTTGTACAAAGTGCTGTTCGACTTGCGGAGCGACATGAGTGAATTGAAACGGATGATGGGCGAGCTGATGGCTTCGAAACGATACGAGGAGCCCAAAGAGATTGTCGGCCTGTTGCCTCACAGCACCCCAGCGTACCCCATCACTCAAACCGACAAATCCCATGAACCGGAAAACGCTTTGTATACGGATACCGAAGAGGTGATCGATGAGCCGCAGGAGGGAATGACCAAAGAACAAGCCCAAAAAGAGGCGATCATCCGGGCTTTGAAGCGCCACAACGGAAAGAGAAAAGATGCGGCCCGCGAATTGTTTATCTCGGAACGGACGCTTTACCGCAAAATCAAAGAGTTGGGAATCGACAAAATACTGTAAAATCGAAATATGAAAAAAATCGTAAGGTTCGTCGTCGCCATATTCATGTGTGTGTCACTGCTGCAAGGATGTACGGTTCGTTACTCTTTCTCCGGAGCATCGATCTCTCCCGAAGTCAAAACGGTCAGCATCGCACGTTTTCCGAACAATGCACTGTTGGTCGCACCGATTTTGAGTTCGACACTGACCGACGCCCTTCAGGATAAATTTTCGCGACAAACCAAACTGACATTGGTTCCAGAAGGAGGCGACCTGAGCTTCGAAGGAGAGATCACCAACTACACTTCGACACCGGCCGCCATCACCGGAAACGAAACGGCTGCCCTCAATAATCTGACCATCACGGTCCGCGTCCGTTTCACCAATGCGATAGATCCCTCGCAGAACTACGACAAGACCTTCTCTTCGTTCTCGACCTATCCCAGCAGTACATTGTTGCAGGAGGCCGAGACATCGCTGATTCCGGAAATTGTCGACCAGTTAGTCGAGGACATTTTCAACGCAGCCGTATCGAATTGGGATTAATGGAGACAGGAAAAGGATTGCTCTCCCTCGAGCCAGAGACCCTGCGACAAGTTGTCGAACAGTACCCATGGTGCTCGACGGCACGTCTTCTGTTGTGGAACGGGACGGGTGAACTGCCGGTAGAACTCCGGCTCCGTCAGTCATTCCATCGCCTGCCCGATTACCTTCGTCAACAGGTGGAGACAGAGCAAAAGTCACAAGTCCCGCCCCCGACTCTCCCTGATGTGATCGATCGTTTTCTGGCGCTTGCATCCACTCGAATCGATCCCGAAGCGGATTCTGGTTCCCGGGAAGATCTCTCGGCCGATTCCGTAACGGAAAACTTCGACATGGTCAGTGAAGAGCTGGCAGAAATATATGCTGCACAGGGGCTATTCTGCGAAGCGAGAAAAATTTATGAGCGTTTAAGTTTGCTATATCCGGAAAAAAGTGTTTATTTTGCCAAAATTATTGCGGGAATGGAGGATCGCAACGTCCGATCCGCAACCACAAAAAAGAAAGTATAACCTCTAAAAAGAGCTGATAATGTATATTTTTTGCATTGTATTGATTGTCATAGCAAGTATTTTATTGATTCTTGCCGTACTAGCCCAAAATCCGAAAAGCGGCATGGCTGCCAACTTCGGCGCCTCGAACCAAGTAATGGGTGTCCGTCAAACCGCCGACTTCCTTGAAAAATTCACATGGGGATTGGCCATTGCGATCGTCGTATTGAGTCTGGCCGCTACGATGACCATGCCCTCCAACAATATTCTGTCGAGCAAAAGCGAAGTGGAAAAGATTCTGGAACAACAAGCCGTTCAAGCCAACGAGAACCTGCTCCCCTCCATTCCGACCGAAGGTGCTGATTCGACCTCTGCTGCAGCGGCTCCGGCCACTCCGGCTAACGACTCGGTCGAATAATCCGCTCGATCTACTTCCGAAAAATTTTTAAATGTATATAGTATGAGAACTGTCTCGGCTCTGCTGCAGACAGTTCTTTTGTTATTTTCTCTTCTTTTATCTACCGGGACCGCAAACAAAAACACGTAACCCGATCACAAGCAACAGCTACACGACAACAAAAGCACCGCTACATCTGATATGATACGCATTTTCGAGCCACAGGATATGGATGCCGTGCTGGAGATCTGGATACGGGGATCGTTACAGGCACATGGTTTTATTGAGGAGTCGTATTGGGAGAGACAAAAGGAACGACTTCGAGAAAACCTGTTGTCACACGCGATAACGGCTGTTTATTGTGATCCCACGACGGAGCGGATCGGCGGATTCATTTCTCTGGTCGAAAATTTTATCGTTGCACTCTATGTCGCTCGGGAAGAGCAGGGCAGAGGTATCGGGCACAATCTGCTTCAACGTGCAAAATACTTGTATCCCGTATTGGAGCTATCCGTGTACACCGAAAACCGAGCAGCCCTATCGTTCTTCCTTCGCGAAGGATTCCAAATCGTTCTCCGCAGGATCGATCAGGCGACGGGACACGAAGAGACGCTGATGATCCATCGTCCTGCCAGATAACGTTTTATTTTGCAATACCGGTACACAATTAGGAAAGGGAGAAGAAGAAATGATTTTTACAGAAAATATAGAGCGAGAAGAAAGACCAATGAGCGTCGAGCTTTCCGTTTGATCCGGTCGGCCGATTTAGCTCCTGCACAGCAGGGAAAATCCATTCGAGCTGTATGCTCGCAACTCATGGAGAGTTGCCCCCCGGAACTATCTTCATCCGTTGGAGAAACAAGACAGACTTGGAAAATGACAAAAAGGCGTTCCCTCGTATTTTGCCATACGAGGGAACTCCTTTTTCTTCTTTTTTCGGAATGAGACGTCCATCCGCGAAAACACGCCTATCGGGTGACGACCTCCCAAACCTTGATACGTCGGTCGGTACCCTGCGGACCCTCGACTTCGAGCGTTACGGTCCACTCTCCGGCCCGATCGTAGCGGTGAAGCGGATGCTGCTCTTCCGAGCCGGTTCCATCGCCGAAATCCCAACGCCACCGGGTAATCTCTCCCCGAGATCGATCCTCGAACAACACAATGCGCTGCTCGCGGTCTACCTCCGTAAAGCTCCATTCTGCATCGATCGCTGGCCGATAGGTCTCCTCCAACGGCATCAACCGAAAGGCATTGAGGTAGGAGGCATCGCGTATCATCCGGAAATCGTGCGACAAACACATGACCGGATCGGCCTGCGGCTTATCCGTATCGAAGTCGATCATACACCACGAGATGCCGATCAGTTCGTTCTCGGTCAACTGCGATACGACCGAACGACTGATGCCCTCCACTGCGGCATAATCGAACGGTGTGATCCAAAACTCCATCCGTAAGCGTCCGGATGAGCCGTGTTCGAAATCGTAATCGTATGCTACGTTGGCATAGGGAAAATCCTTGATCCAAGGCGTTGCTCCCCAGACCATGGCCCACTCCTTACCCTCCTGAACCGGAGTAAAGATGTGGTAATTCTGGGCATGTGCCCCGTGGCCTTTGAAATGCAGATCCGAAATCGGCAACACGTTGTTATTACCGTTATCCTCTTTAATAAAGAGTCCGCCCGAAGCATCCCCGTCGACCACCAATTCGAATATGTCCTGCCGCAATCCCTTGTCGGAGAAGTCCCAGCAATCGTCGTAGGCTTCCACGTAAAAATAGAGTCTGTTTTCGCCCTTCACCCATCCTACCTTGACCGTCAGATCGAACTCCGTAGAGTCAAGATCGGCTCCACGGCCTCCATGCGTATCGAACAATTCGGAGAGTCCCACGGCATAGGTCTCGGGCACAATATCCCAGTCGGAAAAGTCGCCGTCGATACGCGGTATGGTCGTACGCGGGAACTGAAAAACTTTAAACTCTTTTTCGGGCCGTGCAAAAGCTGAAATTTCAGACAAATACCCGAAAAACAGCACACAAAACAATAAAATATACTTTAACGCTCTTTTCTTCATAAACAATTACTCTTTTTTAAGTCTGTCACACATCGACAACGGGCAATCGTCGGGTGCACTTCCCCAAGACTCATTCGGTTCGGGTCCCATCTCGAACTCCAACGTCACATCTCCCGTAAACAGTTGTTTATGGGTCAACCAGTTTTTGGAGCAGGACACGCCGTTCACCCATACCGACTGTATGTAACAGTTTTCACGCGACACGTTCGAAGCCAATATGGTCAACTGTCCCATCGGATGCCGCACAACCGCCTTTTTGAATATCGGAGTGCCGATAAAGTAGACGCCTTCGCCGTGAGTCACAGGATAGAATCCCAACGAACTGAATACATACCAAGCCGACATCTGTCCCGTATCGTCGTTTCCGCAGATCCCTTCGGGCGATACGTCATACATCGTGTACAACACATCGCTGATCCGTTTCTGGCCTTTCCAAGGTTGACCGGCATAATTGTACATATACAGCGTATGGTGTCCGGGTTCGTTTCCGTGGGCATACTGTCCGATCATACCGGTAATATCCGGTGCCGGATTATCCCCGTGAATCTCCGGACTAACGATAAACAACGAATCCAGTTTTGCGACAAATGCCTCTTTGCCGCCGAACAGATCGATCAGGCCCTTGCCGTCGTGTGGCACAAAGAAGGTCCATTGCCAAGCCGTTCCCTCACAGAAATCATCATCCGGACGATAATGGTTCGAATGGAACGGATCGAACGGCGTCCGCCACGTTCCGTCGCTCATCTTGCCTCGCATGAAATTCGTCGTCGAATCGAACAGATTGCGGTAAGAATCGGCCCGATTCAGGTAATAGGCATAATCGTCCCAATGTCCCAACATTTTGGCCATCTGAGCAATACACCAGTCATCGTAGCTATACTCCAAGGTTTTCGACACCGAGTTGACTTCGAGATCGCACGGCACATACCCGTACTGTTTGTAATTACGGATGCCCCGGAATCCCTTCAAAAAATAGCCAAACGTATCGCGTTGTGCCGATGCTTTCATCGCCTCGAAAAGCGCTTCTGCATCATATGTCTGAATTCCCTTATTGTAAGCATCCGCAATGACCGGCATCGAGTGGTAGCCGATCATACACATGTTTTCGACTCCGGCCAATGTCCAGATCGGCAGTTGTCCACAGTGGCGGTAGTGTTCCAAAAACGTATTCATCAGATCGTTGGTCACATCCGGACGCAAAAGAGCGATCAGCGGATTCTGTGCACGGAACGTATCCCACAAGCTGAGCACTCCGGCAAAATAGCGGAAATTACCCTGATAGACCTTTGAATCCGAACTCCGGTATTCACCCGTCACATCCGAATAGAGCTGCGGATAGAGCAGGGCAAAATACAGTGACGTGTAAAATACCTCTTTTCGCGACAAATTATCGTCCTCTATCTGAATAGCTGACAACTCCTTATTCCACAACTCAAGCGCACGTTTTTTCACCTTATCGAAATTCCACGTTCGGATCTCACTTTCAAGATTTTTCCGGGCGCCTTCCATACTGACCGGCGAGATGCCAACTCGCACGACAAGCGGACGACCCGATTCTTCAGAAAAACTCAACAACGCTCGGACATCCGTCCCTTCAAGTTCATTTGCTCCGGTTCGTGCAATTTTATTCTCAAAAAGTGTACACGATTCGATCGGTTCGGAAAATTGAGCATAGAAATAGACATGTTGCTCGGGAGCCCAGCCGTTCGAGATGCGGAATCCGCGCACGGTACGGTCATCGACCCACTCCAACCGGGCGAGTTTGACCGTGTCGAAATCCTCGTCGGGCCAGATCGTCGTAGAGTGCTGACTGCCGTGCTTGAGGTCAATCACTAAATGCCGATCGGAAGTCGGATAGGAGTATCGGTGCATACCACATCTTGCCGTAGCTGTCAACTCCGCATCGATGTCCGAGTCCAACAGTTTTACGCTGTAATAACCCGGAGCTGCCGACTCCTGATCGTGAGAAAACCGACTCGATACCGTCTCCGGATAGCGTTCACACGATTGCCACGAATCTCCCGTCACGGGAAAAAACATAATATCCTGAAAATCGGTTCCACCGCCACCCGACTTATGGGTATGGCTGAAACCGTACAGCACGGAATGGTCATAATGGTAACCCGAAGCCGTAAAATAGGTATCCGGTCCCAACTGCACCATCCCGAAGGGTACGGCAGCCATCGGTACTACACACCCCGCAGCTCCCGTACCCATCATCGGACGGACGTAGGAGACTGCGTCAAACTTTTCTTTGGCAGAAAGTGTCACACACGACACCAGTGCCAAAAGAGTCCAAAAACACAATCTCTTCCTTTTCATGGAACTAAATATTAATATATTACAACATAGGGTCCTGTATGACCTCTCTATTTTTTAGTCGATGCTTCGGCTTCCCGATCGAGCAAATAGTAGATGTTATCGGCAATAGCTGCCGGGGAGATGAACATTCCACCGTATTCACCGGTCGTCGCATTGTGCGTGTCGGGGAAACAATAGTCGAAAGCCCCCTCCTTGTACCGTTCGTAGGTCTCCGGAATGTTGTGCGGACGCCAGTTGTCATCCGTGTGGACATTCATCCAGCGAATCGCCGCATTCGTGATACCCCGATGGAACTTCAGCCAATCGATTTCGGGATCCACCTCTTCCCAGCGGATTCCGTTGCTGACCGATTGTGCGAAGACAGAAAGCACCTCCCATTGAACGTGATCGCGCACCCAGTTGGCAAAGTACCAGTCACTCGAGCTCAGCACCGGTTTGGTGTTGTACAGCATCGGGATCTCTTTCGGCTCCCACAGGTGGGTAAACGGAATGATCGTTCTCATCCAATAGATCGCTTTCTCTTTGTATTTCTCATCGCCGAACTGTTCAAATGCCTTATAGTTTGCGATAGCCGCATGTCCGGCAGCGAACAGATTGGCCGCATGCAACGGAGTTTCCCAGAAATCACCGCCTTCGGGACGGGTCATCGGCATACAGAAGTCGATGGCTTTCTTGGCTGCATCGAGGAAACGTTGCTCTCCGGTCTCCTTACCGATCTGCAACAGTTCGATGGCCGGGAGAATCGTAATATCGAGCGCCGTAGCTCCATCCAGTCCCATCGGTTCTACGAACGAGGTAGCTACCTTGAAATCATCCTTGCGGTAGTGACGACCATCGGGTTCGAAAGCAAATGATCCGTCAGCCCGCTGAATCTTCAGAATCTCATCGCCCTGTTTGGTCAACCGGGCCTTACGCGCCTCGGCACTTTCGGGAGCAGCCGGAGCTGCATCCCCTGTCTGCAAGGACTCTAACTTTGCCTGAAGCTCTTTGGTGACCTGAGCCTTCTTGTTTTCCTGCATGTACCGGTGCAAAAAGCCGGGAAGCGACGGAGAGGCCTCATTGATCGAGCGCTGAACCACCCCGAAACCGTGACCTTCGTGCCACAAATTCGTATTGTAAGCCTGTGCCATCAGATCGAGTGCCTCACGGTACTCCCACTTCGGAGTAGAGGGTTCCGGCAAGCCGTGGCGGATAACCCAGTCGGCAATGATATCCACGCTGTTTCCCTTCTTCAGCCACAGCTCGGCCTCAAATTCGATCTTCTGTCCGATCCGAACCTCCGGAGCCAGCTGCGAATAGAGTTCGTTCTCATGACCCTCGACCGAAGCATCCGGAATCATCAACCCCATCAACTGATTGTTCATCCGATCGACGAAGTTAGGCGAGGCGAAAACCGGCTGCGGATGCTGTGTCCGGTAGTTGAACCAACGGGCTGCCACCGCATTGGGATCCCAAGCCAGTCCGATCGCATCGCCGTCGTGGCTGATAGCCATCACCGGAACCGAAACCTTGTTGGGGTGGGGGGCCACACGGAGGGCCCACGGATCCTTGAAGAAGTCCGAACCGCTGGTCCACTCATCGCCGATCGCCCAATCCACACCGGGCAGGATCGCATCGTCCTTCTCGGTGCCGAACGACGATTCGCCCACCTTCAGCCACGGACCGCGCAGATAACGGAGGTAATAGTTTCCCGTAGCCGTCAGATCGTATCTCAACTTTACGACCGGCGAATCGGGGGTTATGGTTACCGTAACGGTTCCCGTAATGGCCGGCTCGGTATAGGGGTAGTGCATCCAGTTGTCAAACGACGTGCCCTTCAACATATCGCGAACGACTACCGATTTCACATGGAAAATCAGACTCTCGGCTTCGGCCGACTTTTCGCGGATGACCGAATCGGCCTCGAAACGCATCGGAATATCCTGATCGCGGATCATCAGTTCGCCCAGATGATCCATCACGGCCATCAGTTTCCCCTCCGGTGTGTGAATCTCGCCCCAGCCCCAACCTTTAATCCGTTTGAAAAAATTCATCGTGATATAGGGGTTTTCGAGCGTTACCGATTCATTCACATAGCTACTCTGTTTAAATTGGGGCGTCAACGCCTTATCGTCTCCGCCGTTCGCGCCGAACGCAACGCCCGACACACATACGCCCAACAACAGGGCAAAAAACATTTTTTTCATCTTAATACTTCAGGTTTAGCAGTTTCTATTTTCATTCAACTTTTTATCGATGGACTACTCCTCCTCGAACCGATAGTTCGCCCGACGCGACGGAGCCTGATCTCCATTGAGGAAAAACCCCTCGATGTCGCCCAGTTTCTGGATTCCGTCCGCCCAGTGGAAATCGAAAGCCAATTTTCCGGAACCGAAATAGGAGCGAGGGACACGCACCATCATCTCATTACCCTCATACCGGAACGCAACTCCTTTGGAACCGCTCCACGACTCTCCATCGTAGGTTTTAACGGTCGAGGTCCGGTCGTTCTTAAACTCGGCATTGACCAACAGGTCGTAACCTTCCCAACCCGTCTCATGACTCTTGTCCGCATCGATAAACAACAGCATCCAATAGGGATCGGTATGAGGTGTCAATGCTTCAGCCGTCTTCACATAGAAATAGACATAATCATCATCGCGAGCCACCTTCGACTCGACAATGTCGTTCCGTCCGGTCTCGTTGATATAGGGTCCAGCCGCGAAGTTACCCGGACTGTTCCGATGGGTCACATCACCGACATGATCGTAGTAGCTCTTCTTCACCCAACGCCACTGATCGAAATCGCCTTCCATGTCGATCGTAACGGGTGCACCCACCGGCTCAGGGCGCTCCACACCTTTGTATTTGCGGACGTTCGCCACTAACTGATAGTAATAGTTGTCGGAGTGTCCCCCCTTCATCGGCTCGATGTCGCGGCTATACTCCTGATTGTACTGATCGATGAAATAGCCTTCACCCATGCGCACTTCACGTCCGCCCTTGCCGCATTTGGCACCCGGGAAAAAGTCCCACTTCTTCATCTCCTCTTCGTAATCCTGATTCGTACGGGTCATCTGACCTGCTGTCCACTCGTTCCACCCCGTCACGAAGACAAACTCCGGATCGACCTCCAAGGCTCTTTGCCACTGCTGATCGAAATAGAGCCCCCGATCGGTCACGGGCGTCACATCGTACTCGTTTCTTTCGGGTTCGACACCATCCTTAAAACTACGTCCGATATTCGAAAGCGGATGTTGAGCTACGGCTACCGGAACATATTCGGGACGATCGGGTGACTCATGCCAACCCACCGATTGCGGATAGTGATCGACCCACGGCCACTCGTCATGACCGTTGTCGTACCACTTCAGCGTCGTCCATGCCCAGCTCTGACGGATCGTAAAGAAGTCGGTAATCTCTTTGGGGAAACGTACGTCATCCATCAGCTGCCGATCGCCGATGATGTGCTGTCCGAACATCAACAGCGGTTTCCCTTTCCACCGGAACCACAAATCCGCATACAATCCCCGGCTGTATATTTCGTCCCAAAGCTGCATGACCGAATTCTGGCTCGCCAGACATGCTATCTGAGGCGTCTTTTCCCCTTCGGCACGCATCTTTCGAAATACGTCGGCGATGAAAACAAACACATCCTTGTAGATCCGGTCGTTCGTATTATCGAGGATGATGACATCCACTCCCGCATCGACCAATTGACGGGCATGCCGGCGGATCATCCATTCGTCCTTCATGATATAGTACCCCGTCTCGGGTTCCCCCCAGTAGTGCGTTCCGCCGCCCCAACGGGGATTGACCGGGTCGGCTGCCAAAATTTCGGTTACGTTGTATGGTCCCTCTTTCGCTCCGTTATTGTTATGCGTCACGAAATAGAACATGCCGACGAACCGATTCTCTTTGCGCGGTCCACACTCGGCATATCCGGGCAAGGAACGACCCAAAGCATCGGTCGCTACCCATGTGTCCGACTGCAGGTCTCTGTATAGCGTATCGTTTTGCGTCCCCTGCGACTGGGCCGAAAGCATCGTCGCCCCCAAAAGGCAACACCCCGTAACAAG
The DNA here is from genome assembly GCA_900546005.1 of uncultured Alistipes sp. Lineage (GTDB taxonomy): Bacteria > Bacteroidota > Bacteroidia > Bacteroidales > Rikenellaceae > Alistipes_A > Alistipes_A pullicola. The sequence continues at coordinate 17,292 of URBJ01000010.1, read as the reverse complement.
GCTTCTTTTTATCTGCATCATAACTCTTTTTTCTGGTTGTTCGTTTGGATTAGAAAAATAGCCCCGACCTGAATGCAAGCGGGGCTATCTCAAATTATATTTATATAAAACGATCCGTGCCCCGAACCTTACTTGTTATCAGGGATTTCGATTGGATCTTTATATATGATCTGATCCCAGTCGTCGATTCCGATAATCTTCTTTGCGAACTCGAAGACTTCATCTTCACGATCGGTATCGAACGCTTGGAACACGAACCAAGCCGGTTTACGGCCCGACGGATCCTCCTCATCATCCGGAAAACGACGGATACCGATCCGCAATCCGCCCTCGCCACGTTGGTCGAACCATCCGTGCATCTGGTAGGCATCGATTCCATCGCATGCCTTGAGCTTCTTCATCGCATAGGCCATACCGGCAGCCTGTTCGAGCAGAGCTTGCTCTGAGTAATCTTTCGAGTTGGGATTTTGTTCCGACAAATAGAGCGTACGTTTCTCTTTACCTTTATAAAGTGCTCTCGGATGTTTGATCCATGCATCGAGTACCTCCAGATTCTTGAACGTGATCAACGGAGTATTGTAGTCGAACGTTGCATCTGTATCGAGCCAAGCCTTCGGTTCAAAGAGCGACTGAGGGTAGGGGTGATGGGCCACGCCCCATTTGAAATCGCCCTCTGCCTCCGTGTAGTCGAGCAACAACTCCAGCAACTGAGCCGACGGATAGCAATATTCGTTGTGGCGCGACTGCCAGTAGTGGGTCAACGTAATCAACACTTCGGCATGCGGATTATACTTACGTGCGGTGTAATAGAGCAGACGCATCGATTTGATATAGATATCCATGAACCGGAGGGCCGTCTTGATTCCGGCGTTGGTCCACACCCAACCGGCATCCACCTCGTTGTGGGCGATCCAGTGATGGACTCTTCCGTACTTTTTGTCGGGACGGCTATATCTCGATGCAAGGAAATCGATCGCAGCAGCATACAGATTCAGTGATTCGAGCGTCGTCATGTTGGGCATCGTGTAGATACCAGCCGGATCGAAATCGGGGTGTTCGAAAAGACGTCCGGCTGCCTTATCGGCAAATCCACGCTCGGGAGCAATCAGAATGATGGCAGAAACAATCATGTTCCTTTGAGCTACGAATTGCAGGGTCTTGTCGAACCCTTCGATCGTCTTGGCATCGGCATAATAGGTCTTGCCGTTGTATTCGAACGGAATCGAATTTTCCGAAGGGGTCAGCCGCATGAAACCCAACCACATGTTGATCGTAATGCTGGTAGCCTGAAGGCTATCGGCATCCGAAGAGTAGGGACTGTTGTGGAAACCGCCGATTCCCTTCTTCGTCGCTACGACTTCATGGGGCAAATCATACATGGCTTTCACTTCATCGGCATAGTGACCGTGCGAACAGATCAGGAACCCTTTCTGTGATTTCTGAGCCAGCACCCAGCGGGAATAGATCCGATCGTATTTCTGTCCGTCGATTTCAGCATAACGGTCAAACTTCATTTTGAACTTGGTCGGTTTTTCGACCTTCTGTTCCGTGATGAAATCCAGATCGGTAAGTTCTCCGAACATGGGGACTTCACACAAATAGACATCACCGGCCATCCCTTTAATATTTCCAGCCACCTCTATCGCATCGTCCGTTACCTTGACGTCGGTCACCTCACACGGATAGTCCTTTTTCAGATAGATATCGACATCCCGATTCAGCCGGGCCTCTCTCTGTTCGGTTTCGATCTTTTTCTTGGCCTGTTCCAACTCTTTATCCGTATAGGCACGCAACCTTGGATTTTTGATGCGGATCGTAGTCGGCTTAGCCGCATTGGGAACGATCAACAAACTCAGAAAGTCGTTTGCCCCGGTCATTTTTTTCAATTTATCCGTCACATCGACCGAAAAGGTACTCCATCCCTCGGCAATCGGCATGCGAATCATATTCTCTTCGATGCGCGAATGATCGTTATTGACCATTACGACCATGAATTCCATACCGGAAGCGCAGAAATAGTCGAAACTCAGCACAGCAATATCATCAGACAGTTCACCGCTTTTCAACGGAGCGAACTCAATGATCGCGTTTCCGGGAGCTGTTGTCGCTTCGAATACGCCTTGTTCTACCTCTTTGAGGGTAAAGTCCTTACCCTCCTTAGGCACGACAGAAAGTTGCACAGAGTTTTGAGCCTGAACACTCGTCGCCAACATCAAGAGTCCGGCGAGCCAGAGACCCTTCAGATTTTTTTTCTTCATTTTGGTTAAATTAGGTTAATTAATCCATGCCGATCAGCACCAGCACATTCATTTCATGCTACAATAATACTCTTTTCTGGCCAGAATTCCTAACCCGCAAATTAAAATTTACTTTTCGAAGAATTTATTTCGGATTTTTATTTGAAATATTAAAAAAAACACATTTATTTACACAGTAAACCAACCACAATTCACACCAAAACCGCATATAATAAAAACCATTATGAAACGTAGTGCCATATTTTTTTACGTATCCGTGTCCTTTATCCTTGTAACCGGACTCTCTTTCACCCGTCCCGTCGATTCCAAACCGAAAACAGAAACAGACGCACTCTCTCATGATGTCGTTTCACAAAACACCTCGGCTAATGAGTTGGATTTATTAATAAAACAGAGGCCTTACATCCAAGACTCTCTTTTAAGGGCACATTTCATGTCTATTGTCAACCAATACCAAGAACGGCTGTGGTTCCACATCGACAAACCCTATTATGGAGTCGGTGACACGCTGTGGTTCAGAGGTTATCTGATCGATGCATCCATGCTTATTCCCAACACACAATCCAACTATGTCTATGTGGATCTGTTCGATCGGAGAAGAAGATTGGTTACCTCTAAAAAAATCAAACGCGACAGCATCGGATTTGCCAATAACATCATATTGCCGGACACCTTGTCGGCCGGAGAATATACCCTAAGAGCCTATACCGGCTGGATGTTGAATTTCGATCCGAAAAATTTCTTCCAATGCAACTTTACGATCGGCAATCTCTACACCGGGGTCAACAGCAACATCTCATACACGGACAAGCACATGATTATCGAGCTGTCGGACAAAAGCTCCAGACCTTACGGCAACAAAAAAACCGCTTACAGGATCTACTCCAAAGGAGGAACCTTGCTGTCTAAAGGGAAGCTCAAAACCACTTCGACAACAGGGGCCCTGTTCATTCCGCTTCCAAACAAGTCAATGCGAGAGGGAAGTTATGTCGAAACGAATATCGACATGGGATACAGAATCTATAACCGGACCTTCTTTATCGATCCTCCTGAATACGATTTCGACATCCAGTTTTTACCGGAAGGCGGGGATCTCATAGCAGGAGCCCCACAACGGATCGCTTTCAAAGCCGTACGTTCCGATGGCTACCCGGTTTTGGTGCAAGGCAAAATATTGAACGCCTCCGGCGCAACCGTAGCTTCGTTCCAAAGCGAACACGATGGTATGGGCTCTTTTTTGCTGACGCCCAAAATCGGAGAAACCTATCAAGCGGTTACCACATGTAATCTGACCTACAACGGGAATCCCGACCTTTCCAACAACAACGCCGGTATCGACAGCCTGTTCGATGCATCTTCGTCCGAAATAAAAACCAAAACATCCGATCTGCCTGCTGCAACGGATCGGACATGTGCTCTGGCGGTCTCTCCTGAGGGCGATCTTATCCATTATCGATTCCTCGGCAATATTCCGGAAATGAGTACACTCGTCGGTCATACGCGTAATCTGTGCCTCTTCACCCAACCCATATCCCCCAACGATTTTTCCGAAGGCCTGATCCATATCGACTCACTCCCCGAAGGAATTCTCCATTTGATGTTGGTCGACTCCTTAGGATTACCCCTGACCGAACGGTTGGTGTACGTTTCTCACCCCGAATTACGTCCTGCATGGAAAGTCCGTCCCGACAAAGCCTCCTACGAAAAAAGAGAAAAGGTGAAAGTTGACCTTGAATTGGATAGGCCCGAGTTCTTCTCCAACTACTATTCGGTCAGTGTCACCGACCGCAGTACCGTGTATTACGATTCATTAAGCGAAAACATAAATTCCTATCTGTTCGTCACCTCCGATCTGAAAGGATATGTACACAACGCCGGATATTACTTTATCGACAACTCTCCCGCCCGAATGCAGAAACTCGATCTGGTCATGTTAACTAACGGATGGAGACGATTTAAGGCAAATACCAAACCGGCGAACATAGAGAATAGAAACAATAAGAAGGATGGCGTGCGTCCTTCATTTGACCCACATCTTTCCTATACAGCCCACATCTCGGCCCAAGATTCCTGCTCGGCACTCAGCTATTTCCTTCCCGCCCCATTCACGCCGCAAAATAGAGTTGAACAAAACCAATTCTTCACCGGAAAGGTGACCTCCCTGTTGTGGAACAAAGAGGCAAAAAACGTAGAGGTAAAAGCTGTTACTCTTGATAAAGACAGCCTGACTTTTCTTACAACAACAGATAGCTCAGGTCGATTCACGATCGATGGTTTCGACATTGCCGACACAACACTTTTCCAATTTACATCGCGCGGAGGAAAACGTGACAAGACTCCATACTACGTAGAAATCGACAGAATATATCCCCGCCCCCTGCATACACCCTTCTACCCCTATTCAAAAGGCGATGTAAAACTACCTTACGAGAAACAGTTCAAGGCCTATCTCACTTCGACAAATAAAGATTCCATCGCCGGTTTTACCCTCGACGAAGTAACCGTCACGGGACGAGATCCATTCCTCCCGTTGAGATCCACTTACGGAAGAGTCTATGATACGACATACATATCCAAACATAAATCTTGGAATGTTTATCAATATTTGGCCCGTTTGGCCAACGTCGGGAGGTACGTCCGTGAACAGCTATTTACCATAATCCTACCCGGAGGCCGTATCCAATTCCTTGCTCAGGTCCGCGTAAACGACTCGATCATCGGAAGCCGTCAGATCAGTTTTCTCAAAGGGATCGATATGGAAGATGTAAAATACATCGGTGTCATTGTACCGGAGGGACTTGCCGGTGTCGCCCCCAGCCCAAGCAACGTGACACATCCCTATCTACAAAGTAAAATATATCCCTATCGAATCGAAGTCATTCTAAAAAAGGGAGCTCGGATTACACAACCGGATTATACTTTGTATGAATCGTTCGGCTACGCCAAACCCGTTGAATTCTATCACCAAAGATATGATCGGCCGTGGCGACTGAACAGCAAACATTTCGATCGACGTTCGACGCTTTATTGGAACCCTTATGTGCAGGTATCGGACGATGGAAAGGCATCTATTGAATTTTATGCAGACGACAGCAACAATCCTCAGTACGAGATCACCATTGAAGGCATTTCGCCATCGGGCATTCCGGTCTTTTATCGGTCAGCCCTATTGAAAGAGGAGTGATCCATCGCTTTCGCATTCAACATAACCGTTGAATATTAATTAGATAGATATATACTTTTTTGTCTCATAACGCTTCACGACCGGTACATAAACTATCGATCGTGAAGCGAAAAATTTATTTTTTTGTTATATATCTCACAAAAACAGCCTCATATAAATATGGCCTATCTTCAAAAAGATTTCCATTTCACGGAAATCTATGACTACTGAAAGCCGATTAACAAACCATAAAAGTTGTATCTTTGCATTCGGAAAATTTCATAACCGATTTATGGTATTTTCCGGATGTTTGTCGTTATTTTAAGGTATTCGTGCATGTCTTTTTCGCGTATATTTTTGCAAACGGCACAAGTGGAGCACAACATCAATGGATACAGGGAAAGAAGAGATTACATACAAACGCCTGTCCGAACTGAAAACTTCGGAAGAGGGGGTTATCACAAAGGTTTTCGGACACGGGTCGTTCCGTAACCGTATTACAGAGATGGGATTTATTCGGGGCAAAGTGGTCAAGGTCATCAAAAATGCTCCGCTCTCGGATCCCATAGAGTATGAAATCATCGGATACAGAATCGCACTCCGAAAAAGTGAGGCAGAGCTGATCGAGGTCTCCGTTCCGGCCTATATCGAAACCCATCCGCTGACCGACGATGCCACTTTCCGGAATGAATCGGTCAACCGCTTTGTACACGAAAGCGGCCGAATCATCAACGTTGCCTTAGTCGGAAACCCCAATTGCGGCAAAACCTCTCTGTTCAACGTGGCTTCGGGTTCGCACGAAAGGGTAGGAAATTACAGCGGCGTGACGGTCGATGCCAAGCAGGCAACGTTCCGTCAAGACGGATACACCTTCAACCTCTGCGACCTGCCCGGCACCTACTCGATCACGGAATACACCCCCGAAGAGTTGTATGTCCGCAAACATATTCTCAATGACATGCCCGACGTGGTGGTCAATGTATTAGACGCCACGAACCTCGAACGCAACCTCTTTTTGACCACCCAGCTGATCGACATGGACCTGAAGGTCGTCATCGCGCTCAATATGTTCGATGAGACGAAAAAACAGGGGATCGAATTGGATTACGAGACCTTGGGGCGCATGATCGGAATTCCGATTGTTCCCACCGTTGCGTCCAAAAACGAAGGCATCACCGAACTGTTTCGGACGGTCATTGCGGTGTTTGAAGACAATGAACCGACCGTGCGCCACATCCACATCAACTACGGTCAGGACATCGAGAAGAGCATCCGGTTGGTTCAAAAATACTTATGGAAAAATGCGGATATTGCTGCCCGCTACTCTACACGTTATCTGGCAATAAAGCTACTGAGCGACGATCACAACATTGCCAAGTTGATCGAACACGTGGATAACTACGCTGAAATTGCAAATGTGGCGGCCCGGGAGCGGACAAAACTCGAAAGCCTGCACGGCGATCGGGTCGAAAACCTCATCACGGACGCCAAATACGGATTTATTACCGGAGCTCTCGAAGAGACTTGTCGCAGACCCGTTGCTCAAAAAAATCGACGGGACGACCGGATCGACCGCATCATGACCCATAAGATCTGGGGCATGCCCATATTTCTGCTGCTGATGTGGATCATGTTTCAGGCTACGTTCACCATCGGTGCCGTACCTGCAAACTGGATCGAAGCGGCCGTTTCGTGGTTGGGAGCAACGGTCAGTTCTCACATGCAGGACGGTTCCCTGAAGGAGTTGGTGGTCAACGGGATTATCAATGGAGTGGGGGGCGTGATCGTCTTTCTGCCGAACATTCTGATCCTCTTCTTCTTCATTTCACTGATGGAGGACACCGGATACATGGCTCGGGCCGCCTTCATCATGGATAAGCTAATGCACAAAATCGGCCTGCACGGAAAGTCATTCATCCCGCTGCTGATGGGGTTCGGATGCAACGTTCCGGCCATCATGGCCACCCGAACGCTCGAGAGCCGCAAAGACCGGATTCTGACCATGCTGATCATTCCGTTCATGTCTTGCAGTGCCCGGCTTCCTGTATACGTGCTGCTGATCTCCGCATTCTTCCCGAAAGGGCAGGGGTTGGTTCTGTTTTCGATCTACCTGATCGGCATTGTGGTGGCGGTCTTGTCGTCGCTGCTGTTCAAAAAGGTACTCTTCTCCAAAGTGGAGGCACCCTTCGTCATGGAACTTCCTCCGTATCGGGTTCCGACGGTACGCAACGTAGCCCTGCACATGTGGAGTAAGGGTTCGCAGTATCTGAGGAAAATGGGGACGATCATCTTGGCCGCATCGATTATCATTTGGGCGTTGAGCTACTATCCCCGCAACACCCGCTATTCCGAAGATTTTGACACACAGAAGAGCGAAATCGCGGCATCGACAACCCTAACCCCTCAAGACAAGGAGCAAAAAATCCAGCAGCTGAACAACCGGATGCATGCCGAGCAACAGGAACAATCCTACATCGGACGTTTCGGCCACTTCATCGAACCGATCATACGTCCGTTGGGCTTCGACTGGCAGATCGGAGTCAGCCTGACCAGCGGATTGGCCGCCAAGGAGATCGTCGTGAGTACGATGGCCGTATTGAGCAACAGCGGAGATGACGAAAGTGCTCTGCCCGAGAACCTGAAAAAACAGGTCTACACGCACGGAAAACACGCAGGAGAACCCGTATATACGCCCTTGGTCGCCTATTCGTTGATGTTGTTCATTCTGTTGTATGTCCCGTGTTTTGCGACCATCACGGCCATTCGCCGTGAAGCCGGCTCGAAGTGGGCCCTCTTCTCCGTACTTTATTCGATTGCTTGTGCTTGGTTGGCATCATTTCTGGTCTACCAAATAGGCAGTCTGTTTTAGATCTATCCATTTTACAATCGCCATGCAGGATATCATCACATTCATCATCATCGTCGTCGCCATTCTGGTTCTGGCTGGAATCATCTACCGCAAAACAACCCATAAAGGGTGTGACGGAGGATGCGGTTGCGAATGCTCCTCGTGTTGCAACAAAAAAAGCGACGGAAAAAGACCTTAATCTTCTTCCGCCGCTCGTTTTTGTCCGACAACGACAGCAGTTCTACTTTTCCGCCATCAGCTGTTCCAGACCCCGTGCCAACTGATCGGGGCACGAAGTCCCCTTACCCTTACAGTCTATTCCTTTCAAGCGGTGAATAACCTCTTCCGCCGGCATTCCCTTGATCAAGGCACACACACCCTGCGTATTGCCATGACACCCTCCGATAAACGACGCTTCGGTTACTTTACCGTCTTCGACCGTCAATCGAATCAATTTCGAACATACGCCACCTTGCGGTATGTACTCAATACTTTTTGCTCCCATATTTTCTTTTTATAAAACCGGCGCAAGATACCGATTTTTCAAGAATTTTCGCCTCTATTTTCCTCTATAAAATCAGCGAACGACGAGACAACACCTCCATGAAGTGCTCGCGATAGGAGTCCGAAATCGGAATGTACACCTTCCCGAAAACAATTCGGTTGCGCTCGATCGTCCGAATCTTGTCCACGTTGACAATAAACGAACGGTGAACCCGAACAAAGCGAGTCGGAGGCAGATTCTCCTCGATGGATCGCATGCTCATCAACGTCATGACGGATTCGCCCGTCTCGGTGTGGATCTTCACATAATCCTTCAGGCTTTCGACATAGAGGATCTGATCCAGATGCAGCTGAACCATCTTGTAATCGGTCCTGACAAAAATCGAATGCGCCATACCCACCCCATCGGTTGCAGGTGCGACAGCCTGCTGCTGCTCAAAATAGCGCAACGCCTTATTCGCCGCACGCAGAAACTCCGCATAGCTGATCGGTTTGAGCAGATAATCCAACGCATCGACGCGAAAACCCTCCAAGGCATACTGCTCGAACGCCGTAGTGAACACCACACGGGTACGGTCGCCAACCATGCGCGACAGTTCGAGACCGTTCAGCTGGGGCATCTGTATATCGAGGAAGAGCAGATCGATCTTCTCCTGTTGCAGCACGGAGAGAGCCTCCACCGCACTCGAACTCGCTCCGGCCAAGTGCAAAAACGGAGTCTGTTTGACATAACCGGCCAACAGATCGCGGGCCAACGGTTCATCATCCACTACAAGCGATTCGATCACCATACGCGTTAAAGATTTATAACCAACTGAGAAACATATCGATCTCCCATCCGATCGGTCCGCAGGATATGCCGGTTCGGATAGATCAGGTTGAGCCGCTTCCGCAAATTTGCCAATCCGATGCCCGATCCGCTGCGATCGTTGTCCGTCTTGGGGAAATAGCTGTTCTCTATGGTACAGATCAGGGTATCCGACTCCGCAATCCGGAACGAGATGTTGATAAACGACTCTTCCGAGGGACTGATACCGTGCTTGAACGCATTTTCGATCAGCGTGATAAACAACAGCGGAGCGACCATATAGCCCATACCGTCTTCAGGAATGTCGATCTTCAGATGCACCCGATCCGAAGCGAGCCGCAAACTCATCAGCTCGACATAATTCCGCATGAAAGCAAACTCCTTATCGAGCGAGATGAAATTCTGGTTGTTTTCATAGAGCACATAACGCAACATGTGGCTCAGGCTGTGCACGGCATATTGGGCCTGCTGTGGATTCACCTGAATCAGGGCATAAATGCTATTGAGTGTATTGAACAGAAAGTGCGGATTCAGCTGGTTCTTCAGATTCTTCAGTTCGGCCTGTGTCCGCTCCTTCTCGATTTCGCGCTTCTCATTTTCCACGTGATACCAGTTGGCCGTCATCTTGATGGCAACACTCAATGCAACCGTCAGCCCCAACAATATGGCATTCCACAGAAAGATAAAGACCAAGAAGAGTTCGGTTCGTGCAGCATGTCGATTTTTCGGCTCGGGTTGTGCCTCTTCAAAGAAGTTTCGGAAAAGCCCGTGCCACCCGTGCTGGATCAACACAAATATCGCGATCAGCACCAGATTCATCACGATAAATCGGGCAATGTGCTTTCCGAAGAGCTGGCGGTCGATCAACCAACAATAGTTGATGTAAAAGACCGACATAAACGATACCGGATTGACACAAAAGTCCAGATAACGGATCCAAGAGAAAGTCTCGTTTCTCATGTAGGAGAAGAAGATCGGCGAGAGGAACATCAGTACCCACGCGATCGTATGGATCACCACCTGAAAAACGGAATTGACTCTATTTTGAGACATAACCATAACTTTTCTCCGGTAAATTTAAATGTTTTTATTCGATTTTCGTCACTATTCGTACCGAATCGCCTCGATCGGATCGAGATTCGACGCCTTTTTGGCCGGATACCATCCGAAGAATATTCCGGTCACGGTACATACGGCAAACGAGAGGATCACCGAATAGGGCTGAACGAATACGGGCCAGCCGGCAATGTATTTGATGGCCGCAGCAGCACCGATTCCCAGAAGTACTCCGATGATGCCTCCCACAACACTGATGATCACCGCTTCGATCAGGAATTGCCACAGAATATGGCGGCCTTTGGCTCCGATCGACATCCGCAGACCGATCTCACGCGTCCGCTCCGTTACCGAAACGTACATGATGTTCATAATACCGATACCTCCGACCAACAGCGAAATTCCCGCAATACAGGCCAAAAGCACAGTCATAAGATCCGAAGTTGAACTCATCATCGAACTCAGCTCCTCCTGAGAACGGATATTGAAATCATCTTCCTCTCCGGGCCGGATATTGTGATTTTGCCGCAAGATAGCCGTCAGTTCATCGATCGCCTTGTCGGAGAGCTCCTCAGTTACAGCCGAGGCAAAAATACCCTGAAGATAAGTGATCGCCAAGATACGTTTCTGCACGGTCGTGTAGGGAGCCAGAATCAAATCGTCCTGATCCATACCCATCGAGTTATAACCTTTCGAGGTCAACACTCCAATGATTTTAAACGGAATCTTTCCGAACCGAATGGTCTTTCCGAGCGGATCCTCTCCATTCGGGAAAAGGTTATCGACAATGGTTTGTCCCACCACACACACCTTTGCGGCACGTGCCACATCCTGATTGGTAAACATCTCTCCTTCGCTGACCGTATATTTACGGATATCCATATAGTCCTGATTGATTCCGTAGATGGTAGTCGGAGTGTTGTTCGCACCATAGATCGCCTGACCGCTGCTGTTGACCGACGGCGAACAGGCACTGATGTAGGAGGATTCGTTGATGATCGTCTTGTAGTCTTCGATCTTGAGCGTCTGCATGCTGCTGGCACTCTGCCGCACGCCACCGAAACGTCCAGTCCCCGGATGAATCATGATCATGTTCGAGCCCATCTCCGAGATCTGTTCCCGGATGCTGCGCTTCGACCCCTGACCGATCGCCAACATCGCAATGACCGAACCTACGCCGATGATGATGCCGAGCATCGTCAGAAACCCTCGAAACTTGTTGTTGGAAAGCGCCTTGAGCGCAACCTTTATCAGATTTTTATAGTTCATAATCTCGTCCTTAATTATAATCCGTTATCTACGGGAAGCGTATCGAGCACCTCTTTGGCCGACTTCACGTTCGTATTCGGGGTGTCTTCCGTAATCTTACCGTCCCGCAGAACGATATTGCGGCTACTGAACTGTGCGATCTCGGGGTTGTGGGTAACGAACACGATCGTACGACCTTCGTTATACAACTTCTGAAACAGCGTAAGGATTTCGAACGAAGTTCGCGTATCGAGGTTTCCGGTCGCCTCGTCCGCCAAAATCATCACGGGATTGTTAACCAATGCCCGAGCGATTGCCACACGCTGCTGCTGACCACCGGACATCTGATTCGAGCGGTGATGAATCCGATCGGCCAGCCCCACTTCGATCAATGCCTGCTCGGCACGACGATGACGCTCCCGGGCCGACACCTCGGAGTTGTAGAAAAGCGGCAGCTCCACATTCTCGAGTGCCGTCGTTTTGGGCAACAGATTGTAGGACTGGAATACGAATCCGATCTTCCGATTCCGCAGTGTAGCCCGCTCATTGTGGCTCATCTTCTGTACCGAAAACCCATCCAGATAGTACTCACCCGAAGTAGGAGTATCGAGACATCCGAGCAGATTCAACAGCGTCGACTTCCCCGATCCACTGGTACCCATGATCGTCACGAACTCTCCCTTGCGTATGCGGAACGAGACTCCCCGCAACGCATGTACCGTCTCGTCTCCCACGACAAAATCCCGTCTGAGGTTCTCGACACGTATAATATAATTATCCATGATTCTCTCTTTCTCTTAACGATTCCCTCTATTTCTTCTTGTTCTTGTCTCGATCCGGAGGACCCGGCATAAACGGATTGGACTCTTGCTGCGAATCGGAAACCGAAGGCACTCCCAAATCGACTGCCGTGATAATCTGATCTCCCTCCTTGATCGGACCGCTCACCTCCGCAAAGATACCATCGTTGCTTCCCACGGTGACCTGCTTGGGCTGAGGACCCGATGCCGACGGAACCCAAAGGGTTTTCAGCTTGGCATCGACCGAATCAGTGGTGGGTGTATCGACTCCCTCGGGGGTAAACCGCAGCGCCCGCAACGGAACAACCAGTACACTGTCTTTCTGCATCGTATAGATCGTCAGGTTGGCCGTCAAACCCGGTTTCAGTTTCAAGTCGGGGTTGGGCGCATCTACAACCACCTCATAAGTTACGACATTCGATTCGGTAGTCGGTTGCAGACGAACCTGCGTCACCGTACCGTTAAATTGATCTTCGGGGAAGGCATCGACGGTAAACATGGCTTTCTGGCCCTCCTTTACCACTCCGATATCGGCTTCGTCCACGTCTGCAATCACACGCATCTGGCGCAAGTCGTTCGCTATGGTAAACAGGGTAGGGGTATTGAAGCTCGAAGCCACAGTCTGTCCCTCTTCGACCTCACGGTCGATCACCACTCCGTCGATCGGCGACGTGATCGTCGCATAAGCCAGATTCTGACGTACTCGTGTCATATCCGACTGGGACTTTTCGTAGTTGCTTTTCGCCGTCTTGTACTGATACTCGGCCGTCTCGTAATCCGTGTCGCTGACCATGTTTTTCTCGTGCAGACCCTTGATCCGATTGAAGTTCTTCTCCTGATACTCATACTCCGTCTTATTGGCCTCCAAGGTTGCCGTACTCGACTCGAGTTCGGCCTCCAACGTCGTCCGGTCGAGTTCCGCGATGATCTGGCCCTCTTTGACGATCGAATTATAATCCACGTAGATATTTTCGATGATACCGGATACCTGAGTACCCACCTCCACCTGAATGATCGGTTCGATCGTTCCCGTGGCGGTCACGGTATTCACAATCGACCCACGACGTACCTCGGTCGTCTTGTAGCTCATCTTTTGCGGGGCCTTCGATCGGGTGGCGAACAGGTAGATACCTACGGCGATCACAAACACCACCAGCACCGGAATCAGAATTTTCTTCACTGTTTTCATATCGCGTTTTTTTAATTGTTTTTTTACTGAATTATAAGGTGATCGGTTCGTTTTGATAGAAATTCAACAACTTGATCGACAGAACCGCCTGATATTTTGCCTGAATCTGCTCCTGTTGTGAAGCAAGATATTCGTTCTTCTGGGTCAACAGGTCGACCGTGTTTTTCATACCGGCATTGAACTGCTCCAATACCAGATTGTAGCTGATCGCGGCCGATTTGACCTGATCATTGGCTGCAATATAACGGCTCTGGGCCGAGACCGCATCCTGATACAACGATTCAATCGTCCGGAGCAGCTCCTTCTCCATATTGGTATAATCCAATTCGGCCTGTCGGGTCTGGAGCCGGGCTTTGGCAATCGACGTTTTGGCCTGACGGCGATTGAAAATCGGCACGCTCAACGTCACACCTATATTTTCATTCAACTGGTTGTTCAACTGATTGTAGAACGAGTAATTCGTTCCGGAGATATTTCCCGTACCCACGGCCGCACTGGCGGTGATCGACGGCAGCGCTTCGCTGGCAGCTATCTTTTCGCCCAACTGCGACGACTCGATATTCAGCCGACTGTTCTCCACCTCCGGCATCACCTCCAAAGCCCGGGCGTACACATCGGCCAAAGCCGGAATTTCGACCAACACGTCGGTACTGTCCAGATCGGGAAACTCCACCTCGAAATGTTCGTTCAACCCCAGCTCGAGCAGCTGCTTCAACGTCAATATATCTTGAGAAAGTGTGGTTTCGCTAACGGTCAGCTGATACTTGTCGCTGCTGTACTGCGACTCCATCTGCGCATAGTCGCTCGGCGCGATCGAGCCGGCCTCGAGCAACGCCTTAGACCGTTCCAACTGAGCCGCCGAGGACTCTACGTTTTGACGGTTGATCTTTACATTCTCGTTGGCGTACAGAATATTCAGGTAGGCCTGAGTCACGGCAATCTCTATATCGTTCATTGCCATATATACCTGATACTGGGCACTCTTTCCGACAACCTCCTGCTGTTTGAGCGAGTTGGTGAGCTTCCCTCCGTTGTAAAGAGTTACCCCTGCATTCAACGCGTAGTTCCCGGAGTAGGTTCCGTTGGCCTCATAACTGCCGTCTTCCTGCTGCTGTTTCTGATTCACGAGATTCTGCGATGTCGAAAAGCTCAGCGAAGGCAAACGCTGTGCTTTGGCCTGAGCCAGATCTTCGGCCGCACTCTCTTGCGCGATCTGCGTCGTCTGAACCTGAATGTTGTTGCTCCTCGCATAGTCGATGCACTGACGCAATGACCAGCTTCCCTGCGTCGCCTGTCCGTTCAACGCCACGCTGAAAAACGACATCAGTCCGACCGCCGCAATCCGTTTCATTTTCCCCGATTGATTTGTCATATCCGTTCGTATTATGATACATTTCGTATGCAAACGTACTATTTCATTTTCCGTACGTCAACTAAAATATACTTACACCCGGGTTTTGTCGACGAATCGCCGTTTTTTACCGATTTTACCTCATAGACATTCCTCGATACAGCCACTTACAGGCTTGAAACAAGGATTTGCCGCATATCCATCGATCCTTTTCACTCCGCGTCTGCCCCAAGAGAATTTCCCGGCATCGATGCGTAATCTTTTGGCCTGCACATCGTGCTTTTTTTAGGATAGTTCGGCCGGTCAGGCGCAGTTTTTGATAATGCGAACGAATGTAAAAAACAAAAAATTCAGCGCTATGAAACTCGAAACAACCACTTGGTTCAGAACTATTCTGGTCCTTGCCGTTCTCTTCTGTATCGGTTACGGCATCTGCCTGCTCTCCCGTGACGACGAAATCGCCAAAACACTCTCCGGGATAGCCCTAATTTCGACAGGAGTATTTTGCTTCGTATGGAGCCTGTTCCCGGCCTCTTCCGGAATATGCGACATACGGCGGACCGCTGCCATCAACAAAATCCTATCCGTCACAGGCTATGTTCTGGCATTGATTCTGCTTGCCATCGGCATCGTTCTGTTAACCCTTCCGGAAGAGTTCATCGCCGGACACCTCGTTTGCGGTTTGGGTTTTGCCTGCTGGAGTACGGCAACGGTAGCAACCGCCGTCGCCCGCTTCCGCAAAACAGATGCCTCCGACGCCGATCGAAACGACGACTCTTCTTCGCAACAAAAACTGTGGCTCGAAATATTCGCAGCCTTTCCCGTTCTGGCCACTTGGACATGGACCATTCTGCTGCTCTCCGACAGTGCCGACAGCTTCTTCTACATCGCCGGACACATCATGGGGGCAATCGCCTGTATATGTACGGCTCTGCTCGTATCGTTTGCGGCTGTTCTCCGACAAAAACCGAACACCTACCTCCGATTTATCGCCTTCGCCGCAATCCTTTGGGGCGTTCTCCAATTCGCTCTGCAATACGGACAACCGAACGATTTTGTCGGATTCCTTCTGATCGGAAGCGGCATCGTCTGCTGGAGCCTCTCTTTTCCGATCGGGGCATCGATCGTTCCGGTACACACCGATGAGCGGAGATCCGATTCGATCACGTTGTTTCCATTCGTTCTGTTCATCATCTCTCTTCTTATGAGTATCTTTCTCTTCGAAGAGGCCGAACTCAACGCGAAATTTCTGTTTCCTGCCCGTATGTTCTTGGGCTTCGCGGCTATCTGTCTCACAGCTTTTGCCGTGACCGGCATCCTGCAAATCAAAACCCGAAGCAAGGCCTAAAGACCATACCTTCTTATACAGGAAGAGGGAGCCTTGTAAGCTCCCTCTCTTTTTTATTTAATATTTATAATTTATGCGATTAGAACCGATAGCCGACACTCAAGGCAAACGCATTGTTGTGAATTTTCGTTTCCCCATGGGCAACGTTAACCACACCGATATTATAACGGGCATCGAGAATCAATTTTCCGAAGAACTCATAGCTTACACCAACCGGGAACGCGAAATCACCCGATTTATAAGCCTTACCGATCGAAGTAGTAGATTCCTGACCTTCGTCTTTTACTTTTGCCTTGGCAGAAAGGAACACACCCGGTTGAATACCGATGTTGAAAGCCAACTGATCGAGCACATAGAATTTGGCCATAATCGGAATATTCAAATAGTTCGATTTGTTAATGAATTTCGAATCGCCTTCAGTTATTTTACCTCCCTCGCGAGAAAACAACACCTCGGCCGATGCCCCGAACCAGTCGTTGAACCGATAATCGGCGAAAACACCGGCTGTCAATCCCGTTTTGGCATTAAAGTCCGTATTACTCATACCCGAAACGTTCAATCCGGCTTTAACACCCCATCCGAAACCCTGAGCAAAAGATGCGGTTCCGATAGCCAACATGGCTACTGTAGCAATAATAAACTTTTTCATGATAAAAGATTTTAATTCATTACTGTCCCGTAAAAGTGGATAAATAGTTCTTTGAAATTATTGAAATATA
>URBJ01000009.1 GCA_900546005.1 uncultured Alistipes sp. | reverse complement strand
GAGATATTTTCAACTACGAATACGAAGTCGGTCAACGCCGGAGAGTAAACGGCGCCACCTGCACACGGTCCGAGAATGACCGAGATCTGCGGAATCACACCGCTCGAAAGCGTATTCCGGAAAAATATTTCGCCATAACCGGCCAATGCGTTCACGCCCTCCTGAATACGGGCTCCACCCGAGTCGTTGATACCGATCAACGGAATACGCATATTCAGTGCATAGTCCATGATTTTGGTGATCTTGCGGGCGTGCATGAAACCGAGCGAACCGCCGGCGACCGTAAAGTCCTGTGCGAAGATCGCAACCGGTTGTCCGCAAATCATTCCGGTACCGATAATCACTCCGTCGCCCGGGAGCGATTTGTCCTGCATACCGAAATCCCGACCGTCATGTTCTACGAAAATATCGTATTCATGGAACGAGTCTTTATCCAACAAAGCGATGATCCGCTCACGAGCCGTGAGTTTTCCCATCGCTTTCTGTTTCTCTATGGCCTTTGTTCCGCCTCCAAAATAGATTTTTTCTTTTCGATGCTGAAGTTCGAGAACTTTTTCATCCTCTACCGTCATTGTTCAATACAGTTTAGTTAGTAATAGATTGGGTCTCCGGAGTCGAAAAACCGGACGACGGGTGCGAATTTACAAAAAAAATTCCAAACTTGTCTCTTTTTTCCGGATTTAACCCGTGCCCTTCGATAACTTACCCGCAGGAGAGCTGACGGCGTACCGACAGACGGCTACTCGAGCACCTCGTGGTGAACAAACATATCTTGAAAACAAGAGAGATCGACGTTTTTCGTGCGATCGAAGATACCGAATACGGTGGATCCCGATCCGGACATCGAGGCATAAACGGCTCCCAGACGATACAAATCGGATTTGATCCGGGCGATGATCGGATAACGGGCAAAGACCGACGGTTCGAAGTCATTCACCACACACTCCCGCCACTGTTCGATCGGGGTACGATACAGGATATCGGTCAACAACCTCTCCGACCGACGGGGAGTCACCCCAGCATAGGCTTCGGCCGTACCGACCGAAATCGGGGGTTTGACCAACACCAGTTGCCAACCAGCGAGCAGTCGATCGACGGGTTCGAGTCTCTCGCCCCTTCCCGTAGCCAAAGCGGGCCGGTTCGCGACGAAGAAAGGCACGTCACTCCCCACTTCGGCCGCCATGCGTTCCATCTGAGACTGGTCTATTCCCAGACCGAACAGATCGGACAGCTCCCGAATGACATACGCTGCATCGGAAGAACCGCCGCCCAATCCTGCCCCCATCGGAATCGCTTTGTGCAGATGCATATACACGCCTCTGACCTGAGGATACTCCCTCTGGACCACGCGATAGGCCTTCAGGCATATATTCTTCTCTACGGCTCCGTCGATCCGTATTCCCGACACGGAAAATTCAATATCTTCACAATCGTAGCGAAGAATCTCCAATGCATCACACAGATTTTCGACGGGATACATCACCGTTTCGATATCGTGGTATCCGTCCGTCCGTTTCGAAACGATCCGAAGGCCGAGATTTATCTTACAATTCGGAAATAACAACATAGCGCACCGATAAGTTTGTCGACAAAAGTATAAAATCCATCCGGATTGTCTTTGTCGAAAATGTGTTTTTTCCACTCATTTTCCTATCTTTGTATCGCTTTAATCGGAATATGCAGTTCAGAACGTCCATACAGATACCTCCGTCTCAGCACCCGATCGGCTACTCGGATAGAGGGCTGTTGCTCGGTTCGTGCTTCACCGAAAACATCGGAGCCCGCATGACCCGATACAAGCTGCCCGTAACGGTCAATCCCTCGGGTATTCTGTTCAATCCGGCCTCCATCTTTTATACGCTAGAGCGATATGCCTCCGGAGAGCTCTACCGAACCGAGGACCTGTCTTGCGACAACGGCCTATGGTTCAACTTCGACCACCACTCCGCTTTCTCGTCGACCGACCGGCAAAAGACACTCGACCGCATCAATCGGGCTACCGAAACCGGCGCCCGAGCTCTTCAATCGGCCGACTTTCTGATCCTTACGTTGGGGACAGCTTGGATCTACCGATTGAAATCCGACGGAAAAATCGTATGCAACTGCCACAAGCAACCCGCAGCACACTTCATTCGGGAGAGGCTTTCGGCAGAAACGATCGTCGAACAGTTTGCGCTACTGGCTGAAGGGTGTCTCCGCAACAAACGGATCCTGTGGAGCGTTAGTCCGGTCCGACACATCGGAGACGGCCTGATCGACAACGCATGGAGCAAGGCCATACTGCTCGACGCCGTACACCGGATCGTCGAGCGTTTCCCGAACAACGAATATTTCCCATCGTTCGAAATCGTCAACGACGACCTGCGGGACTACCGTTTCTACGACAAGGACATGGTTCATCCGTCGGAGTTGGCCGTAGATTATATCTGGGAGCAGTTTCAGGAGAGCCACATCAGCCACGAGGCCCGCTCGTTGTTCAAACGCATCGAAGCCGTCCACCGGGCCATGGAACACCGTCCGTTCAACCCCGACTCTCCGGCTCACGAGCGGTTCCGACAACGCTATGCCGATGAAACACGCCGCCTTATGCAGGAATACCCCGATCTGGATTTCACCCCTGAGATAGACTTTTTTGAATCATGAGCCACTCGTCCCGAATCATCAAATGTCCGCGGTGCGGCAACGAAGTCCGGATTCCTTGGTTTTGGATCTTGGGGCTCGAAGGTATATTCCGGTGCAGCACCTGCAAGACTCCGTTCAAAACCGGATACAAGGTCGGGGCGATCCTTTCGGCACTCGGATTGTCATTCAGTGTGGCGATCGTCCAACTGATCGTATACGTATTCAGCATCTATTCGATGATCCTTGCCGTGATCCTAATGATCCCGATGTGGATTTTCTTTGCCTACCACCTGCGCAAACGATACATGATACGCAAAACGATACGCCGAATCGAGCGGCAACAAAGAGACGAAGCCTCCTCTTCCGACCGTACGACCGAATAAATAGTAGGCAGGAATCCGGACAGATATAATTTTTTTTATAATTTTGTCCGTTCAATCATTTGTTCCGCAGAGATGAAATCGAAACAGGCTATTTTCACAGCTCTTTTGCTGTCGGTTCTACATACCGCTGCTGTCGCACAACCGGCGACAACCGCACCTAAACTGATCGTACAGATCGTTGTCAGCCAGATGCGCTACGACTACTTGGAGCGCTTCCGCGACAATTTTTCCGAGAAAGGCTTTCGGTTCCTTGTGGACAGCGGTGCGAATTTCACGAATGCACGCTACAACTACATGGGGACCAACACCGTCGCAGGACTGGCCACCCTCACTACGGGAACAGAACCGGCAGGACACGGCATCATCGCCCCCAGCTGGTACAACTACACCACCAGCGACAGCGTCAATCTGATTGCCGACGCCGAGGCAAGAGGACTGGAATGCGAGGCGGGACAAAACGGATACTCTCCGATCAATCTGGTCGCATCAACGCTGGGAGACCGGTTGCATGAATCAGACTCACTCGCCAAAGTGATCGCTGTTGCATGGGATCCCTATTCGGCAATCGTATGCGGCGGCTCGACCGGTCAGGCCTTCTGGGTCGACCCCGTTCTGGGAGACTGGGTATCGAGCAGCTACTATTTCAGCTCTTTCCCCGATTGGGTTCGGCAATACAACGCAACGAACTACTCCGATGCCCTGCTCGAACGCGACTGGACTCCGGAACGAGCCTACGCAGTCTACAAAAACCGCGACACGACCCTGCTGAGTTTTGCGGCACAACCCTCGAAAACCAAACTCTTTTTCCGGAACATATTCAGCATCTTCAAGAAAAAAGATCGTACCGCACAGGAAAACGAGAACACAGAAGGGTTCGAGCCGTTGTTCTACACCCCATACGGCAACACGCTGATAACGGATTTCGCCAAAGAGGTCATCCTCAAGGAGAAGCTCGGCGAAGACGGCCGGACCGACCTGTTGACAATCTGTTACGACACCCCCCGACTGATTTGTGAATATTTCGGTCCCCGATCCGTCGAATTGGAAGACATGTACTACAAACTCGACTGGGAACTGGGCGATCTGCTCGGCATGCTTCAGGCGCGTTACAAACCCGAAGAGTTCATCGTCGTGCTCTCGTCCGACCACGGGAGCAGCAACGTCTACAAAGAGAACAGCCGTACACCCGGAGGACGATTCAACACCGGCCAGTTCAAAATGATCCTGAACGGTTTCCTGAGCGCCCAATACGAGCCGGCAAACTGGATTCTCGGCTACTCCGAACGTCAAATCTACCTGAATCGGGAGATGATCTACAAGTACGGATTCGATCTGGAGGAGGTACAGTCCCGGGCCGCAACGTTCGCCCTGCAATTCAGGGGAGTCTCCGGAGCGCTCACCGCCTCCGACATGCAAAGCGGATACTTCGGCAAAGGTTACGGCGAAAAGATGCAGAACAGTTTCTACCCCAAACGTTCGGGTGACGTCACGATCAATCTGATGCCCGGCTGGATCGAGGAGCGTCCGAATACGGTCTCGCTCTCCGGCTCGCTCTTCACCTACGACACACATGTTCCGCTAATCTTTATGGGAGGTGGAATCCCCTCTGGCAAAGTCGAACGGAACGTGAACCCCACGGCTGTCGTTCCCACATTAGCTCGGATTTTGCAGATTCCCCTGCCCGATGCGGCAACCGGTGAGGTACTCGACGAAGTAGTCGGCCCGACGGCACAATAAATCGCGGCTCGACGGAGTTATATTATGATACACAAAACGAATAAAGAAAGATAAAAACTAGTATATAGTATGACCATCAACGAAGTGCAGGATGAAATCATCGCAGAGTTCGAGGTGTTCGACGAGTGGCTCGACAAGTACGAGTACCTGATCGAACTGAGCCGTGAACTTCCTGCCATCGACGAAAAACACAGAACAGAAGAGTATCTGATCAAAGGGTGTCAGTCCCGAGTATGGATCGACGCCCGATTGGACGACGAAGGGAAAATTCTCTTTTCGGCCGACAGCGATGCCATCATCACCAAAGGGATCATCGCGCTGTTGATCCGGGTCATGAACCATCGTACACCCGACGAGATCATCAATGCCGACCTCTATTTCATCGACCGCATAGGGCTCAAGGAGAACCTCTCGCCCACCCGCGCCAACGGACTGTTGGCCATGATCAAACAGATGAAACTGTATGCCCTCGCATACAAAAGCAAAACACTATGACAACACCGCAGGAGATCATGCGCATTGAGCAGGACATTGTCCTGACGCTAAAAAACATATACGACCCGGAGATTCCCGTCAACATATATGATCTGGGACTGGTCTACGAGATCGATGTGGAACCGGACGGAACGGCCAACATCCGAATGACGCTCACCGCACCGAACTGTCCGATGGCCGATCAACTGCTCGAACAGGTCAACGACATGGTCGGCAAGGTAAAAGGGGTCACATCGGTAAACGTCATTCTGACTTTCGATCCACCTTGGGACAAGAGCATGATGTCGGAAGAGACACTGCTCGATCTGGGGCTGCTGTAAACACGCTTACCGAAACCATCGCTCGTACCATGTCATCCGTTCCCGTAGAAAAAGCCGAAGAGTTTCTCCGTTTCGTATGGAGCAATCGCTTGTACACTTCGCTGTCGCCCGAAACGATCCGGATCGTCGGACACGGGACCGAAAATTTCGATTCGGGAGCGGAATTGGTCAATGTCCAATACGAACGGGACGGAAAATCTTTCTGTGGGCCGGCTGCCGTACATCACCACGCTTCGGACTGGCGCAAACATCTGCACCACATCGACCCGAAATACGATGACTGCGTACTGAACATCGTTTTCGATGACGACGCGGTGATTTGCCGGACCGATGGCTCGGTGGTTCCCGCTCTGACCCTAACCTGTCCGGAAGAGTTGGTCGACCGATACAACCGTTTGATCGAAGGAAGTCGGTCGTATCGTTGCGGTAAGATCCTCGGCGAGTTACCCGAAGTCAAACGCCACGCACTGCTCACTTGGCTTACCATCGAACGGTTGGAACGGAAGTACAACGATTTCGTCCAACGGTATCGATTGGGCGGGAACAATTGGAATGAAGCATTTTACATCACGCTGTTCCGGACACTGGGTGCAGGTTCCAACCGCGAACCCTACGAGAAACTAGCACAGACCGTCTCGTATGTCCAAATCTGTCGCATCAAGGAGTCGTTGCCGGCCGTCGAGGCCCTGTTGCTCGGTGGTGCCGGATTGCTCGATGCGGAGTATCCGGACGACTACACTTATCGGTTGCAGCAGGAGTTCCGGCACCTCCAAAGACGTTTCGACATCCTTCCGATGCGACGAAACGAATGGGAAACGATGCGCCACCATCCGAACCACACCCCGATCATCCGCATCGTAGAGCTGGCGGCTCTGTTGGCATCAAAGGATTTTTTATTTTCCCGACTGATCGAATGTAAATCCTACGAAGAGGTCCAGAAGATCCTCGACGTGCAGACCTCTGAATATTGGACGACCCACTACCGTCCGAGCCAGAGCAGTCGGTACAGCGTCAAAGGGTTCGGCCACATGATGATATGCAACATGTGCATCAATCTGGTAGCTCCGATGATCTTTACCTACGGCAAGATCTCCCAAACCGAAGAGATGAAGGAGCGGGCCATTGATCTGCTCGAACAGATACCCGCCGAAAACAACACCTACATCCGGAATTGGCAGTACAAGGGGATCGCTGCTGAAAATGCATTTTTCACACAGGGATTGTTGCAACTCTCAAAGGAATATTGCGAGAAAAAACGATGTACCGAATGTAATATCGGAAAATCGGTCATGTGTTCTCGATAAAAAACACTAAATTTACGCGATTTATTTACGAATAAAAATTAATACGAATCAAAAATATGAGTAATGTAGTATCCGGCTTGATCAAGCTGTTTTTCGGAACGAAAAGTGAAAAAGACCGCAAATTAATACAACCCTACGTAGATAAAATCAAAGCCATATACCCCTCCATCGGGCAGCTGACCAACGACGAACTCCGTGTGCGCAGCCTTGCCCTGAAAAACTCCGTCGCAGAGTACATCAGCGGCGAGGAGAAACAGATCGAGGAACTGAAAGCACAACTCGAGGACTTGGACACTTCGTTGAACGACAAGGAGAGCATTTCGCGTCGGATCGATGACCTGACCGAGGAGATCGACCGCAAGATCGAAGAGAAACTCGAAGAGATTCTGCCCGAAGCCTTCGCCATCGTCAAGGATACGGCCCGCCGGTTCAAGGAGAACGAAGAGATTGTGGTAACCGCCACCGATTTCGACCGCCAACTCGCCGCCACGAAAGATTTCGTCCGGATCGAGGACGACAAAGCCATCTACAAAAACTCATGGGTGGCCGGAGGAAATACCATCAAATGGGACATGGTCCACTACGACTGCCAGCTCTTCGGCGGTGTCGTGCTCCACAAAGGGAACATCGCGGAGATGGCCACCGGTGAGGGTAAAACGTTGGTCGCTACGCTTCCCGTATTCCTCAATGCATTGGCCGGGAAAGGAGTTCACGTGGTGACCGTCAACGATTATCTGGCTCGCCGTGACTCGGAATGGATGGGCCCGTTGTATGAATTCCACGGGCTGTCGGTCGACTGCATCGACAAGCACAAGCCCAACTCGAAGGAGCGCCGCCAAGCCTACATGGCCGATATTACGTTCGGTACCAACAACGAATTCGGCTTCGACTACCTGCGAGACAACATGGCCTTTTCTCCGGACGATTTGGTACAACGCAAACACCACTATGCAATCGTCGATGAGGTCGACTCGGTCTTGATTGACGATGCCCGTACGCCGTTGATCATTTCGGGTCCGGTTCCGAAGGGCGACGACCAAATGTTCGAACAGTATCGCGGGTACGTCGAGAATCTGTTCAACCTGCAGCGTAACTTGGTGTCGCAGCTCGTAGCCGATGCGAAAAAGCTGATCGCTGAGGGAAAAACCGAAGAGGGAGGCGTACTGCTCTACCGTGCACACAAAGGTCTGCCGAAATACAAACCGCTGATCAAATTCCTCAGCGAACAGGGGATCAAGGCCCTGATGCAGAAAACCGAAAACATCTACATGCAGGACAACAACCGACGCATGCCGGAGATTGTGGACGATCTCTATTTCGTCATCGACGAAAAGCTGAATTCGGTCGAGTTGCAGGACAAGGGTCAGGAGATCTTGTCGAAGAGCGTTAACGAAGATAAATTCTTCGTTCTTCCCGACATGGGCTCGATCATGGCCGATATCGAAAAGAGCGACATGACACCCGAACAAAAGGCAGCCAAGAAAGACGAGGTACTGAATGACTACGCGATTCGTTCGGAACGACTCCATACGGTCAACCAGTTGCTCAAGGCGTACAGTATGTTCGAGAAAGATGTAGAGTATGTCGTCATCGACAACAAGGTGAAAATCGTCGACGAGCAAACCGGCCGAATCATGGAGGGCCGACGCTACTCCGACGGTCTGCATCAGGCAATCGAGGCCAAGGAGCGGGTGAAAGTCGAAGCCGCCACGCAGACATTCGCTACGGTCACCCTGCAGAACTACTTCCGTATGTACCACAAGCTGGCCGGAATGACCGGTACAGCCGAGACGGAGGCCAGCGAGTTCTGGAACATCTACAAATTGGACGTAATCGTCATCCCGACCAACCGACCGGTTATCCGCGAGGATAAGGATGATGTGATCTACAAAACCAAACGGGAAAAATATGCGGCCGTTATCGAAGAGATCGTTCGCATGGTCGAGGCCGGACGTCCCGTACTGGTAGGTACGACATCGGTCGAGATCTCCGAACTGCTGAGCCGAATGCTCAAACTGCGAGGCATCAAGCACAACGTTTTGAACGCCAAACAGCACCAACTCGAGGCTCAAATCGTAGCCGAAGCCGGACGCAAGGGACAGGTTACCATCGCGACCAATATGGCCGGTCGTGGTACCGACATCAAGTTGACGGACGAGGTGAAGGCAGCCGGAGGTTTGGCGATTATTGGTACGGAACGCCACGAATCACGCCGGGTGGACCGTCAGTTGAGAGGTCGTGCCGGACGTCAAGGTGACCCCGGATCATCGTTATTCTTTGTCTCTCTGGAAGACAACCTGATGCGTCTGTTCGGATCGGAGCGTATCGCCGGATTGATGGACCGCATGGGTCTGAAGGAGGGTGAAGTGATACAGGCCGGCATGATGTCGCGAGCCATTGAGCGGGCCCAACGCAAGGTGGAAGAGAACAACTTCGGTATCCGTAAACACCTGCTCGAATACGATGACGTAATGAACGCCCAACGTGAGGTGATCTACACGCGCCGCCGCCACGCACTGTTCGGAGAACGGATCGAAGTGGACCTGAACAACATCATGGCCGACTTTGCCGAAAGTTTCGTCGACGCATACGGAGAAGATGATTACGAAACCTTCAAATTGGAACTGATCCGTCAGGTAGCCGTACAACCCTCGTTCAACGAAGAGGCTTTCGAAAATGCGAAAAAGAAGCGGGAAATACTTACAGGCATGTTAGCCAAAGATTTTCAGGATGCCTACGTACGCCGTATGTCCGCCATCGCCTCGATCACCTATCCGGTCATCAAAAACGTTTACGAACAGAACAGTTCCCGTTATGAAAACATCTACGTTCCGGTATCGGACGGCAAACGGGTCTTCAATGTTCCGGTCAATCTGAAAAAGGCTTACGAAAGCGAAGGCAAAGAGGTGTTCAAACACTTCAGCAAGGTGGCCATGCTGCTGATCATCGATGAGGACTGGAAGGAGCATCTGCGCGAGATGGACGATCTGCGTCAGAGCGTACGCAACGCATCGTACGAGCAGAAAGATCCGCTGTTGATCTATAAGTTCGAGTCATACAACCTGTTCAGCAAGATGCTCGAACGCGGTAACCGGGAGATTCTCTCGACGTTGTTCAAGGCCTTCGTTCCGGTACGGGAAAATCAGGACGTAACCAAGCAACAGGCTCCCGAACGGCCGAAAACCGATCTGTCCAAATTACAGACCTCTCGTCGGGAGGCTGCCGCAGCTGCCGGCTCGGGCGAAAAGAGCAAACCGGCTCCGGTTCATGTCGAAAAGAAGGTGGGGCGGAACGATCCCTGCCCCTGCGGAAGCGGCAAGAAATACAAACATTGCCACGGCCGTCTGAACGGATAGCGGCCGACAAAACGGCCTCTGGACCAAGAGCCTATCTAACATTCTTCATATCAGCAAGTGGGGTAGATCTCCGATTGGAAATCCACCCCACTCTTTTTTTTGGATAAGCTTTCTTATAGCACTTGTGCTGTTCTATCGTTTCATCAGATAGGATTTAAAATCTCCAAAATCTGAAGAGAGTTCGATCGAAAGTTTTTTACCCTTCATAAACTCGGCCAGACGCGCAGGCACCTCTACCTCACGGCCGATTATCGGCTCAACGCGATCCTTGAACTTGGCGGGATGGGCCGTCTCGAGGAAGATACCCGCTTCATTGTCTGCAATTCCTTGCCGCAACGCCTCGTAACCGCAAGCGCCGTGCGGGTCGAGCAGATAACCGGTACGCTGCAACGTATCGGCAATAATCTGACGGATCTGATCATCACTGAAACGTGCGCCGCTGATGTCGGCCCGAATCGCATCGATCTTATGTCCATACAGGTCGAGAATCCGGACAAAGTTGCTCGGATCGCCCACATCCATCGCATTGGCCAACGTCTGCACCGACGGACGCGGCGTATAGACTCCTGTCGTGAGATATTGCAAAAAGATATCGTTGCTGTTATTCGCTGCAATGAAACGTTTGATGGGCAATCCCATCCGTTTTGCAAAAAGACCGGCTGTTATGTTACCGAAGTTTCCGCTGGGTACGCAGACTACCACATCCCGCTGCTCACCTGCCCTGCGCAGTTGTGCATACGCATTGAAATAGTAAAAGGCTTGTGGAAGGAAACGGGCCACATTGATCGAGTTGGCCGACGTCAGACGGAATTTCCGGTTCAGTTCCTCGTCCAAAAAGGCACTTTTGACCAACCGCTGGCAATCATCGAACGTACCGTCGATCTCGAGAGCCGTGATGTTCCGGCCCAGCGTGGTAAACTGTTTTTCCTGAATCTCGCTGACCTTTCCTTTGGGATAGAGCACCACCACATCGATTCCCTCTACACCAAGGAAACCGTTCGCAACGGCACTTCCCGTATCGCCCGACGTGGCGACCAGCACCGTTACCCGCTCTTTGCCCCGACCGATAAAATAGGAAAGCATCCGCGCCATAAAGCGGGCCCCGACATCCTTAAAGGCAAGGGTCGGTCCGTGGAAAAGTTCCAGAGACCAGATATTCGGATCGACCTGAACGATCGGTGTCTCGAAATTCAACGTATCGCATACGATCCGTTCGAGCGCATCGTGCTCCACATCCTCGCCAAAAAAGGCATCGGCTACACGGCATGCAATCTGTTGGAAGGACATCGTGGCAATCTGCCGGTAGAAATCTTCGGGCAGCCGTTCGATCCGCTCGGGCATGTAGAGCCCCTTGTCGGGCGCTAGTCCGTGTACGACCGCCTCACGCAGATCAACTTCCGGGGCATTATGATTCGTGCTGTAATATTTCATGACTCTTTCGCTGTTATTTTTCTCGTTGAATAAAACATTCCATAAACTGATCGCCCGACAGGTTGCCATAGCTTCCCTTGCGTGCGGCAAATTCATCGAAGACCTGAACATCATCGCCCGATTCGTTGGTCCGGTAGATTACGAACGGAATCGGAGCCGAAGTGTGGGTCCGGAGCTTACACGGTGTGGGATGATCCGGCAATACGGCAATCGATACCGGTTCGGACCACTTCGACACCGCCTCCAAAATCGGACGCACCACCCGATGATCCAGATATTCGATCGTACGGACCTTCAGGGCAACATCTCCTTCGTGTCCGGCCTCGTCGCTCGCCTCGATGTGCAGAAATACGAAATCGTGCGTCTTCAATGCATCGATCGCCGCCTGAGCCTTACCTTCATAATTCGTATCATACAGACCTGTCGCTCCCTCCACTTCAATCGGGGTGAGACCCGCATAGACACCGATTCCCTTGATCAGATCGACCGCTGAGATCACCACACCGTTCTTGATTCCATAACGGCTCATGAGGGTCTCCATTTGCGGTCTGTAACCGGGCGACCAAGGCCAAATGCTGTTCGCAGGATCCTTACCCTGCGCCTTGCGGGCCAAATTGACCGGATGATTGGCCAAAAGCTCTTGCGAACGCTCGATCAGCTCATTCAGTCGTTTCGCGGTAGCCTCTCCGCTCGCATCGACCGGACGTACCAGCACCTCCTTGTACGGAGTTCCCGGCACATCGTGCGGTGGCGTAGTAATGATCCGTTTGCTTCCGCCCTTGAGTTTGAGCAGATGCCGATAGGATACGCCCGGGAAAAAGTTGACATCTCCGCCACCCAGTTCCTGTTGCAGGAATGCGATCAGCTGAGCAGCCTCCTCATTCGAGATGTGACCTGCCGAGTGGTTTTTGATCTTGCCATCCTCGATCGTAATCAGGTTGCAACGCATGGCCATCTCCCCCTCCTCGATGGGGATACCCATGCTGGCGGCCTCCAACGAACCGCGTCCTTCGAACACCTTGGGTACATCATAACCCAACACCGAGAGGTTCGCTATTTCGCTTCCGGGAGCAAATCCCGACGGTACCGTCGCCAGCATACCGCTACGACCATGAGCCGCCAACCAATCGATCGCCGGTTTGTCGGCAGCCTGCAGGGGAGTCTTTCCGCCCAACATGTCGATCGGCTCATCGGCCATCCCGTCACCTAAAATGATAATGTATTTCATATAATCGATTTTTATATTTTACTCTTTCGTCTTCACAGAATCCTTCAAGAAAAAACCGGTCGAAACCGCCATCCGACGCATATCCCGAATCAGAACAAACCCAATCTCATACCCTTGTTCGGGAAGCGGACAAACAAAAAGTTTCCGTTTGGTGTCGATCGCACCCGGGATGGAAGACCACGCCCGATCTGCATTCGCCGAGAGCGTATCGTTCGAAAAATAGAACGTACCCTCCAGAGAACTCAAACGCGAATCGTACGGCACCCGAATCGAATCGGTCACCACCGCTTTGCCTACCCGCACCAACGGACACCCTCCGTTCAAAACACCATCGAAGAAGCAGCGGATCTCATCCGGCTCCCACCCCTCATAGTGGCCGTGCAGCATACCCGGGCGGATTGAGATCGTCCGCAACGAATCGGGAACCAACGCACAACTTTTGCGGTAGGCATACAACTGGTAGGCCGTATCGTTATTCCCCGTAAGGAACAGAAACGGGATCCGGGCATACCCCAAATAGACGGACGGATCAAAGGCCTTCATCCAACGCTGTACTCCCGTTTCGGAGAGACGATCCATCATTCCGGGTGCAAAAAACGGCAATTCGTCATAAAAACCGCAGCCATAAACCGGAGCCGCAGCCTTGAAACGATCGTCGAGGCTACCCACAATACAGGTCAAATATCCGCCCCAACTGATTCCCGTCACACAGGTGCGCTCGGGATCTACCGCAGGGAACGACAGCAGCAACGAATGGGCCTTTATGGCCGAAGCCACCGCATGATAGCTCCACATTGTCCGCAGATCGCCCGAATCGGCCAGATGGAACACGCGGTAGTTGTCCGACAGCGAAGGGCCGCCATCGGGCAGCTTCACTCCACCCTCACCGCAACCGCAGAGATCGATCGCTAAAGCCGCATATCCCTCTGCGGCCCACTTCTCGACCCACATCCGGAAGGCAGCACCGCCTCCACCATGCAGCAGAATTACTCCGGGATAACGTTTCTCTTCCGGTTGCTCTGCTCCGGCCAACACGGACGGGTCGGAGTAGTATCCGAACACATGCGTAGGTGCTCCTTCGAAATCGACACTCCGGAAGAGCAACGACCGAACCGCACTCGTCGAATCGACCCACTCCATCTCCGGAACCTGACTCAACTCGTCCAGATCCCAGAGTAGTGTCTCCCGATCGACCGACGGACTTGCGATAGAGGGCACAGAGCGAACCTCGGGCCCGCTACACCCGCAGCACAACCATACGGCCACGCCCAAAATGATATGTCTCACCGTCTTCACGACCGGAACCTCCGTTTTTTTATTTGTATACCACGTGAACTATCGGATATTGGCGATGCTGATGATGTCGGCAAACACACCGGCAGCCGTCACACTCGCTCCTGCACCGTAGCCCTTGATCTGCATCGGATACTCTTTGTACCGCTCTGTCGTGATCAGAATTACGTTGTTGCTACCGGCCAAGTGATAGAACGGGCTCTCGCTGTCGACCTCGCGCAAAGCCACCTGCGTCTTGCCTTCATCCATCCGGGCAATAAAACGCCAACGCTTGCCGCTCGCCTCCAATTTTTTCCGGCGCTCTTCGAATTCGGCATCGATCTCCGGAATCTTCTTCCAGAAATCCTCGACCGACCCTTCGAAATATTTCTCCGGAATGAACAGATGCTTCTCGACATCGCTCTGCTCTACCCGATATCCGGCCTCACGAGTAAGAATAACCAGCTTGCGGATCACATCCGTTCCGCTCAGGTCGATCCGTGGATCGGGTTCTGCATACCCGGCCTCTTGCGCCATCTTGATCGCCTTGCTCATCGGCACATCAGCACTCATCTCGTTGAAAATGAAGTTCAGCGTACCGGAAACCACAGCCTCGATCCGAATGATCCGGTCGCCGCTGTTGATCAGATCGCTGATCGTATTGATGATCGGCAATCCAGCCCCTACGTTCGTTTCGAACAGATATTTCACGCCACGCTTGCGGGCAATCGTTTTGAGTTCGTAGTAACGATCATACTCCGACGATGCGGCTATTTTATTGGCCGCAACCACCGATACGTTGTGCTCCAACAGATCCTTATAGATAGCGGCAACATCCGCACTCGCCGTACAATCCACAAAAACCGAGTTGAAAATGTTCATCGACAGAATAGCATCGCGGAATTTTTCGGGCGACGACACATTCTTCGACTGCTTCAAATCTTCGCGATAGGTCGTCAGATCGATTCCCTCCCGGTTCACGATAAACCGTTTCGAATCGGTTGCACCGACCACCCGAATCTGCAACGAATTGTTTTTCATCAGAGTCTCCTGTTGCAAACGGATCTGCTCAAGCAGATTGCTTCCGACCAGTCCGACTCCTGCAAGAAAGATATTCAGCACTTGATACTCCGAGAGGAAGAACGAGTTGTGAATGACATTCAACGCCTTACGCAGGCTCTCGAGCGACACGACAAACGAGATGTTGGTCTCCGAAGCCCCCTGTGCACAAGCGATCACGTTAATACCCTCGCGGCCAAGCGTACTGAACAGCTTACCGGCAATACCGGGTGTATGCTTCATGTTCTCCCCGACGATTGCAATCGTAGCCAGATTGGGCTCTTTCTTTATTTTGTTAATCTCGCCCATTTTGATCTCCCGCTCGAACTCCTCTGAGAGCACCCGCAACGCGAGATCAGCATCGGCATTGCGCACACCGATCGAGGTCGTATTCTCCGAGGCGGCCTGAGAAACGAGGAAAACACTGATGCCCGATTTGGCCAACGTCTTGAAGATTCTGTAATTGACGCCGATCACACCGACCATACCCAACCCCTGAATCGTAATCAGACAGGTATCATTGATTGACGAAATACCCTTGATCGCACGGTTTCCGTCACGAATCTCTTCCCGGGTAATCGACGTACCGGGAGAGTCGATATTGAAGGTGTTGCGAATCACCACCGGGATATTCTTATGATAGGCCGGGAAAATTGTCGGAGGATAGATGACCTTGGCCCCGAAGTTACACAGCTCCATCGCCTCGACATAGCTTAAGTGTTTAATCACATAGGCATTATTAATAACCTTAGGATCAGCCGTCATAAAGCCATCCACATCGGTCCATATCTCAAGTTTCGATGCAGTCAGCGCCGAAGCGATGATTGCAGCGGTGTAGTCCGATCCGCCCCGGCCCAAGTTTGTCGTATTGCCACTGACCAGATCAGTCGATATGAAACCGGGCACCACCGTTACATGGGCACAATCGGCAAACCGTTCCCGAATCAACCGGTCGGTCGTCTCGAAATCGACTACATGTCGGTTGAACAACGGCTTGGTCTTGATAAACTCACGCGCATCGTATCGCACTGCGTGGGCGATCGATCCGGCTATGATGGTCGACGACAAGCGTTCACCGTAACTGAGGATCAAATCGGATGTTTTTTGCGACAGATCGCGGATCAAACTCACTCCTTTGAAAATATTACTCAACTCATCCAGCAGGATGTTCACTTTGGCCTGTACGCTGTCGCGGTTTTCAGGAAGGACGATTTCGGCAATCAACTCGTTGTGGCGGGTGACCATCGCGGTCCACTGCGAAATATACGAACTATCCCCTGCCGCAGCCAACTTCGAGGTGAGCTGCAACTGGTCGGTTATACCCCCCAACGCCGACACGACCACAATGACGTCTTCGGCTTCGGCTTCGACAATCTTCTTGACCTGCAACAATCCTTTCACGGAACCTACGGATGTTCCGCCAAACTTCAATACTTTCATCGGTTTATCTACATTTCATTTAAACAGTTATCAAACTTTTGTGCGGCAATCGAGCCGATCGATCCGATCTTCAGCGGACCTGTCCTCACAAATTCCCAGCCCATAACCCATTTGGTCCGATTTACCGCTCGTAACAACCTGCAATGATAGAAAAAAAAACAGTAAAAACCTAATCTACCCTCTCTTCAATGTTAAAAGCTATTTTTCGCCGGCACATTTGCCCCGCAACATTTTATAAATTCACTTGGATATCCGTCGTTTTATTGTACTTTTGCGCAAGGTAAACCAAAAACTGCACTTATGAATTTTAAAGACATATTGGCCATCTCGGGACAAAGCGGCCTGTACAAGTTCGTTGCCCAAAGCCGTAATGGCATCATTGTCGAATCTTTAGCCAACGGTACACGTTCGTGTGCCTCGGCTTCGGCACGGGTCAGTGCCCTGAGCGAAATCGCTATCTTTACCGAGGGTGAGGACATGCCGCTCGCCAAGGTTTTTCAGAACATCTATGAAAAACAGGGAGGGAAAGAGGCGATCAGTCCGAAATCGACTCCTGAAGAGCTGAAACGTTTTTTTGCAGAGGTTCTTCCCGAATACGACCGAGATCGGGTCCATGTTTCCGACATGAAAAAGGTCGTTGCATGGTACAATCTGCTGATTGCGGCCGGGGTCACCCAATTTGAAACGGAAGAGAAGACCGACGAAACCGACAGCAACGATTCTAAAAACGATTCTAAAGAAGAGTAGGAACAGAAGAGAGAATGAGACGAAAAAGGGAAACCCCATACGAGGTTTCCCTTTTTCGTTCCCCTATTATAATATCGACATCCCCCCTATGATCCATGTTTCAAAAACGCCAAGACAGGTCATGAGGAAATATCGAAAAACAGGAACCCGCCGAGAGGGAACTGCTCGCCCAACGCCACACCATTTTGCTGGATTTATTGGACGGCATTCAACTTCTCGTTATACTCGCGGATCAACGCGAAAATATATTTGCCCCGGTCACTTTCTGCCGTGAAACTATGCTCGATATTTCCCTTCATCGAAAAGTTCCACACCAGCGACAACGGAACACCTGCACGAAGAAAGGCATCATAAAAGATCCGATAGTCGGCCTCTGAAGGCAGAACACCGGCGAACTCCCCTACATAGTAAATCTTTCCCATCGAATGTGCAGCATCTCGGGCAAGAGTCAACTGACCGTCAAGATCGAGTAAACTGTCGTAGGGTCCGACCTTCCGTTTCAGATCATAGATATGCTCCGAAACGGAACGCATGCCGTCCGGATTGAGTTTTCGGGTGATCTCCGCATATTGCTGAGGGGTATCGACCGTCCACGAATGCTCGACATACTGATGATACTGAGAGGGCCGCAAGGCCGCATTGCCCGAACAGATGAGGCGACCGGTCGTATCGACAGTTCGGACGGTCCGCACAAAGGTCTTATAGGCATGCTGTACATCATCAGCCGACTTGCGATTATCCGGGTCTTCCGTTTTATAGATCTCCTGCCAGTTAGGTAGATCTGCCTCGAGATTGAACTCGTTACCGAACTCCCATGCAAATATGCTTTTGCACCCCTGCAACGTCTCAACGACACGACGGGTGTACGTTTCCATGAACCCGAGGGTCCGACTGGTATCACGCCCCCAACTTCGATAGGATTCACCAAAATAACGGGGCACAGCGGCAAAGTGCCAAAAGAGGCTTGGAATCAATCCAATCCGGCACGTTTCGGCATATTCGGCAATCTTTTTCAGCGTTGCGAAATATTGTTCTTCGTACTCTATGACGGCAGGAAGTTCCGTATCATAATACATGCCGCAATTGAACCGAACGACCGGAACCCCTTCGGCTTTCAGCCGATCCAGCGTTGCGTATGCATGCGACGGATCGAACCGGAAAGCTGAATCCTTATCGTCATAGATAACCGTTCCGTTAAACAGATCGTAACAGTTTACACCGGTAGCCCGATAGGGTTTCCGGCCCAAACTCAGAACCGGAACAGGCCGACCGCTGTCGCTCGTCGACGAGAGATCGACATGGAGTCCGGGCGGGACAGTCGGATCGGTCCAATACTCTTTTTCGGCCGCTCGATCAGTACATCCTCCGCCTGTCAAAAAACACAAAATTCCGAAAAACCAGACGACACGAGGTTTTAGCTTCTTCATTACAGATTAGGTTCAAGGTGAGTTATACAAAAATACAGGACCGTGACGGGTTTTGCAAATTTCACCCCACGGAAATGCCCAGACTGGCTTTCCCGACAGATTTTTTCCTCATAAGCCCGCATAAGCCTTTGCGACGGCTTTCCCCAATCATAATAGGGCCGCAAATCTTCCCCATCACTTCTCTCTTCCTGCTCACTACTTTCCCTTTTTAGAACTCCCCCCCGCCCGACCCATCCGGTCTGACAGTCCATCCACCTCCGGGCTACACCTTTTTCAACACCAAAGCCGCCCGGCACAAGTTGTAGACGCAGATCGAATAGTGCGGATCGCCCTTCGAATCGAACTTGGTCCGACTGAAGGCCACAACCTCCGGATCGATCCGATCGTACCCTCCAAAAGCTTTGGCATCCGTACTTAGCAGAATCCGATAGCTTCCCGGTTCAGGAACCGGAATCTCATAATCGGGCAGACTGCGCGAGGGATGCCAGTTGAAAACAAAAACCACCGTCCCGTGACTGTACACCAACGTCTTGTTCTCCACATCCATCAAGTGGTTGTAGGCATATCCGCTTTCGAGAATGTGGTTCTCCTGCACCAGACTTAACATGGCCCGATCAAAAGCCCCCAGAAAACTATACCTCAAAAAACCGTTATCGGCCAAACTCCACTGGCGACGTGCATGCGCATAGCTCCATCCGTTGCCCTCCCGGGGAAAGTCGATCCATTCGGGGTGTCCGAACTCGTTGCCCATAAAATTCAGCCACGCGTCACCAGCCAACGATATGGTGAAGAGGCGGATCATCTTGTGCAGTGCCATTCCCCGATCGATCACCACGCTCTCGACCGCCCGGTCCATATCGGTATACATAGCCCGATCCATCAACCGGAAGGCCAGCGTTTTGTCGCCGACCAAAGCCTGATCGTGCGACTCACAATAGGCTACCGTATGGACATAGGGCAGGCGATCGGTCATCATGTTCCACATCTGCCAGATATCCCAATCCTCGTCGGGCACCTCTTTCAGCAGTTTGATCCAGAAGTCCGGAACCGCCATACCGAGACGATAGTCAAAGCCCACGCCCCCCATCTCGGTCGGCACACACATACCGGGCATTCCGCTGACATCCTCGGCAATGGTCACCGCCGAGGGATTCAGATCGTGCACCAACCGGTTGGCCAGCGTCAAATAACAGAGAGCATCCTCATTAACATCGGGACAAAAGTATTTTTCACGAGAGTCGAACTCAGTATAGCCGTGATGGTAGTAGGTCATCGAGGTCACGCCGTCGAAACGGAATCCGTCGAAATGGAACTCATCCATCCAATACTTGATATTGGAGAGCAGAAAATGGCGCACCTGATCCTTTCCGTAATCGAAAAGTTTGGATCCCCAGTAGGGATGATCTCCTGCGGTTCCGGGCGGAGAATAGAGGCAATCGGTGCCGTCCAGTTCATTGATTCCCTCGTTGATATTTTTGACATAGTGGGCATGTACCAAATCCATCACCACGGCAAGGCCCATTTTGTGAGCCGTTCGGATCAGCGTCTTCAACTCTTCGGGGGTACCGAATCGCGACGAAGGGGCGAAAAAGTTACTCACGTGGTAACCGAAACTTCCGTAGTAGGGGTGTTCTGCCACCGCCATCAGCTGTACGGTGTTGTATCCATCCTTTTTGATTCGGGGCAGCACGCGCTCGGTAAATTCGGCATAGGTCCCGATTTTAGGCTCCTCCTGTGCCATCCCCACATGGCATTCATAGATAAACAGCGGACCGATCTGGGCTATATCGAACCGATCCCCCTGCCAGTCGAACGGTTCGGGAGGCGCCCACAACTGGCCGCAAAAATCTTTGGTCCGTTCGTCCTGCACCACCCGTCGGATGTAGGAAGGGATGCGTTCGAGCCATCCGTTCTTGCCGTGCACCAGCATCTTCATCTTCGACCGGTGTACCAGCCGTCCGGAAAACTCTTCATCGGGGAAAAATATACTCCACACCCCATCCGCCGCACGTTTCAGCCGATACTGAGTCCGCTGCCACCCGTTGAAATCGCCGAACAGATAAACATCCTGTGCCCCCGGCAACCACTCACGAAACCACCACCCCTGCAACTGAGCATCGTACTGAAACCCAAAATAGAGATAGCCGTTGGCGTAGTCGACGAGCGAACCACAGCGACGCCGAATCTCCTCCAGACGGGAGAGATACCGCTCATAGCGTCGTTCCATGTCGGCCTCATTGGGTTTGAGCCACTCATCCTGCGCTACGACAGGAAGTTCCCGCGATTTATCCATACCTTCCATGTTTTTCGATCAAATAAAGTTAAGCAAAATTAGCATTCCGACCAAGCAATTACCGGGAAAAAACTTTATCTTTGTCAGTATTACAACACTACAACAAATAAATAATCGGCATATGTTACAAAAACACCCCAAAGGATTACTACCCGCTGCGGTGGCCAACATGGGCGAACGTTTCGGTTTCTATACCATGATGGCCATTCTCGTGCTGTTTCTCACGGCCAAATTCGGTCTCGACAAGACCAATGCCGGAATCATCTATTCCGTATTCTACTTTTCGATTTACATCCTCGCCTTCATCGGAGGTCTGATTGCCGACAAAACCCGTCGTTACAAAGCCACCATCCTAACCGGACTGATCCTCATGGCCGCAGGATACCTGATCCTCGCCATTCCCAGTCCAACACCGACCCCAAACAAAACGCTCTTTCTGAGCATCACCTGCATCGGTCTTTTCGCCATCGCTTTCGGGAACGGTCTCTTCAAGGGGAACCTGCAAGCTCTCGTCGGACAGATGTACGACAACGAAAAATACGCGAAAATGCGGGACTCCGGATTTTCGCTTTTTTATATGTTCATCAACATCGGTGCTATTTTCGCACCACTTGCTGCCGTCGGAATGCGAAACGCATGGCTCTCGTCTAAAGGATTCCTGTACGATTCGGACCTCCCGAATCTGTGCCACGGATTCTTGCAGGGCAACCTCTCCAGTGAGGCTGCCGCACGATATACCGAACTAGCCACAAAGGTTTGTCACGGCACGGCCCCGGCCGATCTCACACAATTCGCCAACGACTATCTGAATGCATTTACCACCGGCTTCCACTTTGCTTTCGGCATTGCCATCATCGCCATGTGCTTCTCACTGCTGGTTTTCCTGCTTAACCGAAAGAAACTGCCCACGCCGGCTCCTATCGTGAAGAGCAACCAAACGACCGCAGACAAACAAGCCATCCAAATATCGGCACAAGAGGTCAAACAACGAATCTGGGCCTTGATCGCCGTTTACGCTGTCGTTATCTTCTTCTGGTTCTCGTTCCATCAGAACGGTCTTACCCTCACCTATTTCGCACAAGAGTACACCTTACTGAAGATCGGTTCGTTCGACATTACTGCCGAGCTGTTCCAGTCGGCCAATCCGTTCTTTGTGGTCTTCCTGACACCGATCATACTGGCCCTGTTCGGGTGGTGGAGAGCCAAGGGTATCGAACCTTCCACACCGGCCAAAATCGGAATCGGTATGGGCGTAGCAGCTCTGGCCTACCTGATCATGACGCTCGGTTCAATCGGATTGCCTACGGCTGCTGAGGTCGAAAAGATGGGTGGACTTCCCGATCCGCAACGCGTCACACCGATCCTACTGATCGTAACCTACCTGATTCTTACCGTCGCCGAACTCTTCATCAGTCCGCTCGGCATATCGTTCGTCTCGAAAGTGGCACCCCCCCAATATCAGGGAATCATGCAGGGAGGCTGGTTGGCCGCTACGGGAATCGGCAACCAACTGCTCTTCATCGGAGCGCTGCTCTACGAAAGTGTACCGCTGTGGCTGACATGGAGCGTATTCGTTATCGTATGTCTCGTCTCGATGACCGTGATGTTCGCCATGCTTCATTGGTTGAACCGGATCGCCCGATAACATGACGCGCCGACTTTTTCGCAATTTACACGGAGACAAAAACTGAGAGAAACGATGACCAAACTCACTTTTCTGGGCACAGGAACCTCGCAAGGCGTACCGGTAATCTCTTGTGGATGTTGGGTATGTCAATCGGATGATCCGCGCGACAAACGGCTGAGGACATCCGCATTAGTCGAAACCCGGGACGGCACGACGATCTCGATCGATGCCGGACCCGACTTCCGGCAACAGATGCTGCGCGAAGGGGTCAAACGTTTGGATGCCATTTTGCTGACCCACGAGCACAAGGACCACATCGGGGGAATCGATGATGTCCGGGCATTCAACTACGTTACGGGCCGGGCCATCGACATCTATGCCGAAGAACGGGTACAGCACCGGGTCAAACACGACTTCGACTACGCCTTCTCCGAGCACCCCTATCCGGGTGTTCCGGAGATCAACCTGCATACGATCCAGCCCGACCAACCGTTTTACGTGAGGGATACCGAAATCATTCCGATCCGGGGAACCCACTACAAACTGCCGGTACTGGGGTTTCGTATCGGGAAACTGGCCTACCTGACCGACATGAACCGGATCGAGCCCTCCGAGATAGAAAAAATCAAGGGAGTTGACACGTTAGTCATCAATGCACTGCGCAAGGAGCATCACCTGTCGCATTTCACGCTGGACGAAGCACTGCACATCAGCTATCTTGTCTCCCCGAAGACAACTTACCTGACGCATGTTTCCCATCAGATGGGCCGGCATGCCGTCGAAGAGCCCCGATTACCCGAAGGCGTACATTTCGCTTACGACGGATTGACCGTTGAAATACCCGATGAACCGTAATGGAAAAACTGCTGCTGATCACCCCTCCCTTTCTCCAAATCAACTGTCCATATCCGGCCACGGCTTACTTGAAGGGTTACCTTACCCGAGCCGGTTATGCAGTCGAACAATGCGACCTGTCGATAGAAACCATCGAACAAATCTTTTCGGCAAAGTTTCTTCAAAAGGTTTTCGAGACATGGAACGCTGATACAGATGATGAAAATATCCGACACATCTACGCCCAAAAGGATCGCTATTGTGCTACGATAGACTCGGTTATGGCATTCCTTCGGGGTTTAGACCCTACTCTGGCCCACAGGATCTGTTCGGGGACTTTCTTACCACAGGCCGGACGTTTCAAAAGTATCGGCGACACGGAGTCTGCATTCGGCATGCTCGGTTCCACAGAGTGTGCCCGATACATCTGCACGCTCTACCTGCAAGACCTGAGCGACTACATTCGGGCAACGATCAGCGAAAACTTCGAAATCGTCCGTTACGGAGAGCAATTGGCCGCCGCGATCGAAACCTTCGACCAGATCGAACCCGAAATCACCGCTCCGGAAAATGCGATCGAAAGGGAAATGACCGAACTACTCGAGAAACAGTTGCAAAGATCACAGCCTACGGTTGTCGGGTTCAACGTACCCTTTCCCGGATGTTTGCTGGCAGCCTTGCGGTGTGCACGATATATCCGGGAAACGCGTCCGGAAGTACGCATTGTGCTGGGGGGTGGCTACCCCACGACCGAACTTCGCAACTTGAGCGACAAGCGCATCTTCAAATATGTCGACTACATTGTGTTGGATGACGGAGAGATCCCGCTCGAACGCATCCTCTCCGGCGGCGAGTTGGTTCACACCTACACACGAGACGGATATCACAGTGCCGATGCACCGCTATCACATGCCGAGAGGGGGTGTCCCGATTTCAGCGGATTACCCCACGACAAGTATGTGTCGCTGCTCGAGGTGACCAACCCGATGCACCGGTTGTGGACCGACGGACGCTGGAACAAGATGGTGTTGGCCCACGGCTGCTATTGGGCACGGTGTGCTTTCTGCGACACTTCGCTCGACTACATCGGGCGTTATGACCGTGTCCCGGCCCCGATGCTGGTCGATTGGATGGAACGGATCATCAGCCAGACAGGTAGCCACGGATTCCACTTCACCGACGAAGCGGCCCCACCCAAAATCCTCAAAGAGCTGTCGCTCGAGATCCTACGCAGGGGGTTGAACGTTACGTGGTGGACCAACATCCGTTTCGAGAAAAGCTACACGGAGGATCTCTGTCGGCTGATGGCGGCAGCGGGTTGCATTGCGGTATCGGGGGGCCTTGAAGTTGCCTCGGACCGCCTGCTCAAACTGATGAACAAGGGAGTAACAATCCATCAGGCCGCTTGCACGCTACGCAATCTTTCACGGGCCGGCATCCTCTCCCACACCTATCTGATGTACGGTTTCCCAACCGAAACCCTGCAAGAGACCGTCGACTCGCTGGAAGTTGTCCGGCAGTTGTTCGCTAACGAGCTGGCTCAATCGGCCTTCTGGCACCGATACGCGATGACCGTACACAGCTCCAGCGGACAACACCCCGAATTGTTCGGAGTCAGACGCCGGAGCGACGCACTGCATCCGTTCGCCAACAACGAGATCCGTTTTGTCGAGAATCGGAACTACAACCTGAAAGCCGCCGGAGAGTCGCTGAACACAGCGCTGCAACACTACATGTATGATTACGAACTGGAGCGACCGGTCCACAAATGGTTTACAGGAAAAGTTCCCGTCACTACGGTCGAACCCACACTGATCGCCGACTGCATGATCGAGCCCGATGCGGCCCGACTTTACGATGAAAAGCGGCGAATTATCTGGATCGGCTCTCTGCCACAACGCGACGAGGAGGGAATCGTACTATTCGACCAAGCCGCACCGAAACATCTGAAATTCAAACCGGAAGAGGCCGATTTTCTGATGGATCTGATCCGGTCGATCGCCGACCTGTCACGGACAACAACCCTCAGCGAAGCAGCCGAACTTTTTCAGAAATACAGCGAATCTTCGTTTCTGGCGTTGTATCTTTCGAAAAAATGGGATATCTTACGCTCGTATGGGATGCTGCACATCTAAACTCACTGTTACGAATCTGTTTAATTACTTATAGTTATGAGACGTTTGATTAGTTTGATTTTCTGTCTGTTAAGCGCCGGTATGATTGAATTGTCGGGTAACAGCCGCCTGATTTACGTCGCACCAAACGGAAACGACAGCAACGAAGGCACCAAAGAGAGTCCTCTGGCTACACCGAACGAAGCCTGCGAACGCATCCACAGATGGAGAGCCGCAGGAGAGGCCACCGGAGACACGATACGGGTACGCATTGCCCGTGGCGACTATTTCTTGACCGAGCCGTTGGTTTTCAACGCCGATAACTCCGGACTCGAAAACAGTCCCGTCATTTTCGAAGGCTACGGAGGAGCCAAACCCATCCTCTACGGGGGTATCCGTCTCAACCCTTTTCAGACGGTCAACGACACGCTCTGGAGAGTCTACATTCCCGAAGTAAAGCTCTACGGGTTTGACTTCGAGCAGCTCTACGTCAATGGCGAGCGCCGGTTCCGGGCACAGACTCCCGACCGAGGATCGTTCTACAATGTGGCTGCTTCAGAACAGACCGTACTCGATACGACGGGTTACCGCATACCGGCATGGGCCACCATACGCGTTGCCTCACAA
Source organism: uncultured Alistipes sp. (assembly GCA_900546005.1). Taxonomy (GTDB): domain Bacteria; phylum Bacteroidota; class Bacteroidia; order Bacteroidales; family Rikenellaceae; genus Alistipes_A; species Alistipes_A pullicola. Next base: position 15,986 of record URBJ01000009.1, on the reverse strand, counting down.
CAACCCCTGCCGAAACTCACGAATGCAGGCGAGGCTTTGGCGTGGTTCTATCACAAATGGGACGTCTCGAAATTTCCGATCATCCATCAGGATGCGAGCGACAGCACGTTACTTTTTTCTGCCCCGGGAATGCAGCCGTGGAACCCGATCGATGCCCGTACACGATTCATCATTGAGAATGACTGGAGTTGCCTTGACGCTCCCGGCGAATGGTTCCTCGACAAAAATGAGGGCTACTTGTACTATATACCCTACCCGGGCGAACGGGTGGAAAACACCGTATGTATCGCCCCAATGCTGGAAAAACTGATCACCATCCAAGGAGATGAAACCCAAAGCGTACAAAACCTGCATTTCAAAAACCTTGCTTTGTATGCCGTTTCGTATAACACGCCCACTTTAGGGAACGGTCCCGAACAGGCTGCCGCATCCGTACCCGCCGCTGTCGAGGCAAACTTTGCCCGCAACGTAAACTTCGAATCGTGCGAGATTGCCCACACCGGAGTGAGCGGTATTTGGTTCCGGAGAGCCTGCACGAACTGCTCGATCAAACAGAGCAAAATTTTCGACATCGGAGCCTGCGGAGTTAAAATCGGAGAAACCGTGATTCGGCCGAATGTATCCGAAATAACCAACCACATCACGGTCGACAACAACATCATCCAACACGGAGGATATACCTTCCCATGTGCCGTAGGCGTAATCATCTTCAATGCGTCGGACAACAAGATCACCCATAACGACATTGCCGATTTCCGCTATACGGGTATTTCGGTCGGTTGGGTATGGGGATACGGCAACAGCCCCTCCAAGCGCAACCGCATAGAGTACAACCATATCCACCATTTAGGATGGGGAGAACTCTCCGATATGGGAGGAATCTATACGCTCGGCCTGTCAGAGGGAACGACCCTCAGCAACAACAAAATCCACCACATCTATTCGCTCTATTACGGTGGTTGGGGACTCTATACCGACGAAGGATCTACCGGCATCATTCTGGAGCGCAATTTGGTCTATAAATGCAAGAGTGGCGGATTCCACCAGCACTACGGAGCCGACAACATCGTCCGCAACAACATTTTCGGAGGCCAAATCAGAACCCAACTCGAAGCGACCCGAGAGGAGAACCACACCTCGTTCCGCTTTGCGAACAACATCGTCTGGTTCGACAGTGGTATATTGGGAGGAATCGCATGGGAAAAGGTGGGATTCAAATCCGACTACAACTGCTATTGGGACACGCGGACAACGAACATCGAAATCGTTCCGGGCCTTTCGTTCAAAGATTGGCAGGCAAAAGGCAAAGATACCCACTCGATCATCGCCGATCCGGGATTTGATCCGGCAAACGGAGACTTTACCGTAAAGGACAAACAACTGTGTCGCAAAATCCGCTTCATTCCGTTCGACTACAACAAAGCCGGTGTGTACGGTTCTGACGAATGGAAGAAAGAGGCTGAACTCGACCCTGCATTGATTGAAGCTTTTGACCGACAAGTCGAGGAGTACGAAAAATTAGGATTGTCGAACTTTTAAAGAGAGATCCATATCGGTCGGGGCAAAAAAAGCCTCGACCGAGTTTTATTTCGACTGAAGTGGAATTATTTTGAATCAAAAAATATGGATTCGTCCTCGACGAAACCTGCAAAAAAAACGAAACGATGCAATTCAAAAACAAAGTAGTCGTCATAACCGGAGCCTCATCCGGAATCGGACGTGCATTGGCCTACGAATTCGCGTCACACGGCGCACGAATCGTGATGGGAGCCCGCTCGGAAGAGAAACTGCAGCAGATCGCTGCTGATTTGAGATCCCGCAATACGGAGGTTGCCTACGCACCGACCGACGTCACCCAAGAAGCGGATTGCCGGAGGCTGATTGAAACGGCGGTGACGCGTTTCGGCGGAGTCGACATATTGATCTGCAATGCCGGTATCTCGATGCGTGCCCTGTTCGACGAGGTCGACCTGAATGTGCTCCGACGACTGATGGATGTCAACTTCTGGGGAACTGTCTACTGCACAAAATATGCCCTACCCTACATCCAGCAGAGCCGGGGGTCGATCGTCGGCGTTTCATCGGTAGCTGGCATACACGGACTGCCCGGACGTACGGGATACTCGGCCTCGAAATTCGCGATGACCGGATTTCTGGAGACCGTCCGGATCGAGAACCTCAAAAAGGGTGTACACGTGATGATCGCCTGTCCGGGCTTCACGGCCTCGAATGTTCGGTTCTCGGCTTTGACGGCCGATGGTTCGCAACAGGGGGCATCTCCGAGGAAGGAGGAGAAGATGATGAGTGCCGAGGAGGTAGCCCACCGCATTGCCCGAGGAATTTACCGGCGCAAGAGATTGCTGCTGATGGAGTTTGACGGGCGAGCGTCGGTGTGGATCAAGAAGTTTGCTCCGGGATTGTTGGATCGTCTCTACTACAACCACATGGCCAAAGAGCCGGACTCTCCGTTCAAATAGTTTTACGACAAAGAGTAACCGTACAAATAGCCACGACAGGCATCATCTCAGATAGAGGTGCTGAATGATTTCTGCACAGGGTCCAAGGCTGCTACTTGCGAGGGGATACTTCTGGGAGGTCTTTGGAGGAAATATTTGAGGTCGTAAACAAATAACGAAAAGGTTATAAACAGTGTTCAGGCTTTTTAGTTAACCTTATTAACAAATGGGAGACATTTAATCAAGAAGATGCCTCCCATTTACATAATATAAACAAAGTTATCAACAAAAGACTGCGCATCACAACAATCATGAGACGCCGAACGGACTGAAGTACGTCCGTCGCATAATGACAAACATGCCAAAGCTCCTCCTATTCCCGCTGCTGCAAACTTTGATTCTATTACACGAAAGCCGCCTACTACTGATGAGACTTCTCGTTGTTTTGCCGCTGCAAAATATCCTTCAAAAACTGTCCCGTGTAGCTTTCAGCCACTCCGGCAACCTCTTCCGGCGTTCCGGTCGCAATCACACGCCCCCCGGCTGCTCCACCTTCTGGACCAATATCGATCAGATAATCTGCCACCTTGATCACATCAAGGTTGTGTTCGATCACAACTACCGTATTACCCTTATCCACCAACTTGTTCAACACGTCGAGCAGCACCCGTACATCCTCGAAATGCAGCCCCGTGGTAGGCTCGTCCAAGATGTAGAGCGTCCGGCCCGTATCACGTTTGGCCAACTCCGTCGAGAGTTTGATCCGCTGGCTCTCTCCACCGGAGAGCGTCGTACAGGGCTGGCCCAACTGCAAATAGCCCAAGCCAACGTCTTGAATCGCCTTCAGCTTCATGTGGATCGATGGAATTGCACTGAAAAACTCAACAGCCTGATTGACCGTCATGTTCAACACCTCATCGATGTTTTTTCCCTTGTATTTCACTTCGAGGGTCTCCCGGTTGTAACGATGTCCGCCGCAGACATTGCAACGCACGTAGACATCCGGCAAGAAATTCATTTCGATCGTCTGAACACCGGCTCCCCGACATGCCTCACACCGTCCGCCCTTGACATTGAACGAAAAACGGCCCGCCTTGAATCCCCGAATCTGAGCATCCGGTGTCGCCTCGAACAGTTTGCGAATATCGGCAAACACGTTGGAATAGGTCGCCGGATTGCTACGCGGGGTCTTGCCGATGGGCGACTGATCCACCACAATCAACTTATCGATATTTTCGATTCCGACAATCTCCTCGTAGGGCAACGGCTGTTCGTACGAATTGTAAAAACGACGGCTCAGCGCCCGCCGCAGCGTAGCATCGACCAAAGTAGACTTACCGCTACCGCTCACCCCCGTCACACAGATCAGAGTTCCTAACGGAAAATCGACCGTTATATTCTTCAGGTTATTTCCTTTAGCTCCCCGGACCGTTAAAAACGAGCCATTCCCCTTACGGCGGTGTTCGGGAAGTTCGATCCGCCGACGCCCGGTGAGATAATCGGCCGTAATACTGTTCGACCGCATGACATCCTCCAGAACCCCACAAGCTACGATCTGACCGCCACGGACTCCAGCCAACGGCCCTACATCGACGATCCAGTCGGCATTCCGGATCATATCCTCGTCGTGTTCGACGACAATCACCGAATTACCCGCATCGCGCAAGGCCTTCAGACTGCCGATCAGCTTTACGTTGTCGCGCTGATGCAACCCGATGCTGGGCTCATCCAAAATATAGAGTACGTTGACCAATTTCGAACCGATCTGCGTAGCCAGCCGGATCCGTTGACTCTCACCGCCAGACAGTGAGCTGGAGTTTCGGCTCAACGAAAGATACCCCAGCCCGACATCGAGCAGGAAACGCTGCCTTTCACGAATCTCTTTGATGATCTCACGGCCGATCTGCAACTGACGCGACGACAGCCGCGACTCCAACCCCTCCATCCATCGTGCGAACTCTTCGATGCTCATCGCCGAGAGCTCAGCTATGTTTTTACCGTCTATTTTAAAGCAAAGCGCCTCCTCCTTCAATCGGCTTCCGCCACACACGCTACATGTCCGACGCACGACAAACTGCTCTTTCCACTTGTCACCGCGACTCGACGTTGCGTCCTCTCGCTGCTTTTCGATATAATCGGCTACTCCGTCCCACGAGACCATGTAGTTTCCCGTTCCGCCCAGTTCGCGGACATCGACATGCAACGGTTCGCTTTCACCATAAAGTACGGCATTCAGAGCCGACTCATCGAACGATCCGATCGGATCATCGAGCGTAAACCCATACCGTTTACCAAGTGCATCGATCTCTGCAAAGAGCAGATTGTTCTTAAACTTACCCAACGGTTCGATTCCACCTTCGCGGATCGACTTGCTCTCGTCGGGGATGATCCGTTTCATATCGAAAACAGCCTCTTCACCCAATCCGTTGCAGTGTGGACAAGCCCCCTGCGGTGAGTTGAACGAGAAGGTGTAGGGAGCCGGCTCATTAAAGGCGATTCCGCTGGTCGGGCACATCAGGTGACGGCTGTAATAGCGGACCATTTCGGTCTCGTAATCATAGACCATCATGGTTCCCTTACCCCGTTGCATCGTCTCTTTCAGGCTTTGCAGCAACCGTCCCCGCACATCCGGGCGGATGCTCAAACGATCGATCACCAACTCGACATAGTGAATTTTGTATCGGTCGAGCTTCAATCCCGCATAAATCTCTTGAATCTGACCATCGATCCGTGCATAGAGGTAGCCCTTTTTCGCCCAGTTTTCGAACAGGTCGCGGTAATGCCCCTTACGTCCCTTGACCAACGGAGCGAGCAGCGCTATCTTTTTCCCGTCCATTTCGCTCAGAATCAGATCGGCAATCCGATCGTCGGTGTAGTGGACCATCTTTTCGCCGGTTACGGGCGAAAACGCCTCCGAAGCACGGGCAAACAACAACCGCAAAAAGTCGTTGATCTCGGTAACCGTTCCAACGGTCGAACGGGGATTCTTGTTGGTCGTTTTCTGTTCGATCGAAATCACCGGACTCAACCCCGTAATTTTATCCACATCGGGACGCTCCATCGAACCGACAAACTGACGGGCATAGGTCGACAGGGTCTCCATATACCGGCGCTGTCCTTCGGCATAGATCGTATCGAACGCCAACGACGACTTGCCCGACCCGGAGAGTCCGGTTATCACGGTCAGGGCATTCCGGGGGATCTCCACATCGACATTCTTGAGGTTATGCTCCCGGGCTCCGTAAACTTTTATGCTGCGATCCTCGGCCATATCTTTACGCTCATGTTTTAGATCTCTCTCTATTTTCCGGTACGGAAATCTGCGTTTGGTATCCGAAGAACGAAGCTACGGTGGGTCTTATTGCTGTAATCGTAATCGCGAATCCAATGGTTCAACTGCCGGAGCATTTTATAGGTCGTACCGTTTTCGCGGGCCACAGCCGACCAGTCGATCTCGGCATCGTCCACCGTTATCTCACGGTAATCGGTCAACGGAGCGTAATAATCCTCCGCAGCGAGGCGAAAGCCATACTGCGACGGATCGGGTGTGATCAGTTTAAACGCCAGTACCCGGAACACATACCGCATCGTCTCCTCCGGCAAATAGAGATCGTAGTAGGAGCTCACGCCCTGCTTCTTGAGACGCCGCGATACCCCCGCCACTCCGACATTGTACGATGCAGCTGCAAGAGTCCAACTGCCCAGACGCTCTTTGGCATCGAGCAGATACTTACAGGCCGCTTCGGTCGCCTTTTCGATGTGATACCGCTCGTCGACACCTGTCCCGATAAACAGGCCTACCGATTTGGCAAACGGCGGCATAAGCTGCCACAGTCCAGCTGCACCGGCCGATGAACGCACGTTCGGATCCAATCCGCTCTCGGCCATGCACAGATATTTAAAATCCTCGGGGATACCGTATTTCTTCAGGATCGGTTCGATGATCGGGAAATAGCGTGTCGTCGCAAGCAGGGTCAACGTTGTCCGCGAATGGAGATACATGTTGGACATCACTTCGCGCAACAGACTTTCGCGCGTATCGAAGTTTTCCAACGGCACCGCTTCTCCCGCAAAATCCAATTTATCAGGCAATTCGGGCACCACGACCGGAGCGATCCGCACCGTATCCGGCGTCAGGAATGTCCCGGCCCATGAGGGCGTCTGCGCACACCCCGTTACGGTTAAGATCAAAAACAGAAAAGAGATGCAATACTTCATCGTTCTAAAATATCAAACACGCAAAGATAGTAAAATTCCCCACATATATTTTATGCGGAGGTTCGTTTCGGCCGGCACGGGGCAAATCGGAACCCAACGGAGCGTATATTCGGAAATTTGACGTACATTTACCGAAAATTCACACACCATGCTAACAGCCGGACATTACCATACGCTCAAGATCGACCGCATCTCCGAACACGGGCTATACCTCACCGACGAGGAGGGGGCCGAAGTACTTCTTCCCAACCGATACACCTCGCTGCAACACAAGATCGGCGACACGATCGAGGTTTTCGTCTACCACGACTCCGAGAACCGCTTGGTCGCCACCACCGAACATCCGTTGGCCACCGTCGGCGAAGTCGCCTACCTGCAGGTGGTGGACAAAACGATTCACGGTGCATTTCTCGACTGGGGTCTCAAAGCCAAAGACCTTTTTCTCCCGAACAGCAACCAGATGTATCGTTTGGAGATCGGTAAAAAGTATCCGGTATATGTCTATGAAGACCGGGTATCGGGCCGGGTCGTTGCCACGACATACTTGAAGAGTTTTATCAACAATACGGAGATCACCGTTTCTCCCCGCGAGGAGGTCGATATCCTGATTGTAGCCGAGACCCCGATCGGATTCCGCGTCACGATCAACAACCGGCACTGGGGCATGATCTACCACAACCAGATCTTCCAGCCCGTCCAAATCGGCGACCGGTTGAAAGGGTATGTCGTCCGCATTACCGAAGACCATCGGATCGATATCAGCCTCCAGCGACAGGGGTACGACGAAGTCAAACATATGGCCGATCGTCTTATAGAGTTGCTGCATGCGCACAGAGGTCGACTCCCGGTATGCGACTCCAGCACGCCGGAACAGATACAGCAGTTGACCCAGATGAGCAAAAAGAGTTTCAAGCGTTGTGCCGGGCATCTGATGAAGCAGCACAAGATCACAATGGACGATCGGGGTATCACCCTGACCGAAAAAGAGCCTTTCGGAGAGCACAACACTCCGGACGCCCCCACTCCAAAAGATCACCGCAAGTAATCAAGCCTTTCCCCTTCGGGCGATCGGCCCCAAACCACCGGTCCTAAAGGGGTGAAAGGGGCTACTCTTGTGCGGTAAAGATCAACTTGTCGGTATCGTATCCTCGGACATGCAGCCGGTCGATCAGAAATTCGAGCACTTCGGGCGACATGTTCCTGTCCCGACCCAAAATCCACAGGTAACGATCCGAACTGCTTCCCACAACGGCATACCGATAGTTCTCCCGATCGAGCTCCATCACAAGGTAATCGGCATAGAACCAGAGGAAAAAGGCCACCTTCAAAGCACCCGGACGTTTCGGATTGGGCAATTTTCCCCGCCCCACAATGCGTTTTTGCCGACCGGTTCTCCATCCCGAATTTTCCACCCGGATCCTTCCGTTCGACAACAACGTGTAGAGGGTCTTGACGTGACCCATGCCCTTCTCGAAACGGACGTCGTACCGAGCGATTTCATACCACTGTCCCATGTACCGCCGCAGATCAAACGCGGCAACCGTACTGTGATCCGTTACGCCCAACAACTTCTCAACCGTCGGATACAGATAGATAAATCCGGTCTCCAACAGTTTAAGCGGAAAGACCCGCTGCCCGGCCAGCAACACATCGGCACGCTCTCCGAGCAACAGCCGAAATGCGCCTGATGGAACCGTCACCGTAAAACCTCCACAGGCTCTTTTAACCGTTTGCGCCAAGTGCCTTTGTGTCACCGTCTCGGGAGTTGTCAGATTCACCACGCCCTGCAACTCCTTGTGATCGATGATCCACTCGAATGCACGACACAAATCCACCAAAGCGATCCACGATATAGAGCGGTCGGCCCCTCTGACAGCTGCACCCAAACGATTCTTCCGTTGCATGCGGATCATGCGGCCGAGCGCTCCGCCATCTTTAGACAACACCACACCGAACCGCGTCACCACTAACCGAATCTTCGAGGAGACCCGACGGGCCTCAGTTTCCCACGCCTCGCACAAACGTGCAAGAAAATCGTCTCCTTTGTGAGGATGCACCTCATCGCTGTCTTTCCCTGCCGCATAATACCCGACCGCGGAGGCAGAAATAAAGAGTTCCGGAGGAACTTCAAGAGCGTTCAATGCCTCCACCAAAATCCGTGTGACCCGAACCCGACTCTCGATAAGCTCCTGCTTGTAGGCTTCGGTCCATCGTTTGTCGATGGATGCTCCGGCCAAATTAATCACCGCATGACACCTCTGCAGCAGGTCTCGAAGTTCGACCGACCGATCCTCTTCAGAAAAGAGTTCTCGGCCCAACGAAACGACCTGATGGCCTCTTGTTTCGAAATAGGAAGTAAGATGACTCCCTATGTATCCGGTAGCTCCGGCAATGGCAATTCTCATATTTTATCGCAAAATACGTTTTTCTTGCTTTCAAAGGTAAAAAAATTCTACAAACAGACTGAATGCAGCCATTTTACCATTTTTTATCGCTATCTTCATCGTTTGAAACTCCTGTCTTCATTAAAAGACAGACTCTAACCCAAATGACCTAACCCATGAAACACCTATTGAGCACAGTTTTAGGAGCGTTTTTTCTGACAGGATGTCTCGTTTCAGAAAAGCCCCAAGATGTATCGCAACGAAATTACGACGGTCTGAAACAACACTTTGATAGCCCCGAACAGATCTATGGCGTGAATTGCTGGTGGTGGTGGCTGAACGGAAACGTCACACGGGCCGCCATCACCAAAGACCTCGAGGCCATGAAAGAGAAGTCGTTTCAGGGAGCGATGATTTTCGATGCCGGCGGACACAATCAACGTGGCAACCGGGACATTCCCGCCGGTCCCTTCTTCGGAAGTCCGGAGTGGAACGATCTGTTCGTATTTGCATTGGACGAAGCCCGGAGGCTCGGATTGGAGATCGGATTCAACATCCAGAGCGGATGGAACCTCGGTGGGCCATGCGTTACTCCCCGTTACGCAGCCAAACAGCTGACCTATTCCGAAACCTCGATCGACGGAGGTACGGAACTCCGCACACAGCTTCCTCAGCCGGAAAGCCGCGATGATTTTTACCGGGACATCGCCGTGCTTGCCTTCCCGGCCGATGCGGATCGACAGACCGACAGCATCATCGAGAACTTAGACTACAAATTGGGATTTCACGAATTGGGCGGATCAGCACCCGACTGCCGATTCCTGTTAGAAAACCGACCGAGCCCAAACCGTGCGGCACAAACCTCAGAAGAGAAGCGCCACACCCTGTTGATCGATCCGGCAACTGTCGTCGACCTGACCCCGGCGATGGACTCCACCGGCGTACTCACATGGAACGCCCCTTCCGGACGGTGGAACATTCTCCGCATCGGATACACCTGCACCCGCTCACGGGTCTCCACCTCGAGCCATGCATGGCAGGGTCGCGTATTGGACTACATGAGCACCGAAGCCTTCGACTACTACTGGCAAACGGTCGTCGATCCGATCCTGACTGCTGCGGGCGATCACGTAGGCACCACGCTCAAATTCATGGAGACCGACAGCTGGGAGTGTGGAGGCATGAACTGGACCGATACTTTTGCCGAAGATTTCAGAACATACTGCGGATATGATCCGATCCAATACCTACCGCTGATTGCCGGTCATATTGTAGGAAGCGTCGAGGAATCCGATGCCTTCATGGCCGATTTCCGCAAGACCCTCGCCCACCTCGTGGCCGTAAACCACTACGCCCGTTTTGCCGATCACGCCCATCGGCACGGAATAGGCATACAACCCGAATCGGCCGGGCCGCATGCCGGTCCGCTGGACGGAATCAAAAACTACGGATACAGTGACATCGTGATGAGCGAATTTTGGTCGCCTTCTCCCCACCGGCCCCGTCCGCAGGATCGCTTCTTCCTGAAACAGGCTTCCTCTGCCGCACACATCTACGGCAAAAAGATCATCGGTGCCGAGTCGTTCACCACCATCGGCCCGCATTGGAACGATGCACTGTGGCGCGACCAGAAATCCGCTTTCGACCATGAAATCTGCGCCGGCTTGAACCGTACCTATTTCCATACCTTCACCTGCTCGCCCGAGGAACAGGGCCTTCCCGGACAGGAGTATTTTGCCGGCACGCACGTAAACCCACAGGTAACGTGGTGGAACGATGCAGACCCCTTCATCGACTACCTGCACCGGGTGCAGATGATCGCTCAAGAGGGCAAATTCGTGGCCGACGTGCTCTATTATTACGGGGACCACGTCCCGAATGTCTTCCCCTTCAAGCACTCCGATCCGGCAGGAGCCATGCCCGGATTCGACTATGACGTTACCGACGAAACGATTTTTCTGCAACTGGATGTCGACGACGGTGAGATCGTTGTACCGAGCGGCCTCCGATACCGCATCCTTGTTTTGCCGGATCATCGGATTCTATCGCTTGCTGTTCTCGAAAAATTGGAAAAACTGGTCCGCAAGGGGGCCCATGTCCTTGGACAGAAACCGCTGAAAGCCGTCTCATTAGTAGGAGGTCCTGATGCCGATGAACAATTCCGGAAACTGGCTGACAAGATTTGGGGTTCCGCCTCAGATCCGCAAGGGTCGCACGACTACGGCAAAGGCCGCGTCTCGGGGGGTGTAACGGCGCGGGAATACCTGACATCAAATGGCATTCCGGCTGATTTTTCGATCGAAGGCAACGACAGCAAGACCGATTTCGACTACATCCACTACAAAAACGGAACGGCCCATTTCTATTTTGTCAGCAACCAGACCGAACAGCCACAACACATCACCGCCCGATTCCGAATTGCGGGACAGCAACCGGAGCTTTGGGACGCCCTCTCGGGTAAAATCCGTCGGGCCGAAGCATTTTCCCAAAGCGACAGTTTGACTTCCGTCCCGCTGATATTGGAACCGTATGGATCGATCTTCGTTGTCTTTAACGAAGCGATCACTCCCGAAACCCAAGGAACAAAATCCAGCAACGATCCCCGATACGATTCCCTGCAAACACTTACCGGCTCGTGGAGCGTGCGGTTCGATCCGGCATGGGGCGGTCCCGACTCGGTGGTATTCCCCGAATTGATCGACTGGACGACCCACTCCGATGCCGGCATCCGTTACTATTCAGGAACGGCCCGCTACCACAAGACTTTCGGGCTGACCTTCCCCAAGGAGGATTCGGCCGCCTACTTTCTGCAACTCGAGGATGTCCGCGACGTAGGAATCGCACGGATTCGGATCAACGGTGTCGACAAAGGCATCGTCTGGACAAAACCGTTCCGCATCGAAGTGACGGACGAACTGAAAGAGGAAACGAACGATTTGGAGATCTCGGTCACCAACTCATGGCACAACCGCGTGGCCGGAGACGAACTGTCCGTCTCTCCGAAAAAGTACACCCACACCAACATCGTTCTGGGACACGACTTTGTCGGACGTCCTTTGGCCGAAGGTATCGTTTTAGAGCCTTCGGGATTATTGGGCCCGGTTACGATACGAAGGGCCGTTGAGGTGCAATAACACAACGGCCGCTCATCGCCCTGAATCAAAAACGGCGAACACGACTCGAAAAAAGATCGGGAGAGATTGTGCATTGATTAACGACGCAATCTTTCCCGCCTTTTTTATGTAAAAACTTCAGACCCTCTTTGTCCTCTCTCCGCACCTTCGACTGAAACCGAAGCCTGCTATTCGGCCGTTCGCCTCGGAGTAACGACATCTATATCACTCAATCTTCCAACGGGAAGAGTCATTTCTAATGACCTCTTTTCGCTCTCTTTTTGTCCGGCGAAAAGATCAGATACCCGATCGACACCCCTATTTTGTTGGGAAGAAACTCTGCCGAACCGTTGAACGGATCCGGCTTTTCGGGTTCTACCGGACGGTGGGGATGCATCTGTATGGTTCCATCGAGATCGTAACCGTTGTACCAGCTCAACATGTAGGACCACCCGACGTAGGCATCGACCAACCAGCGCTCCGCAAAGCGGTGCTCATAGCCGCCACAAATCCCCAGCATGATTCCATACCCTTTGCTGTATCGGTTTTCCAAATGAAGCGCACCATTCTCTATGATCGGCTTCGACATTTTGAATCCCTGCATACCCATGTTGGCCCCGAGATACCACCCCGAATTGTGCTTTTTAAAATACCTACGGTACTCATTCATGAAAATAGCGAAGTGCATGGGCTTGTTGACACCACGATCCCGGACATATTGCCACGGCGAATAGACAATCTCCGTCTGGAAGGTCGACTTCGGCGACAACGTAAATTCGACAGCCGGATTGATCACCCCGGCCAGTGCATACAATCCGTTCAATTTGACATAGATCTGCGCCGAAACGGTTTGCCCTCCGATCAGAGAGCCGACCAACATCAGAGCCAATACGATTTTTCGAATCCGTGACATATACAGTCGCATTAAAATAAAGATTCAGCCTGCAAATGTACGAACGAAAGAGCGCATCGCCAAACCCTTCCGGAATAAAAACGCTCTTCGAGAAACAGGTGTAATTTTCAGGTAGATCTACCTACCTGTCGACGGACAGACTCTTTGCAAAGGCATACAGCGATTCGAACGAGGGTTCCGTACGATCCGGTCCGCAACCGATCCATACACACTCCGCCCCGATTCTATGTCCGAATTCCATGTCGGTCGCACTGTCCCCCACCATAATCGAACGGGTAAAATCAAGGTCTGGAAACTCCGCCCGGGCCTTCAACGCCATGCCGATATTGGGTTTCCGGTCCGGATCCCGATCATCGACCGCCGTACAGACGTATATCCGGTCGATCCGTCCTCCTCCCTGCCGAATTTCCTGCAACATTTTGTCGTGAATCGTCTGAAGGTCCTGTTCGGTCATCACGCCGCGCCCCACTCCGCGTTGGTTCGTCACCACAAGGATGTATCGAAACCGAGAGGCCAATATCCTCAGCGCCTCGACACTGCCGGAGATAAATTCGAACTCCTCCCATGTTTTGACATAATCCTTCGGACGGAGTCTATTGATCACTCCGTCGCGATCGAGAAAAAGCGTATCAAAACGATCCGTTCCCATCATAAGAGGACAGAATTAGACATGTTGTGTACGAAAATAGGCATCGGCCTTTGCATAATCCTCCGGAATACCGATGTCGATAAAATAGCCGTCATCCGGGCATCCGATCATGCACAAGCGAGATACCTGCCTCTCCAAAACATCGGTTTCGAATGAAAACCGTCCTTCGGGAAGAGTCTTCATTACCGTCGAAGTTTCGAGCAGATAGATTCCCCCGTTGATCTCACCCTGTTCTCGCGGCTGTTTCTCAAGAAACGACTCGATACGATGGTCTGCACCGCAAACTACGACACCGTATCGCGAAAAATTCGTCATGGGTTTCAGAGCCAAAGTAATATCTGCATGAGACATGCTATGCAGCTGTTCCATCCGGTCGAGATCGGCATCGAAAAAGGTATCCCCGTTGAGCACAAACACCCGATGTCCGTCAACCTGCGTCAAAGCCTGCCCGATCGCCCCTCCAGTTCCAAGAGGTGTCTGCTCCACTGAAAAATCCACACGAAAACTCCACTCCGTCTCGGAAATCCACTGCTTTACCCGTTCATGCAGGTACCCCAAGGCCAGAATCACCCGCGTAAAACGCTGCCGCTCCATATACCGGAGCAGATAGTACAAAAACGGATGACCGGCAACAGGGGCCATGCATTTCGGAAGATTATCCACGACACCTCTCAGACGGGTCCCCAACCCACCGGCCAAAACAATACCCACCCGCGACTCCTGATGGATCTCTTTTGTCAGATTTTCCATTGTTTCAATCCGTCCCTTACAAATTGATAATTCTGAATACGGCCATTGAACTTCGACAGTGCCTGCATAATCTGCCCGCGCCGGGCATCCGGACAAAAGAACATCATAAAACCGCCTCCTCCGGCTCCCAACACCTTACCCCCTTCGGCACCCGCTTCCATGGCTGCTTCATAGATCTCATCGATCCACGAATTGGAGATCCCTTCCGCCATCTTTTTCTTATAGACAAATCCCTCGTGGAGCAAGTGTCCGATACGATCGATCCGACCGGTCAGCATGGCCTCCTTCATCTCGGCGGCCTGTTGCTTGATGACGTGCATCGCCTCGATCGAGCTACGATTGTTGGACTTTACGTTTCGCTGCTGCTCCTCGATAATCGAAGCCGACAACCGGCTCTGTGAGGTATAGAACAGCAACAGCCGGCTCTCCAACTCGTTGATATACGCCTCGTCGATACGCAACGGATTGACAATCACCTTATCATCTCGGAAAAACTCCATGTAGTTGAACCCTCCGAATGTTGCGGCATACTGATCCTGCTTTCCTCCGGCCATTCCCATCTCCTGCCGTTCGATGCGGTAGGCCAAGTGGGCAATCTCGTAACTGCCCAACGGTAGATCGAGCCATGCGGCAAAGGCCCCGGTCAGCGCCACAGCCAGAGTCGACGAGGAACCGAGTCCCGACCCGGGAGGTGCATCGACACTTGTATAGAGACGGAATCCCTGTTTGATCCCGTAATTTTTACTGAAATGATTATAGACAGCCTTCAGCAGTTCCAGACGACCGTCTGCCGGAAGTTCTTCAGCAAGGTCGTATTCGCATAGAATCTGCTGATCCCATGCCTGAAGGGTAATTTTCGGTTCGGCAATCGGTTCGATCGCAGCCCGGGCATAGAGCGACACGGTCGCATTCAACACGGCCCCGCCATAAAGATCCGAATAGGGACTGACATCGGTACCGCCACCGGCGAAACCGATACGTAAAGGGGCTTTGCTCCGATAGATCATGTTTATCTCGAATAGTTTGCGTACAAATATACGCAAAGGTGTGCGTAGAGACAAATGAAAACGAGTTTCGAAGATGGCTACCACGACACATCATCCTTTTGTTTACACTGCCTGCCGAGAGGTATCCAGATTATCACCCTATCGTCGAATATAGAAGAGCCAAAACAAACTACGACACGAGACTGTCCGCAATGATCCACCGAGTTTTTCCTGTTTTATTTTTATATTGAATAGCGGACCATGAATCATCGGATCTTTCGATCTTTCGATCCGGTCAAGGTCATTAGTCATTGCCCTTATCCCGGCGCGTCAATCATTCGGCAAACAGCACGAAAAACAGATTCAGGAACCGGATAAATTTCGCATGGAGGTAAAATTATTTTTGCAGATTCAAAAATGATTTTTACTTTTGTGCCCGCTGCGGGTTCATTCTCGTTGCAAGGGCGGATACCAGAGTGGCCAAATGGGGCAGACTGTAAATCTGCTGTCGTACGAC
>URBJ01000008.1 GCA_900546005.1 uncultured Alistipes sp. | reverse complement strand
GGAGAGGTTATTTCGGTTTGTATCAGGATACGTTTGTCGATCATCGACTTCAATACGGCCGCTGAAATGTTGAGCAGGCGTCGGGGGATTGCGGTTGGGGCCGCATAGCTCTGGATCTCTGCTCGATGCAGGTATTCGATCAGGGCTCGGTGTTGGGCTTTGGCCCGGTGCAGAGAGTCGAGGACTTCGTGCAGGCGGGCTTCGCTGTCGATCTCCGGATGCAACTGCAATGCCGGTTCGCTACGCGGGACGAAGTCGTTTTTATGGGTCTCCTCTTCGGAAAGTCCGCTCGATTTGAATTCGGCGGGCAGGGCGGTCCGCATGACCATGCCCAGCGGAGCCATATAATAAGAGGAGAGCCAGTGCCACAGATCGAGTTGTTCGGAGGTTACAATCGGATCGGCCCCGACAAGACGGACGACTGCTCTGATGCGAGAGTAGGACGGGGCCTCGGTGTGCAGGCGGTCGACGATTCCCGTGTAGAGCTTTCGGTTCCCGATCGGTACGATTACGCGTTGGCCGATAACGATCTGTTGCCGCAGGGGTTCCGGTACCGAAAAGGTCATACACGGTACGGCCAACGGCAGGATGACGTCGGCATAGAGTATCTGTGTATTGGACGAATCTTTCGGCACACAATAAAATTTATACAAAAATAGTGTTTTTCCCGATGCCTTGCGGGCCAACTTTGAGGAATTATGCGTATCTTTTGTCGGATTTGGGGAGCGATCGATTTTTTCGCTTCCGCGTTTTATCGATATAGGGTGTTATGAAAAATAAGGTGCAGCGTACGGGAGGTATGAAAACGGTTAAGGAGTATGCCGTGATCTCTGTCGGGTTGATCCTCTACTCTTTTGCATGGATCGGCATATTGATGCCTGCCGATGTGGTGGGAGGTGGAATCAACGGTGTCGGATTGTTGATCTATTATGCTACGGGAGGTGCGGACGGAGGTATCCCGCTGGGATTGTCGTACTTGGTGCTGAACGGCTTCCTGATTGCTTTGGGCTCGGCCATGATCGGTGTACGGTTCGGAGCCAAGACATTCTACGCCATTATCTTCATATCGGCAGCTATGTCGGTCATGCAGGGTGTGATTCCGAATAATATTCTGGGTCTCAGCGAGGACAAGCTTTTGTCCGTACTGCTCGGTGGAGCTTTGGCGGGAGGCGGCATCGGAATCTGTTTCACGCAGGGCGGAAGTACCGGAGGTACCGATATCATAGCCATGATTATCAACAAGTATAAAACGATCAGCTACGGCCGAATCATCATGCTTTGCGATCTGTTGATCATTGGATGTTCGTTCTTTATTTTCAAGGATATCGCTACGGTAATTTACGGAGGGGTCATGGTGGCTGTCAACGGCTACACGATCGATGCGGTGGTTGCAGGAAACCGTCAGTCGGCCCAGATCATGATTATCTCGTCCCGCTATCGGGAGATTGCCGAATCGATCTCGACCGAGATGAGACGTGGCGTCACGCTGATCGACGGCGAAAAGTGGTTTACCCGTGAACCGACCAAAGTGGTGATGGTGGTGTGTCGGCGTTACGAGACAGGTGTGCTCTTCAAGCTGATCAAGAGGGTCGATCCCGAAGCGTTTATTACCTATGCGAATGTGATGGGGGTCTACGGACGGGGATTCGAACCGCTGAAGAAATAGTTGTCGGGGAATTATCGGCAGTAGAAGTGTATATTGGCGAAAAATTCATAACTTTGTACGGATTATTGTTTTTTTGACTTTACGATGAAAAAGTTTAAACGCTATCTTGTTACATCGGCACTTCCTTATGCCAACGGACCGGTGCATATCGGGCACCTTGCGGGAGTATATATCCCGTCGGACATCTATGTGAGATACTTGCGTTTGCGCGGCGAGGACGTGATCTCGGTGTGCGGATCGGACGAACACGGAGTCCCTATTACCATCAAGGCCCGTCAGGAGGGCGTTTCGCCACAGGATATCGTCGACAAGTACCATAATATTATAAAGGACTCATTCAAGCGACTCGGCATGTCGTTCGATATCTATTCCCGGACGACCTCTCCGGTGCACCACAAGACAGCGTCGGATTTTTTCCGTACCCTATACGATAAGGGAGAGTTCATCGAAAAGACGACGATGCAGTATTATGACGAAGAGGCCGGACAGTTTCTGGCCGACCGTTATATCGTGGGGACCTGCCCCCACTGCCAGAATGATCGGGCATACGGAGATCAGTGCGAGAAGTGTGGCAGTACGTTGAGTCCGATCGATCTGATCAATCCGCGGAGTGCGATAACCGGTTCTGTTCCGGTGATGAGGGAGACAACCCATTGGTTCCTGCCACTCGACAAGCATGAGGCCTTTTTGCGCCGGTGGATCCTCGAGGGACACAAGGAGTGGAAGGTCAATGTGTACGGACAGTGCAAGAGTTGGCTTGACCTCGGCCTCCAGCCGCGTGCCGTGAGCCGCGATCTGGATTGGGGTATTCCCGTCCCGGTCGAAGGGGCAGAAGGAAAGGTGCTGTACGTGTGGTTCGATGCCCCGATCGGATACATCTCCGCAACGAAGGAGCTGACGCCCGATTGGGAAAAATATTGGAAAGACGAGGATACCAAAATGGTCCATTTCATCGGGAAAGACAACATCGTTTTTCACTGTATCGTCTTTCCTGCCATGTTGCGGGCACACGGAGGATATATCTTGCCGGATAATGTGCCGGCCAACGAATTCTTGAATCTCGAGGGCGAAAAGATCTCTACGTCGCGCAATTGGGCGGTGTGGTTGCATGAGTATCTGGATGAGTTCCCGGGCAAGGAGGATGTTCTGCGCTACGTGCTGTGCGCCAATGCCCCCGAAACCAAGGATAACGATTTTACGTGGCGCGATTTTCAAACCCGGAACAACAACGAGCTGGTGGCCGTGTTGGGTAACTTCGTGAATCGGGCCTTGGTTCTGACGCATAAATACTATGCAGGGCGTGTGCCCGAGTGTGGCACCTTGACCGACTATGATCGGGATATTCTCAGCGAACTGCCGACGATCAAGAAGTCGCTCGAAGAGGATATCGAGAATTTCCGCTTCAGGGAGGCCCTCAAGGAGGCGATGAACATCGCCCGTCTGGGCAACAAGTATCTGGCCGATACGGAGCCTTGGAAGGTATACAAGACGGATCCCGAGCGGGTTAAGACCATTTTGAACGTTGCCCTGCAGATTACGGCGTCGATTGCGATCGGGATTGAACCCTTCATGCCGTTTACGGCAGAAAAGATTCTGAAACTGTTGCAGGTGGATCACTTCGGTTGGGATCGGTTGGGCGATACCGATTTGTTGGCTGCGGGTCACGAGATCGGCACTCCGGTTCTGTTGTTTGAGAAGATCGAGGACAGTACGATCGAGGCGCAGCTGAAGAAGTTGGCCGATACGAAGAAGGCCAATATGGCCAAGGAGGCGGAGCATAAGATCGAACCGCAGAAAGAGAGTATCGTGTTCGATGATTTCAATCGGATGGATATCCGTTCAGCGACGATTCTGGCGGCAGAAAAGATCGCCAAAACGAAAAAATTGCTGAAGTTGACGATCGATACGGGCATTGACAAACGGACGATTGTATCGGGGATAGCCGAGTTTTACACTCCGGAGTCGTTGGTCGGACGTCAGGTGCTGGTGTTGATCAATCTTGAGCCGCGTGAGCTGAAAGGAGTTTTGTCCGAGGGGATGATTCTGATGGCTCAGGATCCGTCGGGTAAGATGGTGCTTCTCTCTCCGGTCGACAAGGTTGGAAACGGAACGATGATCGGATAACACTGCACGAAGGGGTGCGTGAGAGGGCTGACTTCTGCTTATCCTCTAAAAAAAGAAACAACAATAAAAACGAATGATAAAAAGAGAGAAGGTTATGGAACTAGATTGGAAAAACCTATCTTTCGGGTATCTGAAAACAGACTATAATATACGGAGTTACTACCGCAATGGGTCTTGGAGCGAACCCGAACTTACATCGGATGAAACCGTATCGTTGCACATGGCGGCAACTTGCTTGCATTACGGACAAGAGGTTTTCGAAGGACAGAAGGCCTTTCGTGGCGCGGATGGAGTGATCCGTATTTTCCGTCCCGAAGAGAATGCCAAGCGGCTGCAATCTTCGGCCGACTATTTGAAAATGGCTATTCCCCCGGTAGATTTGGTTGTAGATATGATGAAGCGGGTGGTGAAGGCGAATGAACGTTTTGTCCCGCCCTATGGAACGGGCGCTTCGCTCTATATCCGGCCGTTGCTGTTGGGAACTTCGGCTCAGGTCGGGGTCAATCCTTCTCAGGAGTACCTGTTGCTGATGTTTGTAACTCCCGTTGGTCCCTATTATAAGGAGGGATTCAATCCGATCAAGGCGATGATCGATCGGGATCATGACCGTGCGGCTCCGCTTGGAACGGGACATGTCAAAGTCGGGGGAAACTATGCTGCCAGCTTGACGTCGGGCGAAATTGGCCACGAAAAGGGATATCCGTGTGTCTTGTATCTCGATGCCAAAGAGAAAAAGCACATCGACGAGTGTGGCGGTGCCAACTTCTTTGGAATCCGGCAGGGAACGTATATTACGCCGAAGTCCCACTCGGTATTGCCCTCGATTACCAATAAGAGCCTGATGACTCTGGCCAAGGAGTTGGGCTTGAAGGTGGAGCAACGGGTAGTGGACTATGAGGAGTTGGCTACGTTTGATGAGGCCGGGGCTTGTGGTACGGCTGCCGTGATTTCGCCGATCGGATCGATCTACGACCCGTCCAATGATCGTACGTTCGTGTATGGTGACGGCAAGGCGGCAGGTCCATACTGCACGAAACTCTATCATCGTTTGCGTGCGATTCAGTATGCCGAAGAACCCGATCCATACGGTTGGATGGTTGAGGTGAAGTAAGAGGCAGTTTAGAAAACATAGGGATTGCGGACGGGGTGTGGGCCTCGTCCGCAGTTTTTTTGCGATATGGGCAAGGCAAGTGGGGGCGAAACAAGGAGAAATGTGCTTGTCAAGAAAACGTTGAGTATATAGACGAGGCGAATATGGAGCTACGGGAGAGATTAGAGACACGTACGTTTGATCGGTTGGATGCACGAGATTGCGGGCAGATGATTGTTGCGGACGATCTTTTTGAAGGGGCGTTGGATTTGAGTCTACGCGGGCCGAAACAAGTGGCTTTTCGGGCGGCTTGGGCATTGGATTTTGCTTTTTCGTACGATACAGATAGGCTGTATCGTTATTGTACGCAAGTCGCGGATAGCTTTATCAAGTCGACACATCACGGTGTCATGCGGTTGTACGGTAAGATGTTCGTTCGGCTGTTGTCTGATCCGAGAGTCGACTTTCCCTCAGATCAAGCGGAACGTGTTATGGAGGCGGCCTTTATCCGTTTGATCGATCCAGACATGCCTCCATCGGTCCGGGTTTGGTGCATGGAGATTTTGTGTAGGCTTCCGCATTGTGCATCGTGGGTCGAAGAGGAACTTCTTGAAGTGTTGGATCGTTTGCGACAGGGTCCCGTACCGTCGCTGGGTAATAAGGCTGATAAATTGTACCGCATTATGCGGAATCGGCAGAAGTGCTGAGGGTAAATGCCTTGTTTTCTTCGATTTTTTATACCTTTATGGACAAAATTTACGGTTATGGCTAAAAAATTAGTTGTGGCGTTGATCTACGATTTCGACGGAACCCTTTCGCCCGGGAACATGCAGGAGTATGATTTTATTCCGGCGATCGGTAAAAGCAACCACGAATTCTGGGAGAAGAGCAACCAAACCGCATTGGAACAGGACGGAGACCCGATTCTGGCCTATATGTACCAGATGTTGCACGAGGCGCAGAGTGCGGGTAAATCGCTCCGGCGTGAATCGTTCGCGCAGTCGGGGCAGAACATCGAGTTGTACGAAGGGGTGAAAGAGTGGTTTCCGCGCATCAATGCCTATGCGGCAGAGCGGGGTATCAAGCTACACCACTACATCAACTCCTCGGGGTTGCGTGAGATGATCGAAGGGACGCCGATTGCTAAGGAGTTTCGTAAGATATATGCCTGTTCGTTCTTTTACAACGTCGATGGTGTGGCCTATTGGCCTGCCGTGGCGGTCAATTATACGAACAAAACGCAGTTTATCTTCAAAATCAACAAGGGGATTGAGAGTGTCTACGACAGCGTCCGGATCAATGAGTTCATCGAGGAGGAGAAGCGTCCGGTGCAGTTCCGGCACATGATCTACTTTGGTGACGGGACGACCGATATTCCCTGCATGAAGTTGGTAAAACAGCAGGGAGGTCACTCCATTGCGGTCTACAATCCCCGTTCTCGGCAGAAACGACAGGAGATGCTGCGGCTGATCCGCGACAATCGGGTGAACTACGTTTGTCCGGCCGATTACAGCCCCGATAAGGAGATTGATCGTTTGGTCAAGATGATTATTGATAAGATTGTTGTTGATTATCAGTTAAGTAAGAGCTGTAAAGCTTAGTTTATTCTCTAAAACTATGAAATTATATTTCGCTACAAATAATATTTATAAACTTAAGGAGGTTCAGGAGGTTGTGGGCGATTCATTCCAGATCGAGTCGATGCGGTCGTTGGGCATCAATGAGGATATCCCTGAGGATCAGCAGACCCTTGAAGGAAATGCACTGCAGAAGGCCCGTTTCCTGTACGACCGGACCGGGGAGAGTTGCTTTGCCGATGATACGGGGCTCGAGGTCGACGCATTGAATGGGGCTCCGGGGGTCTATTCGGCTCGTTATGCCGGCGATGCAAAGAATTCGTTCGATAACATGGCCCTGTTGTTGAAAAATATGTCGGGCAAACAGAATCGAAAAGCCCGTTTCCGTACGGTGATTGCTTTGATACTGGATGGTAAGGAGTATCTTTTCGAGGGGATTGTGAACGGTACGATAGCCGAAGAACCTCGTGGTACGGCAGGTTTCGGGTACGATCCGTTGTTCGTTCCGGACGGATACTCGACGACCTTTGCCGAGATGGATTCCGAAGCGAAGAATGCCATCAGTCATCGTGGTCGAGCTGTGGAGAAGTTGGCCGCGTTTCTTCTGAAACGGTAGTCATGCAGAACTATAAAGCACGAGGAATCGTATTGCATACGATCAAGTACGGGGAGAGTTCGCTGGTAGCTTATCTTTTGACCGATCTGTATGGTCGGATGAATTATATGGTACAGGGGGTTCATAGCTCTCGAGGACGGGGAAATAAGGCCGCGCTGTTGCAGCCGATGTTCTTGGTGGAGCTGGAGGCCGGGGTGTCGCCGCATGCCCAGATGCACCGTATCCGCGAGATTCGAAATCTGGTGCCTTTGTCTTCCCTCCCATTCGATGTCCGCAAGAGTACGATTTCGCTCTTCATGGCCGAAGTGTTGTATCGGTTGATTCGGGAATCGGAGCCGAATGGTGCGTTGTTCGATTTTATCTCGGATTCGGTCATCCGGTTGGACCGTATGGAAAAGGGGGTCGCGAATTTTCACCTCTGGTTTTTGGTCCAGCTCTCTGCCTATTTGGGTTTTTATCCCGGAAATGAGTTCTCCGATGGAGCCTTCTTCGATATGCGTAGTGGACTGTTTACGCCCTCGTTGCCGATACATGCGGTGTGTATGGATCAGGAGAACTCCTCGCTGTTGGGTCATCTGATGGATTGTTCCGCTGATGAGCTCGATGAGTTGAGGCTCTCTCGTGAGCGCCGTTCGGCCTTTCTCGAATCGATCTTGGAATTTTTCGGATATCATCTCGATGCGATCCGTACGGTTCGCTCAATATCGATTCTCCGTGAGGTATTTTAATGAGAGAGGGGAGATAGAGGAGCGTTCCGGATTCGGTATGTCCATTTGCTAATGGGAACTTTGCCCTTTTTCTCGCAGAGGCAGGCCTGTATAAGTCAATTTTTCCTGCACGTTTCTTATTTTTAGGAGAGGGGATTTAAGGAGTGCCACAAACGCCCATGGAATAGGTTTTTATGGAAGGGGGGATGCGTGGAAGAGGAACGCGTTCACCTATTTTTGACCTGTTTTCCTCTTTGTTGTGAATTTTAGAAAGAGCATCAGGAGAAGTTCTCTCCCCCCTGCTGACGTCAGCGTGTCGTAGTGGGGTCGGAGAGAAGGGTAACCTTGATTTTGTCGATACGAAGGCCGTCGACCGTCTCGACTTGAAGCATCAGGTCGCGGCAGGTCAGGGATTCGCCCGGGTGCAGGAAATCTTTTCGGATCTCTAACATCAGGCCGGCGATCGTTTCGGCCTCACCTTTCACGGAGTCCAGATAGCTGTCGTCCAGTCCCAAGACCTCCAGAAAATCGTTGAGGTGGGTTTTCCCGTCGAAGAGGTAGATGTTCGGGGCGAGTTTTTTGTAAAAAGTCTGTTCGCGGTCCGATTCATCCGAGATCTCGCCGACGATCTCCTCCAGAATATCCTCAAGCGAAAGCAGCCCCAACGTCGAACCGTACTCGTCGACGACGATGGCAATGTGAATCTGGTTGGTCCGGAACTCCTCGAGCAATTCATTGATCTTTTTGTGCTCCGGAACGAAATAGGGCTTCCGAATCAGGTTCTGCCACTCGAAGTTTTTATCCTTCGTGATGTAGGGAAGCAGATCTTTTACGTATAGGATTCCCTTGATTTTGTCGATATTCTCTTCGAAGACCGGAATCCGAGAGAAACCGGAAGATACGATCGTCTGGCGCACCTCCTCGAAGTTTGACTTGAGGTCGAGGGCAACGATATCCAGTCGGGGCTTCATGATCTCTCCTACTTCTGTGTGGACAAAATCGACGATTTCCGACAGCATCTGCTTCTCTTCTGCATTCTGATCGGAGGTCATCTCGATGGCATTTGAAAGCTCGTCGATCGAGATGTTGTCGTGTTTGTCGGAGAATTTCTTGCTGATGTAGTTGCCCGAGTGGATCAGCAAGTAGGCAAAGGGTTTGAATAGCGATTTCAGGCCCGATAGGGGCAGTGCCATTATTTTGGCGATCCGGATCGGGTTGTATGACGAAAAGATTTTCGGCATGATCTCCCCGAATAGCAACAGCAGGAAGGTCACGACCACCATTTTGATCAGGAACTCCCAGCCGGAGGCATCGCCAAAATCGATCAACGAGTCGATCAGACCGTTGGCCAGAACGACGATGCAGACATTGACCAGATTGTTGGCTATTAAAATTGTCGCGAGCAGATACTTTTCAGCAGAGAGCAGTGTGATGATCGTTTTGCTTGTCCGGTCTTTGTTTTTTTTGAACCGTTCGATGTCGTGTGGCGAGAGCGAGAAAAAGGCTGTCTCGGAGGCCGACACGATGGCCGAAATGCACAACAGCAAGACGATCAACGATAGAATGACTCCATCTTGAAACGTAAAAGTGTTGAATACAACAGACGAAATATATAAATAGCTCAAAGCGTATATGGCGAAAATAGGTCCTTATGTGCTATGTTTAAAACAGCGATCCGTTTTGACCCGAATTGTGGTCGGTCGGTGTTTCGTCTTTCAATACCACCCGGGAGCGTGTTCCATCCGAAGAGCTGTCCTTGACGAATTTGATATTCCGACGGACAAATGCCGGACGCTTTTCCCATTCGTCAATGTCTAACTCGGCCTCCCCCTGCTTCTTCGATTCGATAGCGGGTTGTGCCATCGGACCGGAGATCGGTTTGGGTTGAGGACGTGGGGTAGTATGGAAAGAGGGCTTGTGAGCCGCCGGTTGAGGCGTATGAGGCTGCTCCGGAACCGGTTGCTTGGGCGTGGGTACGACAGGAGTGGAAGCAGGAGCTGCGCTTATCGGCTCCGGACGCTGTCTTCTTGGCCCGTTCTCAGGTAGAATCTGCGTAACAGGCTCCTCCGTTTGACTCTCTGAAGAGTCTGCTGCCTGCTGCTGCTCCTGTTCGGCCTGTTGCTTCATGGCAGCCTTGCGTTGCATGTCCTTGTAATCCTGCAGCGGCGAGTAGCTTACCATATTCATCTGTGTATAGTCGAATCCGGTCGCAATGATCGTTACTTCGATATCCGTTCCGAGCGAATCGTCCTTACCCGCACCCCAGATGATGTCGGCATTGTTGCCGGCACGTTCTTGGATGTATTCGGTGATCATGTAGGTCTCTTCCAAGGTGATCTCTTCGTCACCCGAGGTGATGTTGATCAGGATATTTTTGGCCCCTGCAATGTCGTTGTGGTTCAACAGCGGGGATTCGAGTGCCATATTGGCCACCTTCATGGCCCGATCTTCGCCCGATGCTCTGCCCGATCCCATCAGGGCGACACCGCTGTCGGTCATGACGGTCTGTACATCGGCGAAATCCACATTGACGGTATTTTCCCGTGTGATGACCTCGGCGATTCCCTTCGCGGCGGTGGCCAAAATATCATCGGCTTTGCCGAAGGCTTCGGTCAGGGTAAGTTTTCCGAAAATCTCCTGAATATTCTCGTTGTTGATAAGCAAGAGGGAGTCTACACATCCGCGCAGCTCTTCGATACCTTGATAGGCCTGTCTCATTCGTTTCGGACCTTCGGTTTTGAACGGGATCGTAACGATTGCGACGGTCAATATGCCCATCTCTTTTGCCGCCCGGGCAATTACGGGAGCGGCTCCAGTTCCGGTTCCACCACCCATACCGGCCGTGATGAAGACCATCTTCGTTCCCTCTCTCTTGTATATTTCGATGATTTCGTCCAGACTCTCCAACGCTGCTTGCCGGCCCTTTTCCGGATTGTTTCCTGCTCCGAGTCCGTTTTGTCCGAGGCGAACCTTTACCGGAACGGGACTGTTGCGCAGAGCCTGAGGGTCGGTGTTGCAGACCATGAACGAGACGTCGGCAATCTCCAGTTCGTACATGTGGTTGACGGCATTGCTTCCGCCTCCGCCCACACCGGTGACCATAATGATGGAGGGGGATAACTTGGGAATTTCGAAATCGATTATTTTGTTCTCTTCAGACATGTTTTCAATGTTAGTGGATCGTCCCGCAGTTATGGGTTCATTTAGCTATGAAATCTCTCAAACTTGTCGACTTCGATCCGAATTATATTTCGTTGTCTTCAATTTCGTCTTCTTCAAGGTAGTCGCGTAACCGATTGAGGAAACGTTTGATGGCACTTGGTTTCTCTTGCTTGTTGTCTTTTATAGTAGTCTTTTTCGTTTTGTTATTTCCGCCTTCTCCGCCTTCTCCGCCTTCTCCACCTTCGGTTCCTTCGTTGATGTTTTGCCGCCTTTGGTAGAAATCGTTTAGATTACGTTTAACACCGGTATTGGACAGCTGTTCTTTCGTGGCAGGACGGGGCGACAATGGTCTACTTCGATTTATAGTTTTGTTTTGAGCCCGATCTTCATAGGCCTTCATCAGCAAACCAATGGCCGTAGCCAGAGCCGGACTTCCTGCGGATTCCAGACTGCTTTCGTCCAGATTGCTCTCTGCTCCGGCAACCCGTGCATCCAGTCCGGTGTAGCTTTTGAAGAGCAGGTCGACATGTTTGAGTTGGGCTCCACCACCCGTGAGGACTACTCCGGCCCCCAATTTGTCGTGGTATCCCGATTTTTTGATCTCTTCGATGGCAAAGTCGATGATGTCCAGCATCCGGGCCTCGATGATGGCTGCCAGATTCTGGGCGGAGATCTCCTTGGAGGCTTTGGCACTGAGCCCCGGAGTCGTAATGTATTTATCCGGTTGGGCTGCGTCGCGCATGGCCTCACCATATCGAGTTTTCAGGCTCTCTACGTGTTTCTCAAGAATGCCGTACGAGCGGATATCCTTGTTGATCACGTTTCCACCCATCGGCACGATCCCTACGTGTCGGATGATGTTGTCTTGGTAGACGACGACGTCGGTTGTTCCGCCGCCGATGTCGATTACGGCAACGCCCTCCTCCTTTTCGTCGGGAGTAAGTACGGCTTCACCCGAGGCGATAGCGTTCAGATAGAGGCCCAGCGGAGCGATATTCACCCGTTTGAGGGCCATCTCAAGGCGGTTGATGGCGACCGTGTCTCCCAAGATGATGTTGAACGTCGAGGCTAATTTGTTACCGAACGTTCCGACTGGATTTGCGGTCTCCTCCTTATCGTCGATGATGTAGTTCTGAGGGATGATCTGAAGGATTTTTTCGCCGTCCGGAGCCGGTACGTTACGCATGCTGTCGTGCAGTTGACGGACGTCCTCCTGACGGATTTCGTCGCCGCGGCTGGCAAATACGTAGTAGGGTTGTTTTACGCTGCGGATGTGTTGGCCCGAGATGCCGGTATAGGCTTCGGTAATTCGTATGCCCATCCGCTCTTCGATGGCGTTTACTGCATTTTTGATGCTTTGCGACACCAAGTCGATGTTTTTGATCTCGCCGCGAACCATCCCCGCTCCCTGAACGGTGGAGATCTCCTTGTCGAGAATTCGGATTTTTCCGTCTTCGGTTTTTGTCCCGACGACTGCAACCACTGTATTACTCCCTAAATCGATCGCAACGATATAACCCCCGTTTTCCACTGTCTCAATTATTTATTTTCGATGCAGACAATCTGATCTTTATATTGTAAATTTATGTATCTGAACTTTTCCCAGCCTTCGTAGGCGACGGCATTCTTGTAGAAGGCGAGCAGTTTGTTCAATTTTTCCTGATAACCGTCGACTCTTCCGAGCAGAATGACCTGATTCCCTGCTCGTGGAACAATCTCTATATCAGGGTCGTATTGTTGTTCTGCGCCACCCCCTTCCACGTTGATCTGTACGATGAACGAGCGCCAAAAATCGTCACCATCCACGAATTTTACAAAATTAATTAGTTTCGACAAAAACAGGTAACTTTTTTCTACTTTTTTTTCTTCGCTGTGGGCGAAGCTGTCGAGAGGTCCGACGTAGTCTCGGTGGAAGGGAGGAAGGACGTATCCCGTAACGATCGGCACGTAGGTAACGAAGTGGCGTTGGGCCGGTAGAATGTAGTTATCCTCGGTCACATAGAAGTTGTATCCGTTCTGTGTATTGAAGCGGACGATCGGGCGGCGTTGGGAGATCTCGATGTTTAGCATTCCGTCCATCGAAGTGTAGACCCGTACCGTGCGGACATAACCCCGACGGCCGATAAACTTTTCCAACTCGATCGTGTTGATCGACAGGAGCTTTTCTCCGATTACCTTTATCTTTTCCGTCTCGAACCACATCTTTACCATAGCCGGTGTGATGAATTTTCGTTCGGCGCTGTCGAGAATCGTGACGTTGATTCCTTTGCACAGACGCTCTTTCTTCTGTCGGTTCGTGTAGTGCAGGGCGAACGACAGATAGAGGATAAGCAGGATCCATGCCGAAAGATTCAGGGTTATGGCCAACGACTTTTTCACGGTACAGATAGGATGTTATTCAGACAGCAGTGCGGCTATTTTTGTGCAGAATCGATCTATATCGCCTGCTCCGAAAGTTACCAATAATTCCGGATCTTTTTTGCGGATCGTATCGAGCAGTTCGCTTTTTTCGACAATTTGGACCGAGGTACGGATCATGGGGAGCAACATCTCCGAGCTCACCCCTTCGATCGGTTCCTCGCGTGCCGGATAGATCGGTAGCAGCAGTACATCATCACAGAGAGACAGCGCGTCGGCGAACTCCGAAGCGAAATCGCGGGTACGGGTGTAGAGGTGGGGTTGGAAGACGACAGTCAGTTTGCGATCGGGAAACATTTTCCGGACCGACGTGATCGTAGCGCGGAGTTCATTCGGGTGGTGGGCATAGTCGTCCATGTAGATGTGCCGGGGGGTGTTGACATAGAAGTCGAACCGGCGTTTGACTCCTCGAAATGAGGTAATGGCTTGCCGCAACCGCGTTTCGTCGAAGCTGCCGCTGGCCCAGAGCATGGCTACGGCGGCGATGCAGTTTTCGACATTGACCCATCCCGGAATGCCTAACGTGCAGTCGGCAAGAGTGCGGTCCAGGCAGACGATGTCGAATGTGTAGCATCCGTTCGCTCCGACACGGATTCGTTCTGCATAGAAGTCGCAGGGACTGTCGTATGAGTAGCGGTAAACCTTGATGGCTGTGTTGCGGACGGCAACGTCCACTCCCTTTTTCAGAATCAGTGTTCCGCCGGGTTTGATCTGGTCGATAAACGCGGCGAACGCCTCCTTGACCGCTTCGTGGGTTCCGTAGATGTCGAGATGGTCGGCGTCGGCAGCGGTGACAACGGCTACGTCCGGATAGAGCTGCAGAAACGAACGGTCGAACTCATCGGCCTCGGCGACCAGTCGGTTGCCCTTTCCGAGTACCAAGTTGCTGTCGAAATTTTTCGAAATCCCGCCCAGAAAAGCACTGCCTCCATCAGCCGCTTCGTGGTTGAACCATGCGGTCATAGTGCTGGTGGTCGTTTTGCCGTGCGTACCGGATACAGCCATCAGGAACTTGTTCCGGGAGACTACGCCCAGCATCCGGGAGCGTTTCTCGATCTCGAAATTGCCGTTGCGGAAGAAGAGCAGCTGGGGGCTGTCCGAGGGAATAGCCGGTGTGTAGACGACTTGTGTGTCGGCCGGATTTTTAAATTTGGCGGGGATCGTATCCGGCGTATCTTCGTACGTGATGTGGGCTCCCTCTCGGCTCAGAGCCTCAGTTAGTTCCGACGGAGTTCGATCGTAACCAGCTACTTGCAGGCCTTCGTGCAGGCAGTATCGAGCCAGTGCACTCATGCCGATGCCTCCGATCCCCAAGAAATATACTTTAGTAAACTTCATTTCTATTTTTTAATAATATTTATTAGCTCTTCGGCTACACGACTCGCCGAGTCGCTGATACCCAAATGCAGCATGTTCTGTCGCATGCGCTCCATCGTTTCGGGTTGTGCGAGCAGATGATCGATCTCTGGAAAAACCCTCTCTACGGCTTCCTTGTCGGGGACGATGCAGGCAGCCTGCTTCTTGACAAGGGCCATCGCATTTTTAGTCTGGTGGTCTTCGGCAACATTCGGTGAGGGCACGAAAATGGTGCTTTTGCCGATTAGACAAAGTTCCGATACCGTGCAGGCTCCGGCACGAGCGACGACAATATCGGCAGCCGCGTAGGCCAAGTCCATCCGGTCGATGAACGCTCCCCGCCAGATACCCCGATCGGCTCTGCCCTGCATGAACTCGGACATCTCCCGTTCATAATATTTTCCGGTTTGCCAGATCACTTGAAGCCTGTTTTCTGCGACGATCCGATCGACGTTTGCCTTCATCATGTTGTTCAGGGTCCGGGTTCCGAGGCTTCCGCCAACGACCAGAACGACCGGTTTGTTCTCGTCGAAACCGAAATATTTCAAGGCCTCTCCCCGTAATTCAGCGTTTTGGGAAAAGCGACCCCGAAGCGGATTGCCCGTGAGAACGATCTTCTCTTTCGGGAAGAAGCGTTCCATGCCCTCGTAGGCGACGCAGATACGCTTGGCCCTTGAGGCCAACATTTTGTTCGTAGCGCCTGCATAGGAGTTCTGTTCCTGAATGAGCGTCGGAATTCCCATTCGCTGGGCACACCACAATACGGGCGCACTGGCATATCCGCCGAATCCGGCAGCAGCATCGGCCTTGAAGTCCCGGAGAACTTTCCGGGCCATCCCGATCGAGCGCAGAACCTTGAACGGAACCGCCAGATTGCGGAGGGTCAGTTTCCGTTGCAGACCAGCAACGGGGAGTCCTATGATTTTATACCCCAATGCGGGGATCTTTTCCATCTCCATCTTGCCCTGAGCGCCGACGAAGAGGATCTCCACGTTGTCGCCTAATTTCTGTTTTAAGGCTTCAGCGACAGCAACGGCCGGATAGATGTGTCCTCCGGTGCCGCCTCCGCTCAGGATGATTTTCAGTTTACGATTCATGTTTCGATACTATTTTCGATACAACCATATCGTGATTATTCGAGTAAAGACTCTTTGCGGGGTCTGTCCAGCGACTGCTCCTTGACCTGACGGCTGATTCCCAAGATCAATCCCAATGCCATACAGGTAAACACAATGGACGAGCCACCCAAGCTGATCAGGGGCAGAGTCTGTCCGGTTACGGGGAACAGGCAGACGGAGACCAGCATGTTGCATATCGCTTGGAACGTAATCATCAGACAGAGTCCCAGTACCAACAATCCCGGAAAGGCCGTACCGCAGCGCCGGAAAATTACAATTCCGCGGAAGAAGATACACAGATAGAGGAACAGTATGGTAACGGCTCCGACCAACCCGTACTCTTCGACGATAAAGGCGTAGGCGAAATCGGAGTAGGAGTGTGGCAGGTTGGAGCGCTGCGTACTGTTTCCGGGACCTTTCCCGAGCAATCCACCCGAGGCGATAGCGATCCGGGCCTGTTCCTGTTGTAGGTTATCGTCTTCATTTTGCATTTCGGTCTGCTCGGTCTGGTTGACGAGTGTGCCGATGCCCAGTCGGTTGACCCATGTGTGCGATCGGCCGATATTGAAGATGTACATGACCGATACGGCGAGGATCATCACTCCGGCGATCAATACGAGTAGTTTGACCAGCTCTTTGGTCTTGACCCGTCCGACGTAAAGCATAATCCAGCAGGTACAGAACGTGATGGCCGAGGTCGAAAAGTTCGACATGAAGATAGTCCCGCAGGCCAATACGATCGGACCTAAGATCGGAAGCGTGTTGCGTATCAGGATGTTGATATTCTTTTCCGGATTTTTCTTCCAACCGCGAAGGGTCAGGGCGGGCAGCAGCGGCATACGCTCTATCCCGACCTGCCGTTTGGCTAATTGCCGGGCCAGAATTGCGATCAGGGCGATGCGCAGAAAGTCGGAGGGCTGGAACGTAACGCCGAGAATCGGAACCTTGAGCCAGCGTGAAGCATCATTCAGATTCACACCGACAAAAAAGGTCATCAACATAAAAAGCAGTGCCGCGATGAATACGATCGAGAGTAGTTTTGGCCGGGCGTAGCGTTGGTAGTTGAATCGTTGGATAACGATCATGGCTACAAAACCGAGCAGAATGAATTTCAGTTGTTGGAAGAAGTAGTGGGCCGTATCGCCACCGGCTTTCCGATAGGCCATCGATGCGGTCGACGAGTAGATGACCAGCAGCGATATGATCGACAGTATGGCGATGATGATCCACAGAATACGGTCCCCACCGAAAAGACGGTCGAGAAGGGAGGCTTTTTCGGATGCCGTTTTGCGCTCTTCCATCGGGTGTGATCGGCTTTATGATTTGTGGGCGGCGACCCACGCTTTGAATTGACGACCTCGGTCCTCGTAATTTTTGAACAGATCGAAGCTGGCGCAGGCCGGAGAGAGAAGTACCGTTTCTCCGGCTTGTGCATATTGACGGGCTGCTGTCATCGCCTCGTCCAGCGAGTGAGTGTCGACGATGTGTTCAATCCGTCCAGCAAAAGCGGTCTTCAGTTTCGAATTGTCTACTCCCATGCAAACGAGCGTCTTGACTTTCTCCTTGACGAGATCGTAGAGCTGTGAGTAGTCGTTTCCCTTATCCGTGCCGCCGGCAATCCACACAACCGGCCGCGTCATGCTCTCCAATGCATACCACACCGAATCGACGTTCGTGGCCTTCGAGTCGTTGATGTAATCGACACCGTCGATCGTGCCGCACGGTTCGAGGCGGTGTTCGATGCCGGCAAACGAGCGGAGCGTCTGCTCGATCGATTTTGGATCGACTCCGGCGGACAGAGCGGCCAGTGAAGCGGCCATGGCGTTATATATGTTGTGGATTCCCTTGATTTTCATTTCGGCTGCCGGAACGTTCACCTGTTTTCCGTCTAACGAAACGCAAATTACTCCGTCGTGAAGTACGGCCGCACATCCCTCCTCCTTTTTCACACTGAACGGGAGCACCCGCATGGGGAGCGGATGGTTGGGCAGATTCTTTATGGTCAGCGGATCGTCGGCACAGTAGATAAAACGATCTTCGGGACGTTGGTTTTGCAGGATACGGAATTTGCTGTCGATGTAGTTCTGCAATTTGTAGTCGTACCGATCGAGGTGATCCGGCGTAATGTTCATCAGTACACCGATGTCGGTGCGGAAGGTGTAGCAACCGTCTAACTGAAAGCTGCTCAGTTCGATAACATACCAGTCGTAGTGGTTTGTGGCGACCGACAGGGCAAGGCTCTCTCCGATGTTTCCGGCCAGACCGACCTTTACGCCGGCTTGTTTCAGGATCTCATAGGTAAGTGTCGTCGTCGTGGTTTTTCCATTACTGCCGGTAATACAGATCGTCGAAGCTGTGAGATAAGGCGCCGAAAATTCAATCTCCGAAATGATCGGAATACCTCTCTTTACAGCAGCTTGGACCATCGGAGCCTTGTCTGGAATACCGGGACTCTTGACGATCCGGTCGGCCGACAGAATCTTCACTTCGGTATGGGTTTCCTCCTCGTAGGGGATGTTCCACTGTTCCAACAGGCTTTTGTATTTCGGCGCGATAGAGCCCCGGTCCGATAGAAAGACATCGAATCCTTTGACGCGGGCCAATACGGCCGATCCGCATCCGCTCTCTCCACCTCCCAATACGACGATTCGTTCCATGATTATCTGATTTTAAGCGTTACAAGTGTTATGGCGGCCAACAGCAGTTGTACGATCCAGAAGCGGACGACGATTTTGGATTCGAAGTGTCCCTTTTTCTGGTAGTGATGGTGTAGCGGCGACATTAAAAAAATTCGTCGTCCCTCACCGTATTTCTTTTTCGTGTATTTGAAATAGCTCACCTGCATGATGACCGAAAGACTTTCGATGAAAAAGATGCCGCACAAAATCGGTAACAACAGTTCTTTGCGGATCAATAGGGCGAAGACGGCGATGATTCCACCGATGGCCAGACTTCCCGTATCGCCCATGAATACTTGAGCCGGATAGCAGTTGTACCACAGGAATCCGAAGAGGGCTCCTGCAAAGGCCGCGGCAAATACGACCAGTTCGCCGCTGGTCGGAATGTACATGATGTTCAGGTAGTCGGCATAGATGATGTTGCCTGACAGGTAAGCTAAGATTCCCAATACGACAACGATGGTGGCCGAGACGCCCGCCGAAAGTCCGTCGAGGCCGTCGGTCAAGTTGGCGCCATTCGATACGGCGGTGATGACCAGTATGGCGATTACGATATAGGCTAACCAACTCAACAGGTCGGAGGTGTTACCCTCTCCCGGAATCAGCCAATGGTAGTCGAATTCGTTGTTTTTGACGAACGGAATCGTAGTTGTAATGCTTTTTTCGGCGGGAGTGACGTACACGGCATTGTTCGTTCCGTTTTCCGCCACATATTCCACTTGGGCACTCGGAACGTTCTTGTTGCTTTTCTCCTTGACAACGATGTCCTGATTGAGCCACATGGTGCATCCGATGATCAATCCGAGTCCGACCTGTCCCACGATTTTATACCGGCCGTTCAGCCCCTCTTTGTGCTTTTTGAACACCTTTATGTAGTCGTCGATGAAGCCGATGGCTCCGAGCCACAGGGTCGATATGATCATCAACTGCGTATAGATGTTGGTCAGGTCGCCGAACAGCAGGATCGGGACAAGGATCGAGATCAGGATGATAATACCACCCATGGTGGGTGTACCTCTCTTTTGCAACTGTCCTTCCAGACCCAAATTCCGGATCTCCTCTCCGATTTGGTGCCGTTGTAGCATCCGGATGATTTTCCGTCCGAAGATCATGCCGATGACCAGAGCAAGGATGATCGACATCGCAGCCCGGAACGACAGGGAGAGAAACATGCCGGTTCCCGGAATGTCGAAGTGGTTCGAAAGATATTTTACTAAGTGATATAACATGTTGATCCGACTGTTTCGTTGTTTGCAACTCGTTTAGTGACCGATCAGCGCTTGGGTGATCTCCACCCGATCGTCGAAATGGTGCTTCTTGCCGCCCACGTCCTGATAGGTTTCGTGACCCTTGCCGGCGATCAGAATGATGTCGCCCGGACGGGCCAGTGCTACCGCAGCCCGAATCGCTTCGTGCCGATCGGTGATGGCCAGATATCGGTCGGAGGCTTTGAGGCCCGTCTTCATCTCTTCGATGATCGCATCGGGATCCTCCATTCGGGGATTGTCCGAAGTGAAAATAGCCATGTCGCTGTGATCCACGGCGATTTTTGCCATTTCGGGGCGTTTGGTCCTGTCTCGATTCCCGCCGCATCCGACAACTACGTAGATGTGCTCTCCTCTCTTTCGGATTTCGTCGATGGTTCGGAGTACGTTCTGGAGGGCGTCTGGTGTATGGGCGTAGTCGACGATAGCCGTAATGCCCTTCTCCGAGCGGATAGTTTCGAACCGGCCACGTACCGGATGCAGATCACTCAGGATCCGCAACACTTCATCGCGTTCGGCGCCCAACGATAGGGCCGTGGCGTAGACAGCTGTCAGGTTGTAGGCATTGAACCGGCCCAAGAATTTGACCCAAACCTCCGAGCCGTCCAGATTGAGCAGCATGCCGTCGAACAGCATCTCTACGATCCGGCAACGGAAGTCGGCGAATGCCTGTAAGGCATAGGTTTCGACACGGGCACGGGTATTTTGCACCATGACTTTACCGTTTTTGTCGTCGGCATTCGTCAGAGCGAAGGCTTCGGGAGGAAGGGCATCGAAGAGCATCTTTTTAGCCCGGATGTATTCGGCGAATGTATGGTGGTAGTCCAAATGATCGTGCGTGATGTTGCTGAACACGGCTCCCGAAAAGTAGAGTCCTTCGGTGCGGTGCTGGACAAGGCTGTGCGAACTGACCTCCATGAAGCAGTATTCGCATCCGGCAGAGACCATTTCGGCCATCATTTCGTTCAGGCGGATGCTGTCCGGAGTCGTGTGGGTCGATTCCCGTTGTTCGCTGTCGATGCAGTAGGTAACGGTCGAAATCAGCCCGACTTTGTAGCCCAGTCGGCGGAACATCTCGTAAAGCAGAGTTGCAGTTGTTGTTTTGCCGTTTGTGCCGGTGATGCCGATCAGTCTGAGCTGTCGGCTCGGATAACCGTAGAATGCGGCGGCGATGTGTCCCATGGCGGCGGAGGTGTCGGCTACCCGGATGTAGCACACCTTCTCGTTGAAGGTCTCGGGCCATGTTTCGCAGACGATGGCCGTAGCACCCTGTCGAATAGCATCGTCGATAAAGCGATGTCCGTCGGTTTGTGTTCCCCGTACGGCGAAGAAGATGCCTTGCGGATTCGGTTGACGTGAATCGAACGTAAGGCCGGTGATCGGACGGTTCAGATCGCCTTGGGTCTCGATCACGTCCGCATCTGTCAGAAGTTCTTTCAGGATCATAGGTACAAATATATCCGATGCTACAAAAATACGCTTTTGTAACGGAGAAATAAAAAATAAGATCTCTTTTATTTGACATCTTATTGACAAAACGCAAGCCATGCCGAGGGCTTGCGTGGATAAGATGGGGCTTTCCTTTTTGAGCGGGCGAGAGAGGAGTATCGCGAATGCACCGATTATTTTTTCGTTTCGATCGATTTGTTTCCGATCAAAACCCGTTCGATCATCTCTTTATCGCCAGCGATCCAGACCATATCGTAGGGCTTGAAGCGGACCAGATCCAGCGGTTCGACAAAGGAGCCGTCGCTGCGTTCGATTCCGATGATGGCACAGGCTCCGCGACTCATCATGTTGAACTGGTCGATCGTCATGTCGATCAGAACAGATTGCCGGCTGACCGAGAATTTGTACATCATGACATCCTCATGGTCGACGGTACCCACCGGGACCTCGATGCGCGAGGCGAAGTTTTGCAGATGGGTATCGGTTCCCACCACCGAGATGCGGTCTCCCGGCATCAGGACCATGTCGAGTTTCGGAATGTTGTAGCGGTGGCTACCCCGCAATACCGAAACGATAGTGACCCCATAATGGAGCCGGAGGTCGAGCTCCTCGAATTTCTTACCGACCCAAGGACTGTCGGGCGAGACCGTCAGCCGTGCCATGTGCAGGAATTTGGCCCGATAGTTTCCGTTTCCGGTGGCGATAACGTTCCCGCTTTCGTCTTTTTCGTTCAGGTTGGATAGGAACTGGGTCTCGAATTTGAGATAGCGTTTTTTGATCTTTTTCCAGAACAGAGCGAGAAAGAGCAGCAGGATCAGGACAACGGCGACACTGCCTAACCGGTAGGAGCTCAGGTGTGCCACTACGGTTAACACGATCATCAGGGCGATGAGAATCCGCAGCAGGATCAGCGAGACCAGCAGTCCGTGATTGAATCTCGGATCCTTCCATAGCGGTACGAATAGTCTTCGGCTCAAGTGTCTAAATGCCAGCCCCCAAAGAAATGGAGTCATGCAGATGATCGTTGTGGTTGTTGTGATCAGTTTGCCCAGAAATCCGCTGAAGTGACTCTCGATGAAGGGGGCGTAGTAGGTCGACGAGAGCCATGCGATACCTCCTAAAAGTACCGAGTAGAAAAATATATTCAGCAGCGATTTTTTCAAGTAGGAGAGCCATTCGCGTTCGTTGTTGACGGTCTGAGAGCCCGAACTGTACCGGGCCAGAATCTGTTTGACCGATTGGGGAAGGATTCGGTTGATTTTGTGGTAGGCGGGTTCGCTCAACCGCATAATGAACGGGGTGGTGAAGGTGGTGATGACCGACACGGCAACGGCAATCGGATAGAGATAAGAGCTGGTCACACCCATCGTGAGGCCTAACGAAGCGATGATGAAGGCGAACTCTCCGATCTGGGCGAGCGAGAAGGAGGATTGCAGGGCGATCTTCAGGTTTTGTCCGGCAACCAGAAATCCCAATGTGGCGTAAAAAATCTGTCCGACGATCACCACCACGGTCAAAAATAGAATGGGGCCGATGTGTTGAACCAACAGCGAGGGTTCCACGAGCATGCCGACCGATACGAAAAAGATCGCTCCGAAGAGATCCTTGACCGGTGCGACAATCTTTTCGATGCTCTCCGCTTCGTTGGTCCCGGCTAAGATCGAACCCATGACAAAAGCACCCAATGCGGCGGAGAATCCGGCATAGGTCGCTAAGACGACCATTATTAGGCAGAGACCCAACGAGATGACGAGCAGGGTTTCGGAGTTTAGGAACTTTTTGATTTTTTTCAGGAAGGTAGGAATCAGGTAGATGCCGATGACGAACCAAAGAATCAGAAAGAAAATCAGTTTAAAGAGTTGTCCGACGATGACGCCGTGTTCAACGGTCCGCTGTACGAACAGGGTGGAGAGCATCACCATCAGGACGACGGCAAAGAGATCTTCGACGATCAGTACCCCGAAGACCAGCGACGTGAACTTCTGATTCCTCATTCCCAGATCGTCGAAAGCCTTGATAATGATTGTCGTCGAAGACATGGACAGCATGCCTCCCAAAAATACGCTATCGGTGGAGGTCCAACCGAGCAGTCGTCCGGCCATGAATCCGGTACACATCATTCCGACGATGATGACCAACGCAGTGATCAGAGCGGGTCCCCCGACGTTCATCAGTTTTTTGAAACTGAACTCAAGCCCTAACGAGAAGAGCAAAAAGATGATACCGATTTCGGCCCACATGTCGACGTATTCCATGTTGGAAACGCCTTCAAGCAGGAAATTGCCGCTGCACAGGAACCCCGCGACGACATATCCCAGTACGACCGGTTGTTTCAGCCATTTGAATAACAGGGTCGTAATTCCGGCGACGGCAAGAATGAGCGCCAGATCGGAAATGATAGGATCCAAATGATTCATAAGGCATAACGGGGTTTTGGGGGCTGATAATTGTTATCGGGATATTTTGGAGTTTTAGGTCGCAAGACAATTCTGGGATGCCAGCGGTAGAAAAGTCTTCCTTTGGATACACCGGCCACGCGGAACATTGCAGCGACGAGGCCAAAACACAGAACTAACCAGAGAATGTGGCTTAATATGGTTAATGGGTAGTTGATTACCGGAGTGAATATATTGGCCGGCCGAGCACCGTCTTGTGTCCGTACGAAAGGATTGAAATAGAGGATTACGCCGTTATCGAATCGGGCTTCGCTCCGAACATAAGTATCTGCATCGGAAAATAGGTACTCTGCTTCGGATCCGACAGATTCGGCAAGCAGGGTTCCGTTTTGTCCGATAAACCGGATCGTTGCGGGACGGTCCAGCCGAATGTGGATCGTATCCTGTTCGAACGATATGGATTGCAGCGAAGGAAGATTGGCGTGGGGGTTCTCCTGCTGATTCAGGGTATGCGGGACCACTACTGCATAGGCGGCTCCCCGTTTCAGAGCTGCGATAATGTCGTCAGATTCCAACGTTGAGGTATTGACTTTCGTAAAACAGCGTTGGAACCACGATTCGCGGTTCGTTATATTGTGTGCATCGTCATTCCCGATTAAGGTGGAATAAATTCCGGCAGAAAGGGCTATGTCCCAATATTGGTCGGAACGTTGTCTGCCTTGTTCGGGGTTGATCTCCAACAAGTCATATCCGCGCAGATAACCGTAAATCGAAGAGTTAATCAACTTTGTTTTTCCGGGGTGATTTAAAACGAGGGCTTTACCTTTGGGGCGAAGCCATGCGAGCATATACTGCATCTGTGATTGGGTGATCATCAGGGGAAACTCGCGCCATGAGACTTCCCGTGCCCCCATAACTAACTGATGGTATCCGTTGACTCCGTAGCCGTGTTCGTAGGTGGGAATAAAACCGGGTCGTTCGGCGTGTTCGTAGTTAATACACTGGTGGTCCGAGATGCTGGCGATGTCGTAACCGTTTTGATAATAGGCGTCCAACATCTGGTCGACCGTATAATTACACTGGGGCTTTTCTTTCTGATGGCAGTGAAAATTGGCTTTGCGCCATGCGGTGGAGTCGGTTTGTGCGTAAGGATTGTAGATACGGTCGCCCGAAAAGGGGGCTCCATGTGACAATTTATATACGGGAACCAGCATATAACTGATTACGCACAGCAGAAGTATGCCAAGAATAACCAATAGGAGATATTTACCAAAGATTAGCACGACTTTCTGTTTTTTTTTAGCAAAAGTAAAAATTTTTAGGTTTCGATGAACCACTCTATCCTTGTTTTGAGGTCTTCGGCAGGGTTTTCCCTTTTATGGAGGGCGGTGCCGAGTGATCTATTCGGTGTGGTGCAGAGAACGGATCCGGTCGATCGGGGCACATCCTAATCTGAGGACGATGGTGGCTCCCCGAGTGATTTTTGCGCCGGCGGGTATCGATTGAGACTCGACCCATCCACGTCCCGAAAAGGCTACGGTCAACCCCTTGCTTTCCAGCAGGTAGATGGCCTCTTTCAACCCCATGCCGATGACCGAAGGCACTTCGTCCTTCGAACGATCGTATTCGGAGTAGATGATACCGGTCGAATCGACAGCCTGTATGTCGTACCATCTGTCTCCTCCGCGGAAGGTGTTGTTGTGCAGGTCGAACCGGTAGGCAATCTCTCTCATCTCATCGGCACGTCCGGCTTTGAGATCGGGCTTCTCTTCGCTTTTCTCCATACGTTCCGAAAGCGGCCTTTGCCATGCGGTGTTCTTGGCGTAGACACGGTCGGCAATGGCGCGGAATACCGGTCCGGAGAGCGAGGCTCCGTAGTAGAACCGGCGATGTCCCGGGGCATTATAGGTTTTGATGGCGACCAGACAGCTGTATTTCGGGTTGTCTTCGGGGAAGTAGCCAACGATTGTTGCCAAATAGTGGCGTCCTCCGTTACGGTCCGTATAACGACCGTTAACCGCAATTTGGGCGGTTCCCGTTTTTCCGCCCACTTTATAGTAGGGGTTTTTCAGCAGGCGGCCGGTTCCCTCTTCGACCACTCCGCGCATGGCTTCACGAACCTGTTGCAATGTTTCGTCCGAGGCGATCGATGGAACCATGACCCGTGAACGGAACGAGCGGAGCGTCTGTCCGTATTGCCGCAACTCCTTGACAAAAAGCGGGCAGACCATCTTCCCGTTGTTGGCTACGGCATTGTAGAAGGTCAAGGTTTTGAGAGGGGTGACCAGTAGGGCATATCCGTAGGCCATATTGGTCAGCGTAGTACCGTCCCACCAGCGGTCACCCGGTTTACGGATGACCGGATCCTGCTCGCCGGCAATTTGCAGACCCATGTGCTGATTAAGTCCCATTTTATAGAGGTGCTCGACGAATTTCTCCGGTTTATCTTTGTAGTATTTGTTTACGGCTTTGGCAAAACCGATGTTGGAGGACTTCTCGAACACGCCCTTGAGGGTCAGTTCTCCGTAGCCATGCGTATCGGAAACGACCGTTTTCCCGATGACGGCCCGTCCGTTTCCGGTGTCGAACTTTTCGTCCATCGAGGCTCCTGCATCGTCGAGCAGGGTGATCAGCGAGGCCAGTTTCTGGGTCGATCCGGGCTCCATATTCATGCCGATGGCGTAGTTGTAATCCTCGACGATCTCTCCCTCTCCTTTGCGGGTGAGGTTGGTCATGGCCCGGATCTCTCCGGTGGAGACCTCCATCAGAATGGCGGTACCCCAATCTGCCTGCATGTTTTCGAGCTGTTCACGCAGGGCCCGTTCGGCGACATCCTGAATGTCGACGTCGAGCGTGGTAACCACGTCGATCCCATCCACCGGATCCACATTCATCTCGTCCGGAACTGGAATCCAGAAAGATCCCGATATCCGTTGTCGGAGCTCATTTCCGTCGATGCCCTTGAGGATCGTATCGAAAGCTCCCTCGATGCCGACTTTTGTTCCCGAGAGGTTGACCATACCGATGGTTCGTTTGGCCATCGATCCGTGGGGCAGCAGACGCCGGTTGGTCTGTTTAAGAATCAGTCCGCCTTTGTTTTGGCCTAACCGGAAGATGGGGAACTGCCGGATCGTTTTCACCTCCAGATGGTTGATCCTTCGGGGGGAGATCAGAACGTATCGGTTCTTTTTCTTGTTTTTGAAAGCGTTGAGGAGTTTGATTTTGTAATCGCTTTTGGATTTGTCCTTGAAGAAGTCAGCCAGATACCAAGCCAGCGAGTCGACGTCATGCAGAAAGACCGAATCGACCAGTCCGTTGGCAGCAAAGTCCATACGGACTTCATATTCCGGAACCGAAGTGGCCAGAATCCGTCCGTCGCAGGCCAGAATATCACCCCGATCGGCCTCGATCGGGACCCGTTCGTAGGTAATGGTAGTGCCCTTGCTGCGTAGCGCCTCGCCTTTCGGACCGTATTGCAGGTAGATGATTTTCCCGGTGATCAGCAGTCCGATCGTGAAAAACAGGATGTAGAGGACCTGCACACGTTGCAGGATTCCCTTTTTGATGTCGGATTTCCCCTTTTCCATCTTGTGTTATTTGTCGATTATTTTGGGAGGAGCTAACAACTCCTCGAGGGGAATGCCGCGCTCTTCGACGGCACGGATGATTTCGCTCTGACGGGTGGCGATCATGCGTTGAGACGAGAGGGTCAGCGAACGGGCACGCAGCTCTTTGACCTGAGCCGAGAGTCGGTTGTGCTCCCGGTGGAGTTTCTGCATGTGGAAACCGTTGGCGATATAGAGGAAAGCCAGCAGCACCATAAAGAGAATGTACGGATAGTGCTTCTGCACCTCGGCATTCGTCAGTATGCTTCCCGACAGGATCTGCTTGACATGTCGTTCGAATCGGGAGGGCGTTTTGACAGCACGTTCGGGTTGCTGCTCCTCGGTCTCCGGGGAGAAGTGATTCGCTTCGGCAGAAGTCTGTGTCCGGGTCTCCTCTGTCTCGATCATTTCCGTACGCTTTTGGTTACAAAAATAGTTTTTTTTGATCGAAAGTCAACGTTTCGTAGGAAGGGATATTTTTTCTGAAAAAAGAATAAGCGAGAGGACGCAAAAAGGTCCTCTCGCTTATGGTTAATCCGAGATTCGGATTTTACAATACGTTGATCTCTTTCAGTACCGAGTTGGTCTTGCGGACAGCCTCTGCGCTCTTGGCAAAGAGAGCTTTCTCTTCGTCGTTCAGGTTGAGTTCGATCACTTTCTCCACACCGTTTTTGCCGAGAACGACAGGTACTCCGATGCAGATATCGCTCTGGCCGTATTCGCCTTCGAGGTATGCACAGCACGGAACGACCTTTTTCTGATCGCGGATGATCGATTCAACGACGTATGCTCCTGCAGCACCGGGGGCATACCATGCCGACGTACCGAGCAGCTTGGTCAAGGTTGCTCCACCTACCATCGTATCGGCAACGACTTTGTCGATCTGCTCTTTGCTCAGCAGCTCCGTTACGGGAATTCCTTTGTAAGCGGCTTTTGAGTAGAGCGGAATCATGGTCGTATCGCCGTGACCGCCGATTACCATACCTTCGATCTCATTCGAGTTGGCGTTGAGGGCCTTGCTCAGATAACATTTGAAACGAGCTGAATCCAAGGCACCGCCCATACCGAAGAGTTGGTTTTTGGGCAGTCCGGTTTTTTTGAGGGCCAGATAGGTCATTGTATCCATCGGGTTACTGATCATGATGATGACGGCTTTGGGCGAGTATTTCAGAATGTTGCCTACGACTGAAGCGACGATTCCTGCGTTTACGCCGATCAGCTCCTCGCGGGTCATACCCGGTTTACGGGGCATACCTGAGGTTACGACCACAACATCGGAATTGGCTGTTGCGGCATAGTCGTTGGTTACACCGGTCAGTTTGGTGTCGAAGTCCATCAGGGTAGCGGTTTGGAAAATATCCAACATTTTACCCTCTGAAACACCCTCTTTGATATCCAACAGAACCAATTCGTCGGCGATCTCGCGAGTGGCGATCACATTGGCACAAGTAGCGCCTACGTTGCCTGCGCCCACAACTGTTACTTTGCTCATATCTTTATTCTTTTTAAATGGAATATTTTTACTATTAAGAACGGGGGAAAGGCCGTTAGCCGATCAGTTTTGCGTAAGCTTCGGCGTCGAGCAGGACGTCGAGTTCGGCGGGATCGGTCATACGGATTTTGATCATCCATCCTGCACCGTAGGGATCGGAGTTGACCAATTCGGGAGAATCGTTCAACG
This sequence comes from uncultured Alistipes sp., assembly GCA_900546005.1. GTDB lineage: Bacteria > Bacteroidota > Bacteroidia > Bacteroidales > Rikenellaceae > Alistipes_A > Alistipes_A pullicola. Next base: position 13,451 of record URBJ01000008.1, on the reverse strand, counting down.
ATGTGTTGAATTCGAGAATTTCACCGCCGACGGGCAGAAACGCATCCGAAACGGTTTTGACGGCTTCGATCGTACCGAACACCTCACCCTGCGGGAGGGTTTCGCCTACGGTGGTTACATCAACAAATACAATGTCGCCTAACTGGCTTTGTGCGAAATCGGTAATTCCGACATAGGCACACGACTCCTCGACACGAATCCATTCGTGGTCTTTCGAGTATTTCAAATCGGCTGGTATGTTCATAATGCACCTTAATATTTTCAACTCACAAAGTTAAGACTTTTTGGAGATACGCACAACTTTCGGCCGATTATTTCTGGACGGGATCCTTCGGGTCGAGGTCTTTATGACCCGGCATGGCGATTCGGAGCAACACCGGATTGTGGTCACTCGCATGGAAGTCGAGCGGGAGGGTCTCGATCGAAAGAATCTTCAGCGAGGAGGAGAGCAGAAAAAAGTCGGTTAGGGTGGTGCAGGGACGGGATGTGCTATCGTTGTCGATCCACGTGTGATCGAGGTAGCGCAGAGAGGGTGTCCGGGCATCGAATGCGAAACGGAACTTTTCTCCGAAAAGCGTCTTGTCCACGGGCTGCGGGACGAAATATTCGTTCGACAGCTCTTCTGTCGAGGGGGTATAGTCCGGCGGATATTGGTTCCAGTCACCTCCGGTCAGGATCTGTGTATGGGGGGATGCCACGGAGTCGAGTTCACGGGCAAGAAAATTCATCTCCGTCTCCCGCATGCCACCCGTATCGTAGGCGGTGTTGTGGGTGTTGTTTACGATAAGCGTGTCGCCCGAGGCGGTTAGGAAATGGGAGGAGAGCAGGCAGCGCTTCAGATTGAACAGCCGGACAGGAAATGGGAAAGCGGAGGGGTACTGTATCCGCTCCGACTTAAAAGGGTCTATGCGGGAGAGGGTAACTACTCCGCTGTTGACCCGACCGATCGGATTCTTTAGCGGAATCGGGACCCAATGCACCTTGTAGTTATAGGCAAACGAGAGGTGGTATTCCGGAAACGCTTTTTGCAGCGAATCGACTTCACGGATGCCGTAAGAACGGTGGGAATCCATATCGACCTCTTGCAGCAGGATCAGATCGGCATGTAAATATTTCAGAGTCCGGATTATCTCTTGCAGATTTTGTGCGGTTCTTGCCCGGCTGTCGCGAACCCGACGTCCTCCGTCATAAAAAAAATCCATGTTGTCTCCCAGACCTGCGTAGCCGATGTTCCACGAGACGACGGTCAGGGTATCCGGCAGATATTCGGGTTCGGTTTTGTCGTACAAGGTGGTTTCCCGTCCTGCCGGTCGGTATTCCGCGATCCATGAAAAAACGAAAAACAGAACGACAACGGTGAGTATCGTCCCGATACCGACCTTGATCGCTCTTGCTATGGATCTGTTGCGCATGGCTATTTTTTCGGTTCAGAGTCACTCTCCCGGGGAAGAGGAACCTGCAGGAAGTCGCATACTTTCCTGACTACTTTTTCCGGAGTGATGCCGGTCATGCAGCGGTAGTCGCCCGTGAGGCAGGGCTTGTTTCCGTAGACCGAGCAGGGGCGGCACTCGAGGTCGATCTGTACGGCCAGATCCGGATCCTGTCCGAATCCGTAGAACCCCGCAAAAGGATGCGTAGCTCCCCAAATCGAAATAACCGGCAGTCCGACCAACGACGACATGTGCAGAGCGGAGGAGTCCATACTGACCATAAGATCCAGATTCGAGATCAACTCCATCTCTTGTCCCAATTTGATTCGTCCGATGACCGATACGATGTTCTCTTTGAGAGCGGCCGTCTCTTCGGCGAACTGTTTTTCGGATGCACCACCACCGAAAATGAAGATCCGTGAGTCGGGAATATCGGCCAGCCGCAGAATGACCTCCCGCATCTTTTCGGGCGGGTATATTTTTCCCTCATGCTGGGCAAAGGGGGATACGCCGATCCAGAAACGGCTGCGTTCGCCGGCCAAGGCGAGGGTCTCCGGACTCATCGGATAGTGGATCCGTTGGGGCAGCGGCACGGCCGGAAGGTCGAATCCAAGCCGTACGAAGACATCCCGGTATCGTTCGACGGTGGTTTTGAGTTGGACCTTGATTTTATCCTTCGGTGCGGTCAGTGCTTTTTTCTCGGCCCGACCCTTGTCGATCCGTTCGACTCTCGCACCTTTCCATCGCAACAGTTTGCAGAGCCCTTTGCTGCGCAATACATCGTGCAGGTCGGCAACCATGTCGAAACGACCAATGTCGTGTCCCAACCGCAACAGGCCTCGGATCCCCTTGTGGCGATTTTTCAGATCGGGCGAAAAAAAGCTCATCTCTCCCACCTCCCGAAAAAACGGTTGAAGGAATTTCGGGGTGAGCATGGTGATCTGGATATTCGGGTAGTTTTTGCGCAATGCGGCCAGAACGGGAGCGACCATAGCTACATCTCCCATAGCCGACAACCGGATGACCAGCAGACGCAAAGATGCCGAATGAGGAATCTGATCCATTGCTACTTTGAGGCGTACAGCACCGGATTGAGTTCCGGATCGTTGTACATTTTCATCTGTTTGTATACTTTCATGTATTTCCGTCCTGCGGCAATGTCGTCGAGCAGTTGATCGATGGCTGATGAGAGGTCGATCTGTTGTTGTTTCAGGACCTCTAATTTTTTGCTACATGCATCGATGTGGCTTTGGTCGACATCTTTACGGTTGACCTCATGAGCCATGTGGTAGATCTTCAGCGCGAGGATCGACAGCCGGTCGATGGCCCAAGCCGGACTCTCGGTATTGATCGTTGCATCGGGCAGGGGTTTAACGTCTTTGTATTGGTCCAGAAAGTAGCTGTCGATATACTCTACCATGTCGGTACGCTCCTGATTCGATCGGTCGATACGCCGTTTGATTTTAAGCGCGTCCACCGGGTCGATTTCCGGATCGCGGATGATATCTTCCAGATGCCACTGTACGGTGTCGATCCAGTTTTTCAGGTATAACAGATATTCGATCGAGCCGTTTTTGTAGGGGTTATTTATAGGTGCATTCACGTTGTCCGTCCGATGATAGTCGGCGATTACCTGTGAAAAAATCCGGTTGCTTTGAGTCGTAAACATAGCCATACGATTAAAGTTTATGTACAAAGCTAAAGATTTTTGCGCAAATTACAAGAAAATGTTATTTTTGTCCGAAGTATATTATTGATTGTTCGTGATGAAAAGAGTGATGAAATTCGTATCGGTGTTCGTCCTGATCGGGATGATGGTTCCGACTCTGTATGGCCAGAAGAGAATGACGAGGGCCGAATACATCAATAAATATAAAGCGTTGGCGGTTGAGGAGATGGATCTTTACGGGATTCCGGCCAGCGTCAAACTGGCTCAGGCGTTGCTTGAGTCGGATGACGGCAACAGCCGTTTGGCCCGTGAGGGGAATAACCATTTCGGAATCAAGTGTAAAAGCAACTGGCGGGGCGAGACCATCGCACATACGGATGATGCTCCGGACGAGTGTTTTCGGAAATACCCTTCTGTGGAGGCCTCTTATCACGACCATTCCGAATTCTTGGATCAGTCGGAACGTTATCAATCCTTGTTTGAACTCGATCCCACCGATTATCGGGGTTGGGCCAAAGGGCTTCAGAAGGCCGGTTATGCGACAAATCCACGGTATGCGGATCTGTTGATCGGAATCATCGAGGACGAAAAGTTGTATCTGCTGGACGAGGGGCAAGATCTTCCTGAGAAAGAGACGGTCGCTGATGAGGTACAAAGTCAGACGGTGGAGATTCCTGCGGCGACGGATGTGATCGATGTTGACAACTATGCGGTCTCCGTCTTGGGACAGAACGGCAAACACACCGTATACCGGAATAACGGCAGCCTGTTCATCGTAGTTCAGAACGGAGACACTCCGGAGAGCATTGCAGCGGAAACAAAGGTGTCGGTCAAGAAGTTGACCCGTTACAACGATCTGCAGCCGAATGCGACGGTGAAGCCCGGCGATATGCTTTATATCCGGCCCAAGGGCAAACGCAGTGCGAACGGGAAGGTGATTCATGTGGCTAAATCGGGCGAGACGCTGCACAGCATTTCGCAGATGTACGGCATCCGGTTGAAGAACCTGTGCAAGATCAACCGCCGGGATGCACAGTCTCCGGTGACCGAGGGCCAGCAGATCCGACTGATGTAACACAAACTGAATAACAGGGATCGTCGAGATCCTATTACCAATACCTAAAATTACATTACTGAAATTATGGACGGTGACCCGGGTAGTCTCAAACACTCCATTATCGATAAGTTGAGCGGTAAGGCTCATCTGAATCAGAAGATTTTTGACAATACTTTTTCCGTTTTCGGCCGGTTGAAGGAGGTTCTGCATGAAATCTCCTCCGATGTCGACGACATATTGGAAGCGGAGGGGAAAGAGGAGGTGAAGATCGAATACCGCGATCGCGGAAAATTCGAGGCTCAACTCCAGATCGCAGACGATATTCTGCTGTTCAATATGCACAGCAATATTTTCGAGTTCAATCGCGAACATCCGGTGTGGCAGAATACCTACGTACAGCAGGATCGGGCCAACTCGTATTGCGGGATGATCAATATCTATAACTTTCTGTTCGATTCGTTCCGTTACAACCGGACCGAAGACGAGGGATATTTGATCGGTCGGATCTTTATCAACAGGGAGATGCAATTCTTTGTCGAGGGCAAGAGGCAGACGATGAAATGGCCTACGTTCGGAACGAGTACGATCGACCGTGAAGCGTTGCTCGGAATCATCGAACATGCTATCGATTATGTGCTCGACTTCGATCTGCTGGTTCCGCCGTATGATTCGATGAAGGTCGTAACGATGGATCAGTTCAATACGAAGATCGAGAATTCGAAATTACAGACCGGTAAACGGCTCGGTTATCGGTTCAACTCCGACGATATTTAATTATAGTTTATCCCGTCGAGGGATTTTTGCTTAGGCCCGGACCTAAAGAAAAAGGATAGCGGAGAAGGTGAAGCCCGGACGAAGTCGTATTCATTTTAAATAGAGGCAAATAGTGAACGGAATGAAAAGGATTCCGATTTATCTGTTATTAGGGTTGTGGCTGTGCGGAGCGGTCGGGTGTTCCGATATCGATCGGGAAGCGCTGGTCCGTCGTCACGATGTGGTTACGACCCGGACCGATCCGAAAAGTCCGGCTCAGGTCGGAAACGGAGAGTTTGCCTTTGGCGTCGACATCACCGGATTGCAGACATTCGTTCCGTTCAATACGATGGCTCAGTGGGGTTGGCACTCTTTCCCGCTGGCGGGCAGTCTGATCGGAGTACCGTTCGAGGGGGTGGTGTGGGATACGCACGGTCGTCCCGTACGCTACGATATGCCGAACGAGACGCAGCCCGAACTGTCGCAGTGGCTGGCAGGAAATCCCCATCGCATCAATTTGGGCAGAATCGGTTTCGTGTTGAAAAAAAAGGATGGCACCGAGGTCCGGGAGATCGATCTTCAGCATAGCGAACAACGGGTCGATCTGTATCATGGAACGATTTACAGCCGATTCGAGATAGAGGGCACACCGGTTGAGGTGGAGACCGCATGTCATCCCGAGCGGGATATGGTTGCCGTTCGGGTCAAGTCCCGATTGATCCGTTCGGGGCAGCTCTATGTCCGGTTTGATTTTCCGTATGCGGACGGAGCTGCATACACCAATTATGTGGGCGATTGGTCGCATCCGGAGGCTCATAAAACGGAGGTTGTCGCACAGGCGGATCACCGTGTCGATTTGTCTCGCACGATGGACTCGACCCGATATTATGTATCGGTAGGATGGAGCGGTCGGGGTGAATTCGTCTCGAAGGATACGGTCTCCTCGCCTCATCGCTTTTATTTGGTGCCGAAACAGGAGTCATTCGGTTTCGTCTGTGCATTTTCGTCCGAGAGGAACGAAACACGTCTGCCAACGGCAGCAAGAACCCTCGCTTTCAGTAGGAAGTGTTGGGTCGATTTCTGGCGTTCGGGTGCTGCGATTGACCTGTCGGAGAGCCGCGATCCCCGTTGGAAGGAGTTAGAACGGAGAATCGTGCTTTCACAATACCTGATGCGGGTGAATGCCTCCGGGACACTGCCTCCTCAGGAGAGCGGTTTGGTCAACAACGGCTGGTACGGGCGGTTTCATTTCGAAATGATATGGTGGCATCTGGTACATAACGGACTGTGGAACCGTTGGCCGTTGGCGGAAAGAAGCCTCAAGGTCTATTCCGATTTTTTGCCGACATCGAAACAGCGGGCGGCCGAGCAGGGCTATCGCGGAGCGCGTTGGCCGAAGTGTACGGCGAACTTCGATCGCGAGTGGCCTCATCCGATCCACGCCCTGCTGATTTGGCAGCAGCCCCATCCGATCTATTTCGCCGAGTTGAACTACCGGTTGTATCCTTCGGAAGAGACGCTGCTCAAGTGGAAGGATATCGTGATCGAGACGGCCGATTTTATGGCCGATTACGCTCACTTCGATTCGACGGCAGGTCGTTATGTTTTGGGACCTCCGATGTATATCGTATCGGAGAATACCGATCCGAAGACAACGATCAATCCGACGTTCGAACTTGGCTATTGGCGGTTCGGACTGCGGACGGCGCTGGATTGGCTCGATCGTTTGGGGATGGAACCGAATGAAAAATGGCGAGATGTGCTGCATCGTCTGGCTCCGCTGCCGCAGAGGGATAGCCTTTATGAGACGTACGAGGGGATCGATCGGATGTGGGAACAGTATGCATTCGAACATCCGGCGTTGATCGGCGTCTTGGGGATGTTGCCCGGGGACGGAGTGGATACGACCGTACTGAACCGGACCTTGGACAAGGTCGTTGCAACGTGGAACTTTGATCGTACATGGGGGTGGGATTTCCCGATGTTGGCGATGGCTGCAGCCCGTACGGGTCGGCCCGAACTGGCTGTTGAGATGTTGCTGTACGATGCGCCCGGATTTCAGTTCGACGCGCACGGTTTGGCTACTGGAGGACCATTCCCCTATATGCCTTCGAATGGGGCATTGTTGACGGCCGTTGCCATGATGGTGGGCGGCTGGGACGGCTCCGGAGATGACGAAGCTCCCGGATTTCCCGATAACGGGCTCTGGAAAGTCCGATGCGAAGGGTTCCAGCGCATGCCCTGACGGGACACGGAAGAATATTACGATTTACTCAAATAGTTTAATTTAATCCATCAAAATCATGAGAAGAAACAAGTTTTTTACGCTGCTTACTTTTGCAGCACTTTTACTGGGAACGTGCACGGCGTCGGCCCAGTTTGTTGATAAGCATAAATCCGAAGAGCTTAAGATCGGCGTGGCCGGATTTTCGTTCCGTTCGTTCGATATCGACCAGACTCTGAAGATGATGAATCAGATCGGTGTCAAATATATGAGTGTTAAGGATTTCCATCTGCCACTGAGCAGTACGCAGGAGCAGATCGATGCGTTCAAGGCGAAATTGGCCGCGGCAGGAGTCGAGGGGTATATTCTCGGTCCGATCTACATGAATTCGAAAGCCGACGTGGATCGGACGTTCGAGTATGTCAAGCGCTACGGAACCGGAATTTTTATCGGTGTGCCTACCTATGAGCTGCTGCCCTATATCGATCAGAAAGTGAAGGAGTATGACATCAAGATGGCGATCCATACGCACGGTCCCGACATCTCCTATTTCCCCGATGCGGCCGATGTGATGGCTCATGTCGAGGATCTGGATCCGCGGATCGGAATCTGTCTCGATTTGGGCCACACGGCACGCTTCGGAGCCAGCTGTGTAGAGGATCTGAAGAGGTATAAGGACCGTATTTTTGATATTCACATCAAGGATGAGACGCAGGCTTCCAAAGCTGGACAGACGTGCGAAATGGGACGCGGTGTAATGGATATTCCGGCTATCGTTAAGACGCTTCGCAAGATCGGATATACCGGCGTGTGCAGTTTGGAGTTTGAGAAAGACGGAAAAAATCCGCTGCCGGGAGTAGCCGAGTCGATCGGTTATTTGCGCGGGGTGTGCGATGCGTTGAAATAGGATTGCAGAGGTTTTACGGATCGCAATAATTAAAACAAGAGGGGGAGAGGTGCTGGTCGCACCTCTCCCCCTCTTGTTGTCTTGTGAGTGGTCTGGCAGCGGTCAGTTGCATGAAGAGGAGTATTGGACTTTTCCCGCTGTCGAGTCGCTGTCTTCCCCGATGGGAACGGAATCTGAGAGGCTCGTCTGTTCCGGATTACCGGACTGTTTCGACTCCTCCGTGTCGGTTGATAAACGAGCGGATGATTTCGGCCGAAGCGTCGGGCTCCTCGAGGAAACCCATGTGTCCGGAGTTTTCGAGCCAAGCTATTTCGGCTTGCGGGTGAGCCTGAATCAAGGTTTCCGCCCGCTCCATCGGAATGAATTCGTCGTATTTCCCAAAAATGAAAAGTTGTGGCACTTTGAGTTGGCGCATCATATCGTTCATGTCTTTGCGCTCGCTCATTCCGTTTAGCAGAGCGATGATCCCGTCGTCGTCGGTCAGCGAGATAAGTTCCTGCAGTTGCTCGATTCGGCTCTTCAGCCGATCACGGTTGTGCGGGGCAAAGCCCTTGGGGGCGAAGAGTTGGGCAATCAGCTCCTTTTTGTCGTGACGGATCATCTCGATCTCCCGGCGGCGATCCTCCTTCTTCGAGTCGTTGTCGGCGTAGGGAGAGGAGTGGAACAGAATCAGACCCTGAAGACGTTCGGGGTATTTGGCGGCAAAGGCTTCGGCCACGTATCCACCCATCGAATGTCCGGCCACGAAGCAGCGAGAGATCTGTTTCAGATCGAGCACGCCACGCAGCACGTCGGCCACGAATTCCATCGTATGCACTTCGGATTTGACCTCCGAGATGCCGTGTCCGGGGATATCGATGGCGAGAATCCGGTAGTGTGGGGAGAGCAGTTTGGCAAAATCTTCCCATATTTCGAGCGACTCCAGATAGCCGTGCAGCAGGACCAGTACGGTTTCTCCCTGCTGTGAGTCGCTGATGCGGAGTGCCGTATGTTCGGACATGACGAATTGTTCCATAAGAGTAGTGTTAAGAGGGGTAATTAGGGGGTCGTTTATCTAAAAAATGGTCGCCATCGGGCGACCATTGTGTATCGGTAGGCTGTTACAAGCTATCTTTCTTGTTCCTCGTCTTCTTCTTCGTTTTCGTCTCCGTCGTCGAAGTAGTCGAACGCGGATTCCCGTTTTCTCAGGGATTGCAGTTCGAAATCTTCATCGTCATCGAGTCGGCTGTAAAGCGCATGCCGTTCTTTCCCGCTTTTTTTGATAGGATCGAGTTTTGCTGCTCGTTTCATTGAATCTTCCGAATCAAAATCACGGTTTTTGTTTCGGGGTGCATGTGTCGATTTCATGGGTGATGAAAGCCGTAAAATTTTAAGGGTTTGACATCCGAATTATAGTGACAACAGCCTTATATGGGCCCTGTTACTTATGCAATGATAGAGAATTTTTCCGGAAAAAACAATCGTTTCGGGGTTAAAAAATTTCAGCCGTTTTTCCGAAGAAGACCTTGCGGGCGGGACCGGTTAGGAAAATGTGGTCAAAGTTCTTTAGATCAGACGATTCGAAGGAAACCCACAAGGTTCCTCCTTCGACATCGACCCGGAAGTTACGGCAGCTGCTGTGCGTGTGGATGGCAGTGGCCAGAGCCGAAGCCGTAGCACCTGTTCCGCAGGCAAGTGTCTCATCCTCAACGCCTCGTTCGAAAGTGCGGATCCGGATGTGCCCATCGGAAAGGATCTCGACGAAATTGACATTGGTTCCACCGATCGGAGCGAATTGGGCGCTACGACGTATTTTTGTGCCTTCGTGAAATACATCGACGGCCCGAACATCCGGTATAAAAGTTACATAATGGGGTGACCCGGTGTTTAAAAACAGGTAATCGGGGTGGATCTCCGGATCGTGAACGTCGATCATCTGGAGCCGAACCTCGCCCTGTGTGGCGTCGGCCGAAAGGATTTCGGCTTGATGCACTCCGTCAACCCCGTTGAACGTTTTGAGGAGGCCTCCGATTCCGAGATGGTGAGCAAACAGGGCAATACACCGCCCTCCGTTGCCGCACATCGTGGCCTCTCCTCCGTCCGAATTGAAGTAACGCATCCGGAAAAGTTGCTGTTTGTCGTTTTCGAGCAGAATCAGGCCATCGGCTCCGATTCCCGTTCTGCGATGACACAATGCGGCCACATACTCGGTCGTCGGAGAGAATGTCAGTGTCCGGTTATCTATCATGATGAAGTCGTTGCCGGCACCTTGGTATTTATAGAATCTTTGCCCCATGCGTTTAAGGGTGAGTTTACTGCTGCAAATATGGTGATTTTTACTAAAAAACCTTTCTGCTTTCGAAAAAATAGCGGATATTTGTAAAATGACGGACCATGGTTTTCCGTCTTCTGAAAATAGATAGAAAATATGATTGAAACGATTTTTCAGCACCGTTCGGTGCGCAGTTATACCGATCGCCCGATCGAGGAGGCACTGATGCAACGGATTCTCGAAGCGGGTATCCGGGCTTCCAATACGGGAAATATGCAGATTTACAGTGTGGTGGTAACGACTGATCCCGATCTGAAGGCCCAGTTGTCACCCTGCCACTTCGGCCAACCGATGGTTACACAGGCACCGGCCGTGTTGACCTTTTGCGTGGATGTGCATCGTTTTTCCCAGTGGTGCAGACAGCGGGGGGCTACTCCGCAGTACGATAACTTCGTTTGGTTTGTCAACGGCGTGATCGATACGATCCTCGTGTCAGAAAATGTGTGTTTAGCCGCAGAGTCGGAGGGGTTGGGTATCTGCTACCTCGGAACAACCACCTATACGGCCGATCGGATTATCGAAGTGCTCGATCTGCCGCAGGGCGTTATTCCGGTTACGACCGTTACGATGGGGTACCCGGATCAGATGCCGCCCTTGACCGATCGGTTGCCGTTGGAGGGGGTAATCCATCGCGAGAAGTATAAAGACTATACTCCGGCGCAGATCGATGCGATTTGGGCTGCAAAGGAGGCGTCGGAGGAGACGCAGCATCTTTTGAAGGTAAATGAGCTACCCAATCTTGCACGGATTTTTACCGAGAAACGTTATACGGGAGAGGACAATCTGACTTTCTCGAGAAAATATTTCGAGGTACTGAAAAAGCAGGGATTTTTTAATCAGTAAAATCGGTTTTGGATCAATCGTCCGGATGTGACAGTTACAGATATTGTAGAGATCCTCATTATCGCATTTTTACTGTATCATATCCTGGTATGGTTTAAGACAACCAGAGCATGGACACTGTTCAAGGGAATCCTTGTGATTCTGGTCTTTATTTTGTTGGCAGCAATTTTCCAGATGAATACGATACTCTGGATTGCGGATAAGACGATCAATGTGGGAATTATCGCAATCTTAGTTATTTTTCAGCCGGAAATGCGAAAAGCACTTGAACAGTTAGGAAGAAAGCGTTTTATTTCGACATTGTTTTCTTTTGACAATGGAAAAAATACGGTGGAGCGTTATAGCGAGCGTACCGTAAACGAGATGGTAAAAGCATGTTATGAGATGGGTAAGGTAAAGACAGGAGCCCTGATCGTTATCGAGAACGATGTCCAGCTTGGCGAATATGAGCGAACCGGAATAGAGTTAGATTCCATTCTTTCAAGCCAGCTTTTGATCAATATTTTTGAAAAAAACACACCATTGCACGATGGTGCGATTATTGTACGGGGAAATCGTGTGGTAGCAGCAACCTGTTATCTGCCGCTTTCCGATAACCTTGCACTGAGCAAAGATTTAGGAACAAGACATCGTGCAGCAGTGGGAATCAGTGAAGTCAGTGATTCTATGACGATCGTAGTATCGGAAGAGACCGGTAAAGTGTCCCTGGCAGTAGAAGGAGAACTCTATCGAAACATAGATGAGGAATTTTTGAAGAAAAAACTTTCCGAAGGACATCTGAAAAATGTGGAAAACGGAAAGCTCATAGATTGGAAGAGGAGGTTGCAGAATGTTAAAAAAGCTAAAGAACCTTCTGACAAATAATATCGGTTTGAAATTTTTATCCGTTTTATTTGCGATGATCTTATGGCTGGTAGTGGTCAATATTGATGATCCGGATAAGACATCGACTTTTACTACCAATATTACGATCGCGAACGAAAATGCGATCGCAGATATGGGAAAAAGCTATTCCATTATCAATGACAGTGGAACCGTAACTTTCCGGGTAACGGCAAAACGTTCCATTATAGAGCGGTTAACCAATTCGGATTTTAAGGCAACCGCAGATATGGAGAATATTGAACTGCATGATGACGGAACAGCCATTGTTCCGATTGATATCAGTGCAGTGCGCTACAGCAGCCAGTTAGATATTGACAGAAAGAAGAAAAACTTAGAACTGGCAGTAGAAGATTTACAGAGTAATCAGTTCAAGATCACAGCAGAGGCAACCGGAACCCCTGCGGAGGGAAGTGCGGTAGGCGAATTGAAGGTTTCTCCGGATGTGCTTACAATCTCTGGTCCGGCATCTGTCGTGTCACAGATCAGTAAGGTACAGGCAGTGATCGATGTCAGCGAGAAGTTTTCGGATGTTGAAGACAATGTGGTGCCGGTAGTATATGATGCATCGGGCAATACGCTTGATACCTCTAAGTTAACCTTTAGTCAGGACACGGTGCAGATAAAAGCACAGATTCTGAGTGTGAAAGAGATTCCGATTAACTGTGAGACCGGTGGAGAGTTAGAAAGCGGTTATCAGCAGATCAGTGTGGAATGCGAGCCAAAAAAGATCAAGGTCATGGGAACGGCAGAGAAATTAAATAAGATTACCATGATCACAATCCCGGGTGAAGCACTGGATATTTCGGGTGCGAAGGAAACACTGACAAAGGATATCGATATCAGTACCTATCTGCCGGATGGTGTCACATTAGTAGACAGTTCCCAGGCAAAAGTAAAGGTAACGATCGCGATTGAGCAGACCGAGACAAAGAACTTTAATGTCCCTGTGAAAAATATAAAAATCTTTAATTTATCGGATGACTGTAGCATAGAATATCAGGGTGACAAAATACCGGTTACTTTAAAAGGTTATACGTCAGATTTAGAATCACTTTCGGCAGAAGATGTCATGTTATCCGTTGATGCATCAGGTGTACAGCCGGGAACGAATACACTTCCGCTGACACTGAACCTTGGAAGCGGCTATACATTAGTTGAGGATTCTGTGGTGACCATCAATGTGGTAGATCAGAGCGAAAAGCAGCAGGATACCAATACGGACAGTGAGAGTAAGAAAGATAATAATAAAGAATACAGCAAGAAGAAAGAACAGAGTCAAGAATAGAAGAATACGGATATCAGGAGGAGTCTTATCATGGCTAGAATGTTTGGAACAGATGGTGTAAGAGGCGTTGCGGGTTCAGAACTCACA
>URBJ01000007.1 GCA_900546005.1 uncultured Alistipes sp. | reverse complement strand
ATCTTATTTTGCTATTCGTATTCAATGAAATCAGAAATTTGTGTGGAAGGCTGTTATCTGTTGCATTAACGTTTCATGCGACGTGCTTCCTTCTTATTAACAGCCTCTTGTACCGATGGATAACATCTTCGGAATTTGTCGAAGGTATCGCGCGACAGATTGAACTCTCTGCATATAAAAGTAATTGATTTGTCGTTGTTTAGCATCTGGATAACGGATTGTTGGTTTTCTACCAGAATGTTGAACTTCGTATAGCTCCCTTTTTTACGTCCCAAAACCATACCCTCGGCCTTGCGTAATGCAAGGGCCTCTTTGGTTCGCATAGAGATTAAGTTGCGCTCGATCTCCGCTACCAGTCCGAATGCGAAACATAGCACCTTGCTGTTGATCGAATTATCGAATGAGTAGCCCTCTTTGGTCGTGAGCAGATTGATCTCCTTTTTCAGACACTTTCCCATGATGGCCATAATGTCGGTCAGGGTCCTACTTAGTCGCGATACTTCGGTGACAATCAACGTGTCTCCACGTTTCATTCGTCGCAATAGACTGCCGAGTTTCCGGTCGCGCTCGTGTTTTCTTCCACTGACGATCTCCGTGACCCATTTGTCGATCGTCAGGTTTCGGCTTTCGGCAAAACGTTTGATCTCCTCTTGCTGGTTACCCAGATGCTGTTTCTCTGTACTGACTCGTAAATAACCTACTATCATGATTTTATGTTTTTTTAGGGGCAATATTGCCCTTTGCGTAAAGGTAATTTACGATCGACTTACAACATCTACTTCTTTACAGTATCTCTCGATTTAGGTCCTTTCAATACTCCCTTACAGAACCGGATCGATTCATTTTCGATACCATCCTTCGGTTTTGATTTTTGTTTCGTAGATGACGTGAAATTTACGATAGTAGGCTTTTTGTGCTATGGGACAGGATATATCCGTATCATAAAGGAACCGGAAAGAGAGGTCCTAATGTGTGTATAAAAAACGGAAGGCGGTATATTTTTTATTCCGTCTTTTTCATGGGAAAGCAAAAGGTGGAACGATAGGAAAGGACCGAAAACTTGGCTGTCGTAGCTCAGATTGTCCATCTACAACAGCGAATGATCTCTCCGCTATTCAAAAATCTGGTGGGTTGTTTGTTCCTTTTCTTCGAGCAGCTGTTTCACATTTCGTATCGTTGACGTAGAGATTGGCTGTATCGGTTCCGTCTGGTAATAGCCTTCAAAAAATTGGCACAGTAGAGCCAGAAACTCCTCCGTTGTTTCATGTTCCGGCCGATAAACGGACAAGTTGGTTACGGGACTGGATACGGAAGCGACGCTCCGTCCGCGTAAAGTGTGATCCCCCTGAAGAGTCTTTTTGAGTACGGTCAGATCCGACCGATAGAGCAGGGTACCGTGAAACAGCTGGCTGTCTCGGGTGATGTGGGCTGCCGTACCCGATATTTTATATCCGTCTGCGGTCAACAGCTCTTTGCGGGCTCCCACTGCTGTCGGGATGCCTAACGAGGCTAAGGCTGCCGTTAACGGAGTCCCGAAATCACGATCGAGCACTGCAGATCCGGTCTTGTCGACGATAAAGGAGTAGTTGATGTTCCCGTAATCGTGGTACACGGTTCCTCCTCCGGAGATCCGCTTGATGACCTCGATCCCATGGAGACGACAATACTCCGTATTGACTTCAGCTTCGATCTTTTGGTTCCGGCCGACGATGACCGACGGGCGGTTGATATAGAATAACAGAACGTCCCGAAAAGGACGTTCTGTTAAAAGGTACTCTTCCAAAGCGCAATTGAACGTTGGAGAGTCGGATATACTTCTTAAAAGATGCATGAATCCGATTATTTTACGTGGAATGCCACGCGCAGATCCTCTACCTCTTTATCGGTAATCGGTTTCAGTTCGCCAATCGGAGCAGCCATAATCAGCGATTTTGCACTGAATTCGGCAACCTCCAACCGGTCGAAAGTCTGGAGCAGACCGTCACCGGTGATCAATACGGAGTCGTTGGCCAACAATACGGCAGGAACGCTCTTCAACGCATCCGAGATCTTCTTGTTGTCTTCGTACTGTACGCCGAACGGAATGATCGGGGTATCCTTCAGGAAGATCCAGCTTTCCGGAATGGTACGTACATTGAATTTAACACCCGAAGTACAGAAGCCCATCAGATGAGGCGGCTGCGTAATGATGATCGAGTTGATCTCCGGATGGCTCTGGTAAATCTCTTGGTGCAGAGCTACCGAACGGCTCGGAATCTTGCCGGCTTCTACCATACCGTTCTTTACCTGTACGATGTTGCTCGGTTCGATGTCCCAACGGGGTACGCCCGGAGGGGTAATCAAGAAGTCATTGCCTCTCCAACGTACGGATACCGTACCGTAAGAGCTGATCATCAAACCCTGATCGCAGGCACGACGAACCATCTTGACGATCAACGTACGGATGGCACGTTCGTCTGACGGATAGGTTACGCCCATGAAGTGAGGATAATCGGTCGGCAGTGATTTTTCATGTTGTTCGATCTGAGCATCGGTCAGGTAGGTCGGTTCGCCAAGCGTTTTGGCGTTGATCACCGTACGGGCGCAGAATTCGAGCGTTTCGAAACGTTGGTAGGCGTCCATCAGGTCTTCACCGCAGAGTACCACACCGTGATTCTCCATGATCACCGCTTTGTAGTCGGGATGGTTTTTGAACTCGGTAGCGATCTTCTGACCGAGGCCTTGACTGCCCGGTACATCGTAAGGCGCAAATCCAATCGTTCCGCAGACCCGTTTTGCCTGAGGAATGATGTTGGTGTTCGGAATTTGGTGCGTGATGCTGAACGATACCAATGCAGGTGGGTGTGCGTGGATGACGGCGGTCATTTTCGGACGCATCTCATAGATGGCCTTGTGGAAGGGGAATTCCGAAGAGGGTTTGTGCGGGCCGATGATTGTACCGTCGGCTTTGACGCACATGATGTCTTTCGGAGTCAACGATCCTTTGTCAATTCCGCCGGGAGTGATCCAGATATCACCGTTTTCGTCCTTGATCGAGATGTTTCCACCGGAAGTGGTTGTCAAACCGCTTCGATAGATACGCCCGATGACGACCGTGATCTGATCGGCAGGGTGCATCAGTTTCGTGTCTAACTGTTTCATAACCTAATTAAAAAATTGTTTTTTGTTAAGCTTTATGCTAACCTTTCGTTATACTAACTTTACTTCTCTCTCTCTTTTAATTCGATCCGAATCGCCCCGATCGAAGGAGCGGAACGCTTCGGATCGTTTATTTACAGTTCGACGCTGACGTTGCAAAGGAACGTGGAGTCGGGCTTACAACTGGTCGGCGTGGGCCAACAGGTAAGCTTCGGCTTCGGTATTCCATAGCCCTTTGTTCTTCACGCAGAGCTTATGCAATTCGGCGTAAACCGGATTCTCTTTTCCTTTTGCTTCGAATTCGGCAATCGGCGTCAGCGGCATTTCGATGTGGGTATAGATCAATTTCTTACCTCCCGGAATGCTGGGCAGATTCAGTGTCGTGTCGATGACGGCATTGATTCCTCCGACGTGGGTAACCAATCCGGCCGGGTCGAGACCCTTGCTCATCATGGCGATCGCCTCTTTCATATCATCGGTGTTACCACCGCTCGTGCCTACGACGTGCGTATAGGCGTAATGTACGTTATAGAAGTTGAACGGAGCCTTGAAATCCGTCTTGGCCGGACCGGCGAAGAAGTTGAGGCATCCGTCGAATGCGAGGATCGCATCGGCTTGTTCAACTACCGGAGCTACCGGAGCAAATACGAATACGTCGTTGTAACCTTTTCCGTCGGTCAGGGCTTTGAGGCCTTCGACCGGATCGGCCATATTGCCGGTATTGACATATTTCAACTCGATTCCGTTTTTCGCAGCCTCTTCGGGTGAGTAAAGCGAAGCGGCACGATCCAGACGAGCCTGATCGATGTCGGTAACCACGAGCAGTTTCGGTTTTCTGTCGGTGCGGTGGATGGCGTAGTTGATTGCGGCCAGCCCCATCGGTCCTACACCCGCGAGGATTGCCATATTGCCGCCCTCCTTGATCTCCATCGTGTGTTTATACGATCCCGGAGTCGTATGGTAGTTGGCGTGCATGGCTCCGATGACGCATGACAGCGGCTCCGAAAGCGAGGCAGGGTAGTATCCGTTTCCTTCGTATTTCAGCAGGCAGCCGTTAGCCATCACCTCGTTTGGAATGATGACATAGGTTGCGTCGCCACCGATAAATTGATATGAATATCCCGGGGCACTCAGCACACCGACCGGGCCCTGTTCGTAATTCAGTGCGGGTTGGATCGAGAATTTGTCTCCGGCTTTGAATTGACTGCTCCATTTGGAGCCTACTTCAACCAGTTCTCCGGCGAATTCGTGACCGATGATGACCGGTTTCTCGGCGATATTTCTCGGTACGCGTTTGTGTATGTCGGCTTCATGAGAGGCCTTGTATGACGACATGCAGATGCTGTCGCATACGACTTTGGCCAGAATTTCGTCCTCTTTTATTTTCGGCAGTTCGAACTCTTCCAAACGGAGGTCGTTTTTACCGTACAATCTAACTGCTTTTGTTTTCATGTGTTTTAGGTTTTGAGATTTCAATGCTGACATACATTCACATGAAAAGTTTAAAATTTTCGGCAAAGATATATATTAAATTCATTCCATGCGAATTTTTGTCACATTTCTATCGGTTAAATAGATGTTACATGTAGGGAACGAGCGGAAAGTCAATCGATATTGGTCCGAATCGTCCGTCCTTTCCGCTCGTTGCCCGATGGTTTAGCTGAGCATGACCTGACCTCCGGTGACCGGAACGGCCTGACCGGTTTCACAAGTCTGTTCGATCAGGTAGAGCACGGCTTTGGTGACATCTTCCGGACCGGTACCCTTGCGCATCGGAACCTGAGCCATGTAGTAGGCTCTTACATCTTCAACGGTCTTGGCTCCCGGAACCTTGCCTGCATGGAGGTATTGGAGGAAGAGGCCGTTTTCGGGATTCGACCACAGCGGACCTTCGTAGAAGTTACCCGGACATACCGAGTTGACCTTGATCCGGAACGGAGCGAGCTCCAGTGCGAACGATTGGGTCAAACCGATGCCACCGAATTTTCCGCCGGCGTATGCGAAGTTGGCCTTCGAGCCGCGCAATCCCGATTTGGAGTTGATTTGGATAATATCGCCGTAGTTCTCTTCGGCATATTTGTTCTGCAGCTTCATGACACGGGATACGGCCTTGGCGCAATAGAAATATGCGTTGTAGTTGATCTTCGTTACGAATTCGAAGTTTTCGGGAGTCATATCTTCCAAACCTCCGGCACGAAGTACGCCGGCATTGCTTACGAAGACGTCGACACCCCCGAAGTTGCAAATCGTTTCGTGCAGCAGGTTGTGCAGACTGTCCAGATCAGCCACATTCGTTTTAACGAAGATGGCGCGGTTGCTTTTGCCGAGTTTGCTCAGGTTTTCGGCAGTTGCTTTACCAACTGTTTCGTTCAGGTCGGCAACGACGATGTTGGCTCCCTCCTTGATCAGGCAGCGGGCGATTCCTTCTCCGAAGCCTTGTGCAGCTCCCGTAACGATGATCGTTTTGTTCTCAACACGACCCGAAGCTCCACCGGCACTCACCTTGCGGCGGTAGTTTTCGACTTCCCAGTTGTCGATGAAGTCGATCTGTTTCGGGGTCATCGGGTGCTCGCCTCCGAAGGCTTGGGCGATCGTTGCGATCTTCATCATGTCTTCGTAGACATCCAGAATGATGTCGCAGCCGGCTGCGTTGTCGCCTACGGCAACTAATCCGATACCCTTGATCACAAGCACTTTCGGCGTGTAACCGTTCTTTTCGACATAAGCTTCGATCTGTTTTTGTGCTTCGTCGAGCAGGCTCTCCTTGTCGGCGCAGTCGAGGTAGATGTACTTCGATTTGCAGTATACGATTGCATCCGGCGAGAACGGTGCAGCCACTTTGGCGAACTCCTTCTCCGACGAAGCAAACGTCTCGATCAGCTTGTTGTTACGGATTTTGAGGGTCTTCAGTCCCGATTTGCTGAGCATCATCCGGATAGCTGGAATCACCTCCTGTGCGCAGTCGCATACGGGAAGTGCCTCTTCGGGAAGAGCTACGCCGGCAGCTTTTTCGATCGTACCGAGCACCCGTTCGTAGATTGCTTCAACTTCGGCGGTCGTATCGGCTCCGACGAAGATTCCGTGGTTCTGAAGCAGCAGGATCGAGGGCTCTTTCCCGAAGGCTGCTTTGTAGGCGTTGATGCGGTCCAAAACCTCTTTGAACAGCACATATCCCGGATCGGTGTAAGGAACATACACGGCGTCGTTACCGAACAGCTCGGCCGTTTTCGCCTCTGCGTTTTGTGCGCACATCAGACCGTTGACCATGGTCGGGTGCAGGTGGACGATGAAGCTTGCGCTCAGTGCGTTGTGCATCGAGGTCTCCACCGACGGACGGCGGTCTTTGGTCAGACAGGCTGCGGCCAAATCATTCTTTACCTCCTCTTCGCGGGTGGCGGTGTCACTGCTATAAGTTTTTTCCGAAATGACGTTCAATTTTTTGCGGTCCAAGACGGCAAACCCGTCCTCTGTGATCGTGGCTAAAGCGCATCCGCTGGCTTTGACCCACAGTTTTTCCGCATTTTTATAGGAAGTGTTTCCACCCCCGGCGATCACATAGCGGCTGTCCTTGCCGTATTTCTGTGATATTTCGATCAGTTGCTCTATCTCTTTCATTATGATTTTCTCTTTTTTCGCAATGGCTTTCGAGGCCATCTAACTAAATTATAAAATGATGGATTTGATGACGTTGTCACCGTGTTTGATATACTCGTCGCGCTTTTCGATGTCGGCTTTTCCCCGACTGTCGACATAGCCCTGCATGCCGCTCTGGACAATATCCTGATGGGCAGCAACGACGCATGCACCGCAATAGTTGATGTATTTCAGTCGGTCGGTCAAAGGTACACCGCCGCGGGCGAAGAGTTCGATCGGCTCCATGGCCGGCGTATTGTGCTCCGAGCCGAACGTTACGACGAAACCGTTGTCGTGCAGATAGCCGGCATATTTTTCGAGAACCTCGACGCTGTTGCGGGTCGTGATAAACTCTACGGAAAAAATTCCCCGTTGTTTCAGCACTTCAGCGGTCTTGACTACATCCTGTTCGAAGTCGGTAAAGCCGCCTTTGGCGTCATCTGCCAAGAACGGGTAGGTCGGGATACCGCCGGCAGCCAAGATGATCTTCCGTACCGTATCCATCGGCAGGAAAGCTTTCGGGTCTTCCGGAACGAAAGCCGCTCCGCCCGCTTTGAGCAGGTTGCCACGGATCTCGTTTTCCACGGCCGCGTGGTTGTTGACATCCGATTTCAGCGCTTTGCCTCCGAAAATCTTTTCAAAGAAGGCCCGGATGGCTGCTTCGTCGTTTTTCAGGTGATCGTATGCCGAGATGCGGAGCGCTTTGGCCAGATGGCGTTCGCGAATCGAACCTTTGGTCAACGTCTGTTCGATCAGGTCGAAATCGAGACGGAACCCGGCATCGTAGGAGGCGAGTACGTCATTCAGTTTGCCGCACATCGTTTTCACCTGTTCGTTCGACTCGTTGCGAACGTTGGCTAACTGTGTGGCGTAGGGTTCGGGCAGATCGACCGGATAGGCGAGACCCTTTCCACTGAGGTAGGTTCTGCCCGGATTGTTCGGGTCGTTGACCCGGATGCCGGCAGCCTGATCCTCCTCTTGGAGGCTGATGAACTCGATATTGAACAGCGGGAACAGTTTGCGCTCGATACAGCCGTCGTTCCACTCTTTGTATCCGTCCATCGAGTAGAAGTCGTTGATACCGACGACCTTTACGTTTTCGTTTACGGCACGGTCGAGTGCGTCAGTCAGCTTGTCGAATGCACTGAACGAGTAGGGGGTGTGCAGGTGTGCGTTGACATTAACGCAATCCAGTTTGTTTTTATTGTTGCAACTCATTTTAATTAGCAGTTTTACGTTGGTAAGTGTAAGAAAGGCCACATCGATTGAGGATAATCTATGCGGCCTTTCTTAGAAGAAATGGGTTGTATGTGTGTTTACAACGTATTAGATACCCTCTTTTGCACGACGCATCTGTTCAGCTTCGGTGAAGTTACGCGTAGGAACGTGTCCGGGCAGCGGAACGATCTTTTCGTGAATAATGTCAATGAAGCTGTCCACCTGTGGGAAGAACGCGTACTCCAGTTCGTATGCCGGAGTGATCCAGTCGCGCGAACCCAGAACTACGGCCGGTGCATCCAAGTAGTCGAAGGCCATCTCCGAGATGTTGCGGGCCAAGTCGTTCAGGAACGATCCGCGGGCCGTTGCATCGCCGGCGATAACGATCCGTCCGGTCTTTTTCACCGAAGCGATCACCTTCTCATAGTTGAACGGTACCAAACTGCGGGCGTCGATCACCTCTGCGCTCATGCCGTATTTCTCTTCCAGCACTTTGGCTGCGTCCAAAGCGCGGTAGAGTGTAGCACCGATCGTCAGGATGGTAATGTCCTTACCTTCACGTTTGATATCGGGTTCGCCCAGCGGAATTTCATAGTAGCCTTCCGGAACACCGCCTTCGTGGAACTGTTCGCCCACGTCGTAGATTCTCTGGCTCTCGAAGAAGATCACCGGATCGGTTCCTTGCAGAGCGGCGTTCATCAAACCCTTCGCATCGTAAGGCGTTACAGGGAATACGACTTTCAGGCCGGGGATGTGTGCCGCCAGCGAGGTCCAGTCCTGAGAGTGCTGTGCACCGTATTTCGAGCCGACCGATACGCGGACAACAACCGGCATCTTGAGGATGTTTCCGCTCATGGCCTGCCATTTGGGCAGCTGGTTGAACACCTCGTCACCGCAGCATCCGAGGAAGTCGCAGTACATGATCTCCGGAATTACACGGCCACCGCACATAGCGTAACCGATAGCAGTTCCGATGATGGCAGCCTCAGCGATCGGAGCGTTGAACAACCGATGATAAGGCAGCGCTTCGGTCAGTCCACGATATACGGCGAAAGCACCACCCCAATCGCGGTTCTCCTCTCCGTAGGCGATCAGCGAAGCATCTTTGTAGAAGCGGTCGATGATGGCTTCGAAGATACCGTCACGCAGCTGGAACTGTTTCATCTTCGAGAACGGCTTGCCGTCTTTGTCGAAAGCGAAACGCTCTTTCTTCGCGATTTGCTGTACACGTGGGTTCTCGCTCATCGGATGGTTTACTTCCGGTTTTGCGTCGGACAGAGAGTCGATCGATTGGTTCGAGAACATCATCGTTCCGATCAGATCCGGTTGTTTGTGCAGGTCCATACGCGGAGAGAGCTCGTCGTCGATAGCGAGTTTGAACGTATCGAACATGATATCTTTGATCTCCTTGTCGATGGCATCCAAATCGGCTTGAGTAGCCACACCGGCTTCGATCAGCTCCTTGCCGTATGATTTGATGCAGTCGATAGCTTCCCATGCCTCGATCTCCTCTTTCGTCCGGTACGACGATGCATCGGAAGGTGAGTGACCGCTGTAACGATAGGTCAATACGTCGATCAACACCGGACCGTCTTTCTTCTCTTCGAGAATGGCTTTTTTACGGCGGTAGCAGTCGATTACGGCCAGCGGATTGTATCCGTCTACACGCTCTGCGTGCATCTGTTCGGGATTGACACCGGCACCGATACGGGCTGCAAAGTCGAAGCCCATCGTTTCGCCACGGGTCTGGCCGCCCATACCGTACTGGTTGTCCATGATGTTGATGATTACCGGCAGTCCACCTTTCATGTCGTCGGCCCACAGTTTTTTGAACTGATCCATAGCGGCGAACGTCATGCCTTCCCAAACGGGACCACGTGCCATGGAGGCGTCACCCAAGTTGGCTACAACAACACCCGGTTTGCGGTTTACTTTTTTGTAGAGGGCAGCACCTACGGCGATACTTCCGCTACCACCTACGATAGCGTTGTTCGGGTAGATACCGAACGGCGTGAAGAAGGTGTGCATACTTCCACCCAGACCTTTGTTGAAGCCGGTCGTACGGGCGAAGATCTCTGCGAGTGCTCCGTAGAGCAGGAAGCGGATACCCAACTCTTTAACGGTACCGCCTTTGAAGGCTTTCTTAGCGACGTTCAGGGTAGCTCCGTCCCAGAACTCGTTCATGATCTTTTCGAGTTCTTTGTCGTCGAGCAGCTGGATGGCACGAAGACCTTTGGCCAGAATTTCGCCGTGGCTACGGTGTGAACCGAAGATGAAGTCGTTAACATTCAGCATATAAGCCATACCAACGGCAGCGGCTTCCTGTCCTGCTGAAAGGTGGGCAGGACCCGGGTTGTTATATTCGACACCGTTGTATCCGCCGGTGGTCTTCACCAACTGGAGCATGGTCTCGAATTCGCGGATCACCACCATGTCGTGGTAGATACGTTTGAGGTCTTCTTTCGTGAAGTTTTTCTCTTTGAGTTCGTCCTTGATCGTCTTTTTGTACTGATTGACGGGAATCGGGGTGAAGGTAATCTCACCGGCCTTCCGCATCTCTTTCGGATCGATAAACTGCGACTTAGGCATGATATTAAAGTTTTAAATTAGTTTTCGGTTATTCGTTGAATGAAAAAATGGTTTCCTTGAAAATTTCTGAGACGGTCGGGTGCGGGAATACCACCTCTTCCATCTCCTTGAGGGTCATCTCCTGTTCGATGGCCATGCAGGCTCCGTAGATCATCTCGCTACATGGATTTCCGAGCATGTGTACACCCAGAATCTCGCCGTATTTGGCGCCTACGATCACTTTGCAAAGACCATTGCCGCCTTCGTTTTCAGCTACGAAACGACCTGCATAGGCCATAGGCAGCTTTGCAATGCGGTATTCGATGCCTTCGGCTTTGGCCTGCTCTTCTGTCAGACCTACGCCGGCCACTTCAGGGTTGGTATAAACCACACCCGGGATGGCGTTGTAACGCATTACGTCGGGACGTCCCGTGAGGTTGTTCACAACGACTTCGCCTTCGCGGCTGGCCGTGTGGGCCAACATCGAGAATCCGGTGATGTCGCCTGCTGCAAATACGTTGGGTACGTTCGTACGCATCTTCTCATCGACCTTGACGGCTCCCCGATTGAGCTCGACGCCCAGATTTTCGAGGCCCAAGCCTGCGGTTACGGCACGGCGTCCGACACTCATCAGGATCTTGTCGCCCTTGGCTGAGGCTGTCTTGCCCTCTTTGTCCGTATAGATGACTTCGTTACCGCGAACTTCGGTTACCTTGCACGAAAGGTTGAATTTGATGCCCCGTTTTGCGTAGATGTCCTGCAACATCGAGCTGATCTCACCGTCCAGATTACCGAGAATCTTCGGCAACATCTCGACAACGGTCACTTCGGTCCCCAGACTGTTGTAGAAACTTGCGAACTCCATACCGATTACTCCGCCACCGATAATTACCAACGATTTGGGTTGTTCTTTGAGGGCCAGAATCTCACGGTTGGTCAATACAACGTCGCCCGCCTCCTTTACGCCCGGAATCGGGGGTACGAAGGCTTCTGAACCGGTGCAAAGCAACAGGTTGACTGCGTAGAACGTTTCGCCGTTGCATTCGATTTCGATACCGTTCGTCGAGCGGCCTTTGATCTTGGCTTCGCCCTTGACCACTTTGACCTTGTTGACTTTCATTTTGGTGCCGACGCCACCCACCAGTTTCTTGACTACCTTATTTTTGCGGTCCATGATCTTGCCGAAATCGAACGAAGCTCCGCTTACGTTGACTCCGTATTTATCGCCATGTTTCGCATAGTCATATACTTTTGCGCTGTACAGCAGGGTTTTGGTTGGGATACAGCCTTCGTTGAGGCACACACCGCCCAGCTCCCGTTTCTCGAACAATACGACGTTCAATCCTTTCGATCCGGCGCGCTCTGCTGCTACATAACCTCCGGGACCTCCGCCGATAATTGCTAAATCTATCATCGTTTTTCGGTTTATAGTTTTGTTTAAGTTAAAGTTGAGCAAAGGGAAGGTAGTCCGCTACCCTCCCTTTGTGGTATTACAATTCGAAATCGAGGTTTTCGATCTCGGTTGCGATCTGTTTTACGAAACGAGTTGCCTCGCCGCCGTCCAATGCACGGTGGTCGTAGGTAAGGCTCAGTCCGATGTGAGGCACGAAGCCGTAGACTCCGCCGCCCAGATCTTTCGGACGGGGAACGATCGTGTTCACGCCGAGAATGGCCACCTGAGGCAGGTTGATGACCGGCGTAAAGATTTCAACACCGTAGTTACCGAGGTTCGATACGGTGAACGAAGCGGCTTCCGAAGAGAGCAGATCGGGATCGATCGATCCTTTCTTGCAGGCGTCGGCCACCTCTTTAAGCTGATTGGACAAACCTTGTATCGAGAGGTCGTCGGCATTCTTTACGGTCGGAACCATCAGGCCGCGCTCCGTGTCGACAGCCAGACCCAGATGGACTTTCGTGAAGTTCCGGGTGCAGTCGCCCAAGAAGTGTGCATTGACCTGCGGGAATTTCTTGAGGGCTTTGATAACCGCCATACATACCATGTCGTTGAGGGTAATGTTGGTCGGATATCCGTTTTCGACCGCTTTTTTGACCTTCTTGCGCAGAGCCATGATGCGGCGTGCATCGGCGCTGAGGTGGTGGGTGAGCTGTGCAGAGTTTTGCAGCGAAGCGTACATGGCTTTTGCGATGATCTTCCGCATGTTGGTGAGCGGTTTGATTTCGCTGTCGCTTGCATATACGCTGTTTTTCAAAGCTCCGATATCTGAACCTTTTACCTTGCCGGCCAATCCGCTTCCGCTCTCCGGAGCTGCTGCGCCGGTCTCTTTCATGATGGCTTTTGCCAGCGGAGTGGTCTTGGAAGCAGCGTCGATGGCGGCCTGAACGTCGCGTTCGATCACGCGTCCGTGAGGGCCTGTTCCGCTGAGTGCGGATGCGTTGATCGCCTCTTTGGCGGCGAGAGTCTTTGCGCGTGGAGAAACGGGAGATACGCTACCTGCGGGTGCTGCTGCGGGAGCGGCGGCTTTGGCTTCCGGTGCGGGAGCAGCGGCGGGGGCTGCAGCTGCAGCTGCAGCAGGAGCTGCACTTTCGGCTGCGGGGGCAGCGGCAGATGCTTCGGCTGCGGCTCCACCCGGGCGGAACTCTTCGGTCGATTCACCTTCGTTACCGATGACCATCACGTTGGTCAAAACGGGAATTTCGTCTCCATTATCGAAAAATACGTCCAATACGGTACCGGCGACTTTTGCCTCTTCTTCGAACGAGGCCTTGTCCGTCTCATAAGAGAAAAGTATGTCTCCTACGGCTACGGTATCGCCTTTTTTCTTTTTCATTTCAGTTAGGATGCAGCTCTCTACGGATTGCCCCTGTTTCGGCATGATAACAACTGTTGCCATAATTTAGGTTTAAGTATTTTTGGTTTTAAACTAGTGTAGTCAAGTTGTGCAATAAAGCGAAACACTGCAAAGATACTACAATAAGTCGGATATACAAGTTTTTTTAATAAAAAAATATACACATTGATTGTAAGTGAGTTATCGATATTTATGGATGCTTACAAGTTGGCAACTTGTACATACGAATTTGTCGTTCGGAATTTGGAATAACGAAATGGTTTTGCTACTTTTGAAGCTCCGACGGACCGTGAAGTTTTCTGTATTCAGGGTTTTGCGTGGGGAGGGCGATGGTTGAACGGCTGTTGCTGAATGTGGAAAAAACGGGGCGTTTCCCCGAAAGGACAGAACAGGGAGAATGAAAAGAGATGAGCAATTTACCGCAATATAAACAAGTTTACGAAACCTTGAGAAAGCAGATCTCCTCCGGGGAGTATGCGGCCGGAGATCTGTTGCCCTCCGAACATGAATTGAGTGCACTCTACCGTGTGGCCCGGCCGACGGTACGCAAGGCGCTCGATCAGTTGGTGACCGATGGGTTTATCATCAAGCATCAGGGGAAGGGCAGTATTGTGAAGGGAGCGCCGAGGGGTATCGGGATCCTCTCTCTCACCGGAACGACATCGGCTTTGGGAAGCCCCAATCTCTCGACGCACATTACGCTGAAACCCGAACTCAGAGAGTGGACCGAGGCGTTCTCGTTTCCGGTCGAACCGCAGGAACAGCGGGCCGGTTGTATCTATTTCGAACGGCTGAGGTTGTTGAACGATATGCCGGTGTTTTTCGATATTACGATGTTGCCCAACATCAATTTGCCCCGTTTCGTGGATTACGATCTCGAAAATTGTTCGCTGTTCGACACATTGCGCCGGCAGTACCAGATTGTGGTTACCGGAGGTACGCAACAGCTCTTTGCCATCCGGGCCGATAAACGGTTGCAGGAGTACCTGAATGTGAGGGCCGGGCACCCGATCCTGCAGCTCAACCGCAAGATCGAGACCAATCGCCCCGGCTTCCATATATATAGTCAGGTCTTTTGTGCCACACAGCGCTATGGACTGATCGGTACCTTTTGAGAGCCTGACCGGTCTTTTGAACCGAGAATAATAAGCAGTGAGAGTTTTTTAGGAAAAAATTTAATTTTGAAATCAATCAGAAAAAATAACATCATGGAGAACGACAAGAATCAGATAAAGCAATATGCGATCGATACGTTCGAAGCGGAAGCTGCGGCGGTTCGTAATTTGAGCAACCTGTTGACGGATGATTTTGCCAAGGCGGTAGAGGCCATATTGAAGTGTACGGGGAAGGTGGTCGTAACCGGTATGGGCAAGTCGGGGATCATCGGGAAAAAGATTGCCGCTACATTGGCCAGTACGGGGACGCCTTCGTTCTTTCTGCATCCGGGAGAGGCCTATCATGGTGATTTGGGAATGATCTCTTCGAACGACATCGTGTTGGCGATTGCCAACTCCGGACAGACGGACGAGATCTTGCGGTTGATTCCGTTCATGCAGAATAACGGCAATACGATCATTGCGATGACCGGTAATCCTGAATCGACGTTGGCCAAGAATGCGCATCTGAACCTGAATATTGCTGTTGAACGGGAGGCTTGTCCGTTGAATCTGGCCCCGACATCGTCGACAACCGCCATGTTGGTCATGGGAGATGCACTGGCAATCGCCTTGATGAAGGTGCGGGGGTTCCGGGCCGAAGATTATGCCGTGTTCCATCCGGGGGGAAGTCTCGGTCGTCGTCTGCTTACGCGGGTGAAGGATGTGATGCGGAAGGATGCGCTGTGTGTGCCGAAGACGATGACGCTCGGTGATGTGATCATCGCGATCAGTGATGCCCGATTGGGAATTGCGGCAGTCGTTGAGGATGGAAAGCTGATCGGTGTGATTACCGACGGCGATGTGCGTCGTGCGATGGCGAAGTACAAGGAGCGGTTCTTCTCGATTCAGGCCGAAGAGATCATGTCGCGGACGCCCAAAACCATATCTCCTGAGGCGCGGATTACCGCTGCCGAGGAGATGATGCGTGTGCATAAAATACATTCGATCATCGTGACGGACGACAATTCGGCTGTTGTGGGCGTGGTCGAATTCTTCAATGTTTCCGTGTTGGGATAGAAATAGGGAAAAGTCCGGCAAGGGGCCGGTGTTGAAGCAACGAGTGGGCCTTGAAGTGTGATGAAGGGGGGAAGAGATAATCTAAGAGAGCGAAGGGCGAAAATGAGGAGAGAGAAAGAGGAGAGAGAAAAAGGAGAGAGAAAAAAGAGGAGAAGGGGCGTGAGTAGAGGATGAGTGAGTGAATAGGTAGGAAGGAAGAAAAAAGGAGAGAGAAGGAGAGAGAAGAATAAGGGAAAGAGGATGAAGAGGAGAAAAAGTGGTTTGGAAAAATAGGCTCGTTGTTTGTAAACGACGATGAAAAGTAGGTCGCTTATGGGAAAAAGAAAGATATGGGTAACGGTCATTCTCGTGGTGGTAATCGTATTGGGCGGGTTTGCCGTGCTCAAATATAAAGAGAGAAAAGATCTGGCCCGGCAAGCCTTGCAGTTCCAGATTGATGAACCGGTTTTCCATTTCGAACAGAATGTCCGGACGAACGACCGTCTGCTGTGGAACGGAGTGGAGTATCGGATCGATCACTCTCCGTTGAGCGTTTTTGGGGGCTACAAGGAGCTGTTCGGAGACCTCCCCGAAAAGACGAACGAGACGAAGCATGATTCCGGGACCCCGGTCGGCCGACAGAATGGAGACTATCGTATGTTGTGGGCGGTGGTCGGCGATTCGCTCTATTTGGTCGATATCGTGTCCGTCGGAGCTGCCGTCGAAGAGGCGGATTATGCGAGACTCGAACAGTTGACGGGAGTGTCTTTTCAGCCCGTTCCGACGCAGTTTCAGGGTGAGGTGAAGCAGAAACAATGTATGCCGGCCCGTTGGGTGTCGGGGCCCTTCTATGTGAAAGGTTCCGCTTCGGGAACTGATGTGCAAGAAAAGGAAAATCGACAAGGTGGGGTGCAGGATGCTTTGTATAAAATAACATTCGAAGCAGGGGGTGTCTCCAAAATAGAGAAGACTCGGAAGATCTCCCCGAAATAATCCGACAGATCAGGCAAGATCGGAAAAATGCGTCGATGGAGTGCAGATAGGAGTTTGGGTTCGGTGCAGGGTGTGGCAAATCCGACAGGTAGAGCAAAATAGATAGGTAAATAAAATTTGCAGAGCGGTCATGAAGGCAGATCGGAGTGAGTTCAAATATCTGGTGGCGAACGACAGGGATCGTTTGTGGGGTATTGTGGCTACTTCGGTGGGCTATCAGCGTGTTTGCCCCGGTGAGGTATACCCTCCGGCCGGGCACCCCGAAGGGTATCGGTTCAACGTGTCGGAAGGACGGGTACTCGACGAATATCAGTTGATCTATGTGGTGGATGGCGAAGGGGTTCTCGAATCGGGAGGGCGGCGTTATCGCCTGACACCGGGCGTGATGTTTTTTATCTTTCCCGGACATTGGCATACCTATCGTCCCATGCCCGACACCGGATGGACGGTCTATTGGATCGGCTTCAAGGGACATGTCGTAGACAGCCGGTTGCAAAACGGCTTTTTCAATGAACGGATGCCGGTTTATGATGTAGGTATCAGCTCGTTTGCAATCGATATTTTCCGTAACGCGATGCGTACGGCAGCGCAGGCCGGACCGAACTACCAGCAGATGCTGTCGGGTGCGGTTTCGCTGTTGACGGGTATAGCCCTGAATGTGAGTCGTACCTATTCGTCGAATCAAACCGAGGCCCGAGACCGCATCGCACGGGCAAAGGTCATGATGCGTGAAAACCTTTCCGAGAACCTTAGTGCGCAGGAGATTGCCGAACGGATGCATGTGAGTTATTCGTGGTTTCGGTCGGCTTTCCGTCGGCAGACAGGAATGGCCCCCTCGCAGTATATTCTCGAATTGAAGCTGTTCCGGGCAATGGAGTTGTTGTCCGACCCGGCCATGACGATCAAGGAGATCGCCTATGCGTTGGATTTCAGTTCGGCGCGCTATTTTTCCGGATTCTTCCGCAAACGGATGGGGTGCAGCCCGCAGGAGTACCGAAATCGGATGTACAACGGAGCGGCCGGCGAGAAGATCGATCGATCCCGGTAACGGATCAAAAATCAGAACATATATATCATTTTTGGACCACGTTCTCTGGTTCGAACGTCCTATCTTTGTAATAGAGCGGAGAGAAATTGTGCGGAGCTACTAACCTGAACCTGAAACTTATGAAAAGCATCCTGATGGTTGCCGCATTTGTGTCGGCAGCCTTCGTATTGTCGGGAAAGCACGCCGGCCATACGTGTAAGTCCATTTCCGAGCGGGATTCGATCGTGCGCATCGAGATTGTCGGATGCGAAGATACCGTTATCCGCCGCGGATCTCCCGATACGGAAGAGATCAAGTACGGCTTTGAAGGGGGGCGTGTCGTGAAGATCGGGGATACTTACCACATGATTACCTCCGAGATGGTTGGCGATCCCTATTGCGTCCGGATGCGGACCGGTTACTGGACCTCCGAAAACGGAACCGATTGGTACCGGAAAGCTACGATTCGCGAATCGGATGCCGATTTTACCGGCACCTCGCAGCGGGCGGCCATTTGGGGCCCGATGATGGTCTATCATAAAAAAGATCGGCGGTGGCATCTCTTTTACGTCTGTTATAAGGCGCTGCCACAAGAGCCCGATGTCAACAATCTGAATTTCGATGGCGTGATCCAGCATGCGGTCTCCGACGTGAAGGGGATCGAGGGAATCGGTGGGCCCTATACGGATCGTGCCGTTTTGATGCGTTACGATGTCGACCCCGACCCTTGGGAGGGGCATCAGGGGGTCGATTCCTTCTTCCCCTATCAGATCGGTAAAAAGTGGTATGCGCTCTACGGAAGTGCGACGACACAGCAGATGTCGACCTGTCGATGGATGGTGGGGATGGCTTGTGCCGATCGGATCGAGGGCCCATGGAAACGGATGAGCGAACTGAATCCGGTGGGATTGGGTAGTTTTGCCGAGAACCCGATCGTTATGCAGCTGAAAAACGGGGTTTACATTGCGATTGTGGACGGTGGGCCATGGGTCAATAAATTGGGATACACCCTCTCTTGGGATGGGGTGCACTGGTCGAAGTTGCGCCATATCGATCTGGAGCCGACCGTCACGAAGTGGTGGACTGCCCTGCGGACCCCGATCTCGCTGATTCCCGAAGAAGACGGCACCTACACGATGTTTTTCACCGCTTTTAAAGATTATGACGGCCTGTCGTACGGTGTGGTCAGCAAGCTGAAATTGAAACTAACCTTTTTGGATAAATAGCGGTGAGCGGGACCGATGGAATGTACCGACGTGGCGGAAGGCTTCGGAGTATATTCTGACGCCGTTCGGGCTGAAACAGGATTTTGAACTGAAAGAGTTATAATTGAAAAACATAGCAAAATAAGTAAACGTATGAAAATCGGACTTTTTGGAATAGGACTCAATACGTATTGGGGGCAGTTTAATGGATTGCTGGATCGGTTGGACGGCTATCGTCGGCAAATTGCGGCGAAAATGGGTGAAATGGATGCAGAGATCGTCGATGCCGGCATGGTGGATGATCCGACGAAGGCGGCAGCAGCAGCGGCTTGCCTGAAGGAGAACGACGTCGAGTTGGTTTTCCTCTACATATCGACCTATGCACTCTCGTCGACCGTACTGCCTGTCGTACAGCGGTTAGGCGTTCCGGTAATTGTGCTGAACCTGCAACCTGTTGCGGCAATCGATTACGACTATCTGAACGGTATGGGCGATCGGGGAGCGATGACCGGCGAGTGGCTGGCTCATTGTCAGGCTTGTACGGTTCCCGAAGTGGCGTGTGTCTTCAATCGCCTCGGACTCAAATACGAGATTGTAACGGGCTATTTAGATGAAGAGGCGGTCTGGACGCAAATCCGCGCGTGGATCGATGCGGCTCGGGTTGCTGAAGGGATGCGCAACAACCGGATGGGGGTACTCGGTCACTACTATTGCGGCATGCTCGACGTCTATACCGATCTGACGAAGATGTCGGGAGCTTTCGGGACGCATTTCGAATTGCTCGAGATGTGCGAACTGCACGAGTTGCGCAAGGGGGTTACCGACTCTGAAACGGAGGCGAAGATTCAGGAGTTCGAGACCGTATTCAATGTGGATGCGGCGTGTGCCCGGACCGAGCTGGAGCGTGCGGCCCGGACGTCGGTCGCTTTGGACCGATTGGTGGAGCACCATCGGCTCGGCTCGATGGCTTACTATTACGAAGGGGCCGCGGGCAACGAGTATGAAAACATCGTGACTTCGGTCATTGCCGGCAATACGCTGCTTACCGGACGGGGCGTTCCGGTAGCGGGTGAGTGTGAGGTGAAAAATGCCCATGCGATGAAGATTCTTGCCGAAATGGGGGCAGGAGGATCGTTCTCGGAGCCCTATGCGATGGACTTTGAGGATGATGTTGTGCTTTGGGGACACGATGGACCGGCCCATTTCGCTATGGCAGAGGGTCGTGTCGGATTGGTTCCGCTGCCCGTATATCACGGAAAACCCGGAAACGGTCTCTCGATACAGATGAGCGTTCGGCCCGGACCTGTGACCCTGTTGTCGGTTGTGGAGGGTAAAGACGGCATCTTCCTGCTCGTTGCCGAAGGGGAGTCGGTGGTCGGAAAAACGTTGCAAATCGGCAATACGAACAGCCGTTATCGTTTTTCGATCGGTGCACGCGCCTTTATGGATGCGTGGTCCAAAGCGGGACCGGCTCACCACTGCGCGATCGGGATCGGACACGTAGCCGATAAGATCGAGAAGCTCGGGTTTATTTTGGGACTTCCGGTGGTTAAAGTCTGTTGATTTATCGTGCAGTCTCGCTCACAGGAAAATGTTTTGAAACGGAAATAAAAAATACGCATGAACGGGAAATTTGTTTTGTTGTTGGTGGCAGCTCTATCGTGGCTCGGTGTTTCGCGGGCCGACGAGGTGCGGTCGAGGTTGATGTGGACCAGTACAGAGGTTGAAAAACCCGATGTGCATGTCGGTTTTCGCGGAACCTTTTCGTTGGCGGAGGATGCGACGGTCGACCTGCAGCTGAGCGGGGCCTCGTGGTATGTCGTATGGATCGACGGAAATTTTTATACAGAGGGCCCCGATCGGTATACTGCGGCTTATCCCGAGTATCAATGCCGGAAAGTTGATTTGAAAAAAGGAACGCACACTGTTGCCGTACAGGTGCAGTATGAGGGCGTGGCGACTCGGATCTTGAAGGAGATTCAGCCGTTCTTCTACTTCCGTGCATCGGTCGGAGAGACAGAGATTCCCGTCGTGTGGCGTTGCCAACGGTTGAATGGATACACTTCCCAGTTGCGGCGGATCAATCCGCAGTTGGGGTGGATCGAGTGGGTGGATACCCGTCAGTTGCAGCCCGATTGGCAAATGCCCCAATACGATGATACGGCGTGGGGTACTCCGGTGTATGTCGAGCGTCCGTTGGGTGATTTCAGACCCTCGCGCATAGCGCCGGTGAAAAACCGGTTGATCGAACCTAAGGTGATCGGTTCCGGAGAGTTGACCGAGACGTTCGGGTATCCGGGAGACAATCCGGGCGCAAGTTTTTATCTGCGCGATCTCGTGGCTGACAAGCATCCGGCGCAGGGTGTGTGGCGGCGGTACGACTTGGGGCGGATTCGTCTCTCTCGGCCTGCGATGGTCATGGACCTGCCGGCCGGTGCGGTTGTCGAAATCGCTTACAGCGAGTCGTTGATCGGAGGACGGGTCTCTCCGTGGGTTACTCTCTCGGCCGGAGATTCCTACAATCTCTATCGGTTTGTGGCTCGGGGTGGACGGCAGACGTTTTTCCCGTTGGTACCGCGTGGCGGACGTTTTGTTGAGGTGCATGTGCTTGCCCCGAAAGAGAGTGTACGTTTTGTCGAGGAGCGTTTTATGGAACGGGGATATTACGACCGGGCGGATGCGGCGTTCTCGTGCGGCGATCCGTTGATTGACCGGATCTGGCAGACGGGAATCGATACCTATATGGCGTGTAGCGAGGATGCGCTGATTGATAATCCGACACGGGAACGCGGGCAGTGGCTCGGCGATGTGGGGATTGTCGGTATGGAGATCGGTGCGGCCGGATTCTCCGACATCGCGATCGTCCGCAGAGGGTTGGTTCAGTCGGCACAGTGTGCCAATGCTGAAGGCCTAGTGGCCGGATTGTGTCCGGGAGGAGAGTCCTATATGGCTTCGTATGCCCTGCAGTGGGTGCCGGCTTGCCTCAACTACATGCGCCTGACGGGAGACCGAACGCTGTTGACGGAGCTGTACGATGCGGCGGAACGCAACATTGCGGCTTTCGATCCCTATCTGACCGCAGAGGGGATTACCTCATGTCCCTACTGGAATTTTATAGATTGGGGGTACGTACCCAATGAAGGGAAAAGCGATATGGCACTCAACCTGCACTACATGATCGCCGTACAGACGATGGCGCGTTGGGCGGACCTGATGGATCGTCCCGAACGAGCCCAGTTTTATAGAGAGCGGGCGGAACAATTCGGACGGATCCTTGAGACATACTATGCCCAGAACGATTACGATTGGGCACGCATCGGTTATCACCGGACCGTTCTCGGACTGAAGGCCGATCTGATTCCCGGACAGCGTCATGCCGAGGCAATCCAGTTCATCAAGGCGCACATGCTGAACTGTTTTCCGAACAATCCGCAGGCTCCGCGTCTGAGCGATCCGGCGGCCAACAGTTCGCAGTTGATCACGCCCTATTTTTCGCATTACGCGTTCCCGTTCTTGTATGAAAACGGCGAGGCAGACTTCGTGTTGGATCAGTACCGTACGTGCTGGGGCTGGGCGCTGGAAGAGGGGCGCACGACGTGGGTCGAGGTGTTCGATACCCGGTGGTCGCACTGTCATCAATGGTCCGGGGCTCCCACATGGCAGCTCTCCCGGTATGTTTTGGGACTTGATCCACGTTTTGATCGTGCAATCAATTCGTTTGATCTGATTCTTCATCCCGGCTCGCTTCAGCAGGCGAATGGACGTATCCCGTTGCCCTCGGGAGAGTGTGTGTCGGTTGCGTGGAACCGGGAAAATGATGAGATCTCGTATGCGGTGACGGCACCCGAAGAAGCCATAGAGATCGTACTGCCGTCCGGAAAAAAGATCCGCATCAAGCCCAATACGACCCGGACCCTCCGTTTGCCGTCAGGTCTGTAACGCTTGGTGTCTTACCGTTCCTGCCGCCATGCGTTTGCCTTTTGTTCGAAAAAGGTGAAAATGTAGTTGAAAGGAAGTATTTGTCGGCTTGTCCGTAGGATAGTCGACAACCGTAACACTTTTTTAATACATTTGTCGTATTCCAACAAAAAGTATTGCGGTTTATGAGAACGATTTTCATTCGATGGATGCTGACGGCGGTCGTGGCGATCGCAGGAGGAAGCGTTGTGGCCCAGACTCAAACGGCAACGGTAGGAACCAAAGTGAAGCAGACCAAAGTGTGCGATCCGAGCAATAATCCGGTCGAGTTGCCCTATTTCGGAAAAAAGAATCTGATGATCTTCTATGTCGATCCGGATCATGCAAGTCAGAACAGTGCTTTTGTTGCGGAGCTGGAGGAAAATCAGGTTAAAAGCGACAAGATCTATGGCTTCGGTATAGTCAACCTGAAGGATGCTCCGCTGCTGCCGAACTCCATAGTCCGCATGATGGTGCGCAGAAAGGTGAAGAAAACGGGGGCCGCGATCTATACCGATCCGGATCACATGTTGCGCGACGCATGGGGGCTCGGCGATGTAAACGATCAGTTCGTGCTGATGTTGGTCGCAAAAGACGGTACGATCGAATTTTTGTCCAAGGGGGAGTTGTCGAAAGCACAGATCGACGAGTTCTATCGTGTAGTCGAGAAACTCAAAAAATAGACTGAATTTGTGAGTGTTTCGATTATTTATTACATTTGTCGGTTTGACAAACTAAGCGTATAATTGTATCTCACAGTTTGTAGATGCCGATGAAGAAAAAAATTTTTTCCCCTGTTTTATTTTGTTTGATAGTAGGCGCGACGCTGTTCGGCGGTGGACGTGCAGCCGGAAGTGCAAGTAACGCTACTTGGGAGCACGTCGCTGACTCCATTCTGGGCTTCTCGAACGATACGATCTTTAAAGATAATGGAGATACTGTCGTTAAGCATTACTATATGACCCGAATGCGGAAAAACGGCGATACCGTAATCAAAAAGAACAACTTTTTTCGCAAATTCTACACCTACTTCCGAACTGCAAACGAGGATAAAACACAAGAAAAGGATTTCGACTTCAGTATAATCGGCGGACCTCACTATTCGAGCACCGTAAAGTTGGGTTTGGGAATCGTCGCGGCGGGACTCTATCGGGTAGATAAAAACGATTTGAGCATTCCCCCGTCGAACGTTTCGTTTTTCGGCGACGTGACGACAACCGGTTTCTATCTGCTCGGCGTGCGGGGAAATACCCTGTTCACGGGGGGTAAATACCGTCTCGATTTCAATACCTACTTCTTCTCGTTTCCGAGTGCCTTCTGGGGTATCGGGTACGACAGTGCGACCTACGGTAAGGCGGGCGCCTACAAACGGTTGCAGAATCAGGTTAAGGTAGATTTCATGATGCGGGTAGTCAAGGACTTCTATGTGGGTACCAATGCCAGTTTCAACTATATCGAAGGAAAGGATTTTACGAACATCGAACAGCTGCGGGGAGAGAATCCACTCAATATCAATGCCGGGTTAGGGGTATTCCTGATGTACGATTCGAGGGATTTTATCACCAATGCCTATCGTGGTATATACTTCAAGGCCGAGCAGCGTTTCTTCCCATCGTTCATGGGAAATCGGGAGGCGTTTTACCGCACCGAGGTACAGTGGAATGCCTACCATCCTCTGTGGAAAGGGGCGGTGATGGCCTACGACGTACACGGAATGTTCAATTATGGAAATCCGCCGTGGACGATGCTGGCCCTGATGGGGGGTTCGTCGCGCATGCGTGGATACTATGAAGGCCGGTATCGTGACAACAATCTGATTGAAGCTCAGGTGGAGCTGCGTCAGAAGGTTTATGGTCGGAACGGTATCGTAATTTGGGGCGGCGCGGGAAATGTTTTCCCCTCGTTCTCGAAGTTTAACGGGGCCCACACCTTGCCCAACTACGGTATCGGCTATCGGTGGGAGTTCAAGAAGCGGGTGAATGTCCGTCTCGATTATGGATTCGGATTGAGAGGCCAGAAGTCGTTTATGTTCGGAATCAACGAAGCCTTTTAGAGTACGAGGGCTGAACTTGTAGGATACGGAAACAGGGGAGGAGAGAAACCGCGTATAAACACGGAAAAATGTTACAGAAAACCAGTAAGTTTATTCGAAAACAGGAGGCAACGGTTTATGCCTATCTTTTTGCCATGTTGCTTCCCAATTTGTTTTTGGCTTGCACGGAACCCTATTCGTGGAGTACGATTATCGCTTCGCTGTTGCTCCCTGCAGCGTTTTACATGCTGCTCGCGGTGGCTCGACCCCGTCCGGGCGTCGTGATGCTGTGCACCCTGCCGCTGATGGTGCTCAACGCCTTCCAGATCGTGATTCTCTATCTTTTCGGCGGGTCGATCATCGCCGTGGATATGTTTACCAATCTGTTTACTACGAACGTATCCGAAGCGGGAGAGCTTTTAAAGAATTTATGGCCTGCGATCGTTTTTGTCTGTATCATCTATGTGCCTCTTCTTGCAGCCAGTGTCCGCTCTTTTCTGATTAAGGATCGGCTGAGCTCCCTGTTCCGGCGCAAGATGGTTTATGGGGCCTTGACGGCATTGGTGGTCGGAGGTGTCGCAACGATTATTTCGTCGGCGGTTCGGCCCGATTTTGAAGTGAAGCAGCAAATTTTTCCTGTAAACGTAATATACAACATCAAGCTGTCGCTCGACCGTTGGAAACAGAGTGAGGCTTATCCCGAGACCTCCAAAAATTTTACGTTCGATGCGGTTCGTACCGATAGTGCCGAGGGACGGGAGGTCTACGTGTTGGTGGTCGGTGAGGCTTCGCGGGCTGCATCATGGAGCCTGTTCGGATACGATCGGGAGACCACACCTCGACTTCTGCAACGTTTGGGTAAGGGGTTGGTGCCGTTCAGCGATGTGCTGACACAGAGTAATGCCACCCATAAAAGCGTTCCGGTGTTGCTCAGCCCCGTTTCTGCGCTCAATTTTAACGATATATACGAAGAGAAGAGTATCATTACGGCCTTTAAGGAGGCCGGATTCCATACCTTGTTTATCTCCAATCAGGTTCCCAACCGTTCGCTGATCGATTACTTCTCGGCCGAAGCCGACCGACGGATCGATATCAGTCCGCGGGAAGGGCAACTGTATACCGATAATCGTCCGGACGGCGAAATGCTGCCCTATTTGCGTGATGCCATCTTGTCGACGGATGAGAATCTTTTTATCGTCATGCATACCTACGGTTCGCATTTCGACTACACGAAACGTTATCCGTCCAATTTTGCGAAGTTCAAGCCGGATCATCTGACCTCGGTGAGCAAGGAGAACTGCGAGATGCTGCGGAACTCCTACGACAACAGCGTGTACTATACCGACTACGTGCTGGATCAGATTATCCAGCTGCTTGACAGTACAAAGGCCTGTACGGCACTGTATTATTGTGCCGACCATGGCGAAGATCTGATGGACGACCGCCGCGAGCGTTTTCTGCATGCTTCGCCGACCCCGACCTATTATCAGCTGCATGTGGCGGCATTGGCTTGGTTTTCGGACCGCTACCGGAGTGAATTTCCCGGTAAATACGAAACGGCCATGGAAAACCGTTCCCAGCCAGCGACGACTGCCAATATCTTTCATTGTGTAGCGGATATGGCCTCGATTCAGAGCCCGTATGTCGAGCGTTCGAGTGCGTTTACCAGTTCTGACTTTAAGCCCAAGCTCAGACGGATGTATCTGACCGATCACAATACAGCGGTCGAGTTCTATAACTCGGGTCTTCGGCCCGAGGATTTCGAGGCGTTGGACCGATACCACATCGAGTACGACAAAAATCACGTTCACGATATTCGTTATTAGCGCAAAGATCGGCAAGGTAGGGTTTTCAGAAAAGAGAAAAAACGGTGTGGACCGCGCAGGGTGCGAAGGATGGCGTTTGCTGGATAGAAGTGCATCCCCTGCCGTAAAACAGAGAAAATTATTCGAAATCACAGGGAGCGATCTGTACAGATGGAGTTCCAGATGGAATGTTGTGGCTCCCTGTTGTGGATTGGCAGGAGTGAAAAGAGCCTGTCCTGCGTGTATGGGAGCAAAGGATTGGAATGAAAAGGGTTATCGGGAGCTTGCCGTTACGGCGTTTTCGGCAAATTGCCAGAGACTGTCGTGGGCAGGTACCGGTGCAGTGATGCACATCCGCTCTTTGCGTACGGGGTGGATGAATTCGATGTTCCGGGCATGCAGCGAAATGCTCCCGTCACGGTTCGACCGCCGGGCCCCATACTTCAGATCCCCGCGAATGGGACATCCGATCTTGGCGAGTTGCGCTCGGATCTGGTGGTGGCGCCCCGTCTCCAGATCGATCTCTAACAGATAGTAATGGGTGCTCTGTGCAAGAACCCGGTATCGGAGTCGGGCCTCTTTGCTCGATGTGGTCGGTCGGTCGTAAACGCGCGACCGGTTGGTCTTCCCGTCTCGGACAAGGAAGTGGATCAGCTCCCCCTCATCCTGTTGGGGCCGGTTCTCGGTCAGCGCCCAGTAGATTTTTTTGATCTCCCGGTTTTTTACCTCTTCGTTCATCCGGACCAGCGCCTTCCCGGTCTTGGCGAAAAGAACGGCTCCGCTTACTGGACGGTCGATCCGGTGGACCACTCCGAGAAAGACATTGCCCGGCTTCTGGTCTCGGACCTTCAGGTAGGCCTTGATCTCCTCCTCAAGAGCCGTATCGCCCGATGGATCGGGCTGGACGAGCTGTCCGGCCTGCTTGTTGACGACGAGCAGGTGGTTATCTTCGTATAGAATGGCTTCGGGATCAAACATTCGGATAAGTTTTAGAGCAATGAAGAGATATTTTGGGATGTGCAGGACCTAATCTTTTGTCGGGGTCAGCGTGAAACGGAAAGGTAGCAGCGATTGGGCCGATTCGACGACTATCGTACTACGGGATCCGCCCATAAGGATCCGTATCGGAGTCTTTTGACGCTGCTCCGTATCGGCAATGACCTGCCGGCAGGCTCCGCATGGAGTACACTCAGTCGGAGCCGGGGAAGATACGATAGCCAGTGTCCGAATCTTCTTTTGCGGTCGGTTGGCTTGTACGAAGTAGAGCAGCCCCCGTTCCGCACAGATCCCCGAGGGAAACGCTTCACTCTCCTGATTGCTGGAAGTAAGAATCTCACCGTCATCGAAACGTACGGCTGCTCCGACCCGAAAATCGGAGTAAGGTGCATAGGCTGTCGAGCAGGCCTTCGCGGCTGCCTCCAATAGATGCCGGTCCTCCTCCGGAAGTTCGCTCCGATCGGAGTAGTAACCGTAATCGAGGTTGAGGTGTCGTGTCTCCATGAGTGTACGATTTAAGGGATAGCGAGCGGTGTGGGTGTATTGATGACGACCGGGTGATGGGTCGGAACGTCCGTTGTCAGCTCCATGACCAAGCAGATGATCAGGATTACGGCGATTCCGATACTGAGTGTCATGAGCAACAGATTGACGTATTTCCGTCTCGGCTTGGTCGCATCGTCGGTCAAGTGGCGGAGGTAGTAATCCTTGAAAAACAGATAGAGGGCCGGAATCGTCGTGGCAACCAGCAGGAAGTCTTCGGGGATATTGAA
Source organism: uncultured Alistipes sp. (assembly GCA_900546005.1). GTDB lineage: Bacteria > Bacteroidota > Bacteroidia > Bacteroidales > Rikenellaceae > Alistipes_A > Alistipes_A pullicola. The sequence goes on along the minus strand of URBJ01000007.1, from coordinate 14,861 downwards.
AAAGTAGGTCTTCGAGAGGCCGATCATGGCCCAGTGGCTCAGCAGCAGGATGATGAACAGATTGACCTTTCGGGACATCAGCAGCAACAGCCCGAAGGTGAAAACGACGACCGAACAGGGCATGACCGGCGAGGTGATCTCCGGGAAAGAGAGTCCCCTGAGCCACGAAAGCAGGGGATAGAGAAAAGGCATGATGAGCAAAAGTACAGCCAGACCGGCATATTTCCGGTTGAACTCGAACTGGGTGTACCCGCGGGCCAGATCCCATATCCAGGCCGCTGCGAGAAAGCCCCAATAGATAGACATGATGATGTTGTAGCTTCTGGCCGCACAGTAGATGTGGTAGTAGATGATGGAGATCCACAAATAGACCAGAATGAGGAAGACCTTCATCGCTATCTTGACCCATCGTTGCGGGCGTAGCAACAGCAGCAGCGTCAACCCTCCGCCCAGAAGGATGATGATAAGTTGGTAAATCCATGTGGCGGAGTTGTATTGGCTTATGGTCGACCAGAAAATTTCCATTTATTTATTTGATCTTTTTGTTTCGAGTTAAGGAGAATGCGTATTTTGGGAAGATAAAAATCGGTAGTGTCGCTCCGGCCGCCAGCATGAATACGACCGTGCAGGAGACCATGCTGTTCGAGAAAAACATGTCCATGTAGATCGCTCTTTGGGCCGGCGAATCGATGTTTTGCAGGAACATAAGTTGCGAAAAGACAACGTTGTAGGCGTACTTTCCGGGGATCATGGGCAGCAGTGCCGGAATGTAAAGGACGGTCATCGGGCACCGTACTTTTCTGCCCAGCCACAGACTGCCGAATCCGATTAGAAGTGCACCGATGAGTGATCCGGTCGAGATGTCGACTCCGGCATAGGTGATCAGGCAGAAGCGGCAGGCGTGTCCGATTGCCGCCAAGAGTGCGATGTAGCGGAAAGCCTTCAACGGTGGATCCGATATGGCACCGAATCCGACCCCGGCCAGAGCCGCGAAAAAACCGTCGGAAAGAATATCCCAAATGTTCATAGCAAACTATCTTTTACCAAAAGCAGAGTGAACGAAAGTCCGATTGCGATGCAGACGATCAGCAGTGCGGCCTGAGCCAGACGCGAGAATCCGGCGAGGACGTACCCTTCGACAATGTCGATCACCCCATTGATGAGTGGTACCCCCGGAACTAAAAAGAGAACGCTGGTCGCAATGGCGATTTCGGACGTGGTGTCGAAGATCAGCGAGGTGGAGGCACTGAGTGAAGCGACGAACGACGAGACGATGAAGATGATGTAGTGGTTGATGCCGGCAGCCGTCATCCGTTGTCGGAGAAACATGCCGATCAGTGTGGCGGAGAAGACAATCCCCATGGAGTACCAGTCGCCGCCGAACAACCGACAGAACGATGCATTGGCGATTCCAACCCAGATCAGCACGAAAAGCTGGTTGATGTGCGGTGCGTTGACGATCCGGTCGTATTTGTTGCGCAGGTCGTGGAGCGAGAGATGTTTGTCGAAGGTTTCCCAACTCAGTGCGCTCAGGCGTGCGTTGTGCTCGAAGCTGATCGGTAAGGCCGGGATGTCGATGACTTCGTTGTAGATCTCTTTGGTTCCCTTGTCGGCCAAAGAGAGGATGATGTTTTTTTGAAAGACGCTGATTTTCACCGTGTAACCGAAAGCCACTCCGATGCGTTTCGCACTGCGGATGACTCGCGACGTGTGTACGCCGCACCCCATCATGTGTGCCGAATATTCGGCGATGAAGCTCCCGATGTCCTCTATCTTTTCACGCTCTTCATTCATTCGTCGGTTTGCTGTTTTTTGTTGCTCGTACCATGTGGTGTTTTCCCAAAGCGCCCGGTCGTCGCTTGACCGTAAATCCGGCACTTCGCAGATGCTCTTTGACGCTCCCTTTGGCCGAGTAGGTAACCAATACACCTCCGTCGGAAAGAGCTTCATAAAGCCGTCTGAAGATCGTTGCGGTCCACAATTCCGGTTGCGTATCCGGTGCGAATGCATCGAAATAAATCAGGTCAAAGGTAGTGTCAAATCGACAATCTTCCAATGACAACTCTCTTTTTTTTAAGACAAACCGGTCGTTGATCGTGACGGGGCAGTTCCATGAGGCACGATGTAGCTCTACAAACAGCGGATCCTGAGCATATTCGAGCTGTGAGGCGGTTTGCGGATCGATCGGGTAGCGCTCGATCGTTTCGTAGTAGACCGTGCGATTTTGTTCGGTGGCGGCACGTGCGGTCAGCCATGCGTTCAGACCGCTGCCAAAACCTACCTCCAGAATGCGGATATGTGACAACGGGAGGAATGAAAATCCCTCCCGTATGTATATATGCATCGATTCGCCGACAGCTCCGCGTACGGAGTGGTAAGTGTCGCCCGATATGGGAGACTCTAAGGTCTGGGAGCCGTCGTCGGTCGTGAGGATTCGTGGTTGAATCATCTATTTCTCCTTCCCTGATCCGTTTGAAGATACACTCGTTCCCAGTATGAATCGGGCCATAACAGAGTGCTCGATCTTGATTTTTTGGAATTCTAATTGTGGCATTGGAGCTGCGACTACAGCTTCATCCATTGCGACTTGTGCACTCTTAGCAAACATGACGTTTGAATAAGGACGCATGTTGAATCCGTAATCTTGAATATAGATGGCCCAACGGGCTTTCTGTCCGATAGCTTCAGCCAATACTTCGGCATTTCTCTTTGCGGCTTGGATAGCTTTGACACGCACCTCTTGGCGAAGTTCGTCAATATTGGATATGTCGGTCCGTTCTATCCGTACATCCGAGATGCCGGCAGCTTGCAGCGCTTGGAATGCCTTGCCGAGCTGTGTAGCGCTATTGACTTTCAACTGATACGATTTTGAAGTGAGGATGGCATCCTTACGTAGAAAGAACGATTGAAGGTCACTTGACATATCCTGTACGACAAGGTCCTTTTCGACATCTATTCCGATCTCTTTGAGTTGTTTGAACATCTCCTGTTCCTGCTGGTCGACCGAGATTTTGCCTTTGTTGTCCTTCTCATTGATCGTGATCCCTACGTATATTTCGTCCGGAACCACCTCCATTTCGGCTTTGCCGGTCACTTCGATATAGGGTGTGTCAATGAAGTTTTTTTCTTGGGCCGAAACGATGTTCGCCGAAAACAACAGCAGTGCCGCTACTGTACATACCATTAAGTTTTTCATGACCGTAGGTTTTTAAGTTTTTAGATTATAGTCTCAAATATCAGAGGCTTTCTTCTTTATAGACGGTTGCTTCGTGTGATTTGTTGCATCGGCGGACCAGTTGTACCACATTTTCCACGTGGTGGGTATGCGGGAACATGTCGACCGGTTGGATCTGTGTAACCCGGTAATCCGGGTCGAACAGAGCGATGTCGCGTGCCTGAGTGGCCGGATTGCAGCTCACGTAGACGATGCGTTGCGGGGCGGCCCGCATTACGGTATTGACCACATCTTCATGAAGTCCTGCCCGCGGCGGGTCGAGAATCACTACATCCGGAACTCCGTTTTGCTCGATGAACCGGTCATTGAGGACATCTTTCATGTCGCCCGCAAAAAACGAGGTGTTGTCGATGCCGTTCAGCTGCGAATTGTTCTTTGCATCCTCGATGGCTTCGGGAACATACTCCACACCGACCACTTTTTTACACCGGCGGGCGATGAAGTTGGCGATGGTCCCGGTTCCGGTGTAGAGGTCGTAGACGGTCTCCGATCCGGTCAGTTCGGCAAACTCACGGGCCGTCTTGTAGAGCTCGTAGGCTTGGGTCGAGTTGGTCTGGTAGAACGACTTGGGCCCGATCTTGAACCGTAGTCCCTCCATCTCCTCGAAGATGTGGTCACGGCCTTTGAAACAGAGAATCGGGAGGTCGCCGATCGTGTCGTTCAGCTTGGTGTTGACGACATACATCAGCGAGGTGATTTGCGGGAAATTCGATGCAATGTGGTTCAGCAGCGCCTCGATTTTCTCCTGACTCGCTTCACCGAATGCGACGATCACCATGATCTCTCCGGTCGATGCCGTGCGGATAATCAGGTTGCGCACTTCGCCCCGGTGCTCCCGGACGTTGTAGAACAGATAGCCGTTCTCGATGCAGAAGGCCCGGACCGAGTTCCGGATGGCATTGGAAGGTTCCTCCTGAAGCCAGCATTTGCGGATGTCGAGCACCTTGTCGAACATGTTCGGAATGTGGAATCCGAGTGCGGGTTCGGGGGTGATATCCTGTTGTGTGGCAACCTCTTCGGCGGTCAGCCACCGTTTGTTGCAGAAGGTAAATTCCAGTTTGTTGCGGTAGAAAAAGGTCTTCGCGGAGCCGAGGATCGGACGGATCTCGGGCAGCTCGACTTTCCCGATACGGGTGAGCTGGTCGACGACCTGCCGTTGTTTGAATTTCAGCTGCTCGGCATAGGGCAGGTGTTGCCATTTGCATCCGCCGCAAACGCCGTAGTGTTCGCAGCGCGGAGTTTCTCGTAAAGGCGATTTGCGGAGGTATTCGGTGATGTATCCCTCCATGAACCTCCGCCTCTTGACCCGTATCTGAACGTTGACCACATCGCCCGGTACGGCCATCGGCACAAATACCACCATGTCGTTCCATCGCCCTATGGCCTTCCCTTCGGCCGCAATGTCGACAATTTCGAGCCCCTCGATCAACGGATAGTTCGCTTTTTTTCTTGCCACGTCGGTTGGTTTTGTTTCGTGCAAAAGTAGTGATTTATTTTTTAGTGGAACGGAGAACACGGCGTTTTCGGTTTTATTCCGTATATTTGACCAAATTTTGGAGTTGAAAATCATGATGACTGTAAAGATTATCGTTTCAAACCCGTTTCAGGAGAACACGATCGTGTTGTCCGACGAATCGGGCGAGTGCATCATTGTCGATGCCGGCGGATATACCCCTCAGGAGAACCGTGCCCTCTCCGACTACATCGCAGCAAACGGACTGAAACCCGTGCTGGCGGTCAATACACACGGACACGTCGATCACATGCTGGGGGTGAACTATGTAAAGGAGACTTATGGTATTCCGTTCGCCATTGACGGAAGGGATGCCTTTCTGATCGAATCGGCTCCGACCCACGGGGCGATCTACGGTTTCAAGGTGGATTCTGTTCCCCACATCGATATCGACCTGCAGGGACAGAAGGAGATTCACTTCGGAAACACCACCCTGTCGATCATCGAGACACCGGGACATACGCCGGGACACATCTGCCTGTATAATCCGAAGGAGAAGATCCTCATCACCGGCGATACGCTTTTCAAGGAGAGTATCGGGCGGACTGATCTTCCCGGAGGGGATTACAGCTGGATCATGCGGAGCATCCTCGACAAGTTGATTCCGCTGGGAGACGATGTCCATTTCTACCCGGGACACGGACAGGACAGTACGATCGGACATGAAACGCTCTACAATCCGTTCGTTACCGAGGTGCTCGGCGGTGAGGTGAATTGCTGACAGTAGACACGGATATGGGAAAGATCGGAACGTGTATTCGTCGGATGCTCTATCGGAGCCTTTCGCTGGAGAACTATCTGAAGGTGCTGAGCGGAGCCTATTTGTGGGGGTATCGCTTGGGACTCTCTCCGCATGCGGCTGCATACGAGTATCCACGGTTTCTGAAATATTTGATCGCTCCGGGTGATACGGTGATCGATATCGGGGCCAATTTGGGCTATTACTCCTATGCGATGGCCCGGCTGACCGGATCCTCTGGCAAGGTGTATGCCGTAGAGCCTGTTGCCCCGATTCGTCGGGTTTTGGAGCACAATTTGCGGCGGTTCCGGAACGTGGAGATTCTGGCCTGTGCGTTGGGGGCGGAGGATAAACGGATCCGGATGGGAAACGGAACGGTGGATCGTAACGGTTACTTCGGAACGGGGCAGAATTTCGTAGTGGACCGTCCGACCGAAGGGCTTCAACTGATGGAGTTCGAGGCCGAAATGCGTCGAGGCAGTCAGCTGTTTGCCGATCTGACGCGTTTGGACCTGATCAAGTGCGATATCGAAGGATACGAAGGGGTGGTACTGCCCGAAATGAAACCCCTGATCGAACGCTTTCGGCCGACGGTGCTGGTCGAAACGGGTGGAAAGACTCGCGTGGCGATGCTCGCGTTTTTCAGGGAGATAGGGTACGTGGACTTCACGTTACAGAATGGGCGTTTGGTACCGGATGCCGGGCACTCCGAAAAAGATATCATTTTTATACACGGTTCGAAGGTGAAACCGTACGAAAAGTGGATTGAACCATGCGCATAGACATTCTTACGGTTGTGCCGGAGCTGTTGGTCAGTCCGCTGAACGAGTCGATACTGAAACGGGCCCAGAAGAAGGGGTTGGTCGAGATCCATGTGCACAATATCCGGGATTACACCTATGACAAACACCATCAGGTGGATGACTATCCGTTCGGCGGTGAGGCCGGAATGGTGATGAAGCCCGAACCGATTTTCCGTTGTGTGGAGGCTTTGCAGGCTGAACGTACCTACGATGAGATTCTCTATACGTCGCCCGATGGAGTGCGTTACGATCAGCACGAAGCCAACCGGCTGTCGACCCTCGAGAACATCATTATCCTGTGCGGACACTACAAGGGAGTCGATTACCGGGTACGCGAACATCTGATTACGCGGGAGATCTCGATCGGAGATTATGTATTGACCGGTGGTGAACTTGCTGCGGCTATTATTGCCGACAGTGTGGTTCGGATCATACCGGGGGCGATCGGAGATGAGGCGTCGGCGCTGACCGACTGCTTTCAGGACAATCTGTTGGCTCCGCCCGTATATACGCGTCCGGCCGAGTTCCGGGGGTGGCGTGTGCCCGATGTGCTGCTGTCGGGAAATTTTGCGGAGATCGAAAAGTGGCAGGAACGCCAATCTTGGGAACGGACCGAACGTCTGCGTCCCGACCTGCTGCAGGATCAGCTGGAAGATTCCGTCGGAGTATCACCGGTAGAGGAAAAGAGATAAACAACGAACGTTATGAGATATTATCTGATAGCAGGCGAGGCGTCGGGTGATCTGCACGGGTCGAACCTGATGAAGGGGATTTTGGAGGCCGATCCGCAGGCCGAGTTCCGTTTCTGGGGCGGCGACAAGATGGCTGCCGTCGGTGGGGTGGAAAACTTGGCCATGCACTACAAGAAGGCTTCGTTCATGGGCTTCGTCGAGATCGCGCGGAATGCCCGAACAATTCTGAAGCAGATCGATATGTGCAAAAAGGATGTAGCCGATTATCGTCCCGATGTACTGATCCTGATCGACTATGCCGGATTCAATCTGCGGATGGCCCGATTTGCCAAGGAGTCGGGCATTCCGACCTACTACTATATTGCACCGAAAGTGTGGGCATGGAAGGAGGGGCGTGTGAAAAAGATACGCCGGTATGTCGACCGGTTGTTCGTGATCTTTCCGTTCGAACCCGACTATTTCCGTAAACACGGTGTCGAGGCGATCTATATGGGCAATCCGTTGATGGACTCGATCGAGGAGCGGAAGGTGTCACTGCCGACACGCGAAGCATTTGTGCAGGAGCATGCGTTGGATGAGCGGCCGATCATTGCCCTGTTGGCGGGCAGCCGTCGGTCAGAGATCAAGTATAACCTGCCGTTTATGGTGGATCTTTCGCGCGAGTTTCCTCAGTATCAGTTCGTCGTGGCCGGCGTATCGTGGCTCGACAGGGAGGTCTACAAACCCTATTTGGAGGGGAGCGACGTGCGCTATGTCTGTGATAGGACCTATGAACTGTTGTCGATCAGCGAGGCGGCGGTGGTGACCTCCGGAACCGCAACCCTCGAGACGGCTCTGCTGGGAGTACCCGAAATGGTGTGCTACCGGCGCGACCTGCCTACGATGCTGATCGGAAAGATGTTTTTGAAGATTCCGTATGTGTCGTTGGTCAACTTGGTGCTGCGGCGTGAATGTGTGCGGGAACTGTTGCAGTTCCAGATGAATATGCCCAATGCCACGCAGGAGCTTCGAGATATTCTGCCGGGAGGTAAAAAGCACGATCGGATGCAGGCCGATTATGCGGAGTTGCGCCGGTTGATCGGTGATGCCGGGGCGTCGCATCGCTTCGGGAAACGGATGGTTGAACTGTTACGGGAGGAGAAAGGACGATGAAAATCATTTGTATCGGACGAAACTATGCGGCTCATGTCGTCGAGCTGGATCATACTCGGGAGCTCCCGTCGGAGCCCCAGTTCTTTATGAAACCCGATACGGCGTTGCTGCGGAACAACGATCCGTTTTACGTCCCCTCGTTCAGCAATGAGGTGCATTATGAGACAGAACTCGTCGTGCGGATCAATCGGGTAGGGCGTGCGATCGAGGAGCGTTTCGCTTCACGCTATTACGATGAAGTGGGGTTAGGAATTGACTTTACAGCGCGCGACCTCCAACGGGAGTGTATCGCAAAGGGATTGCCGTGGGAGCGGGCGAAGGCGTTCGACTATTCGGCGGCTCTCTCTCCGGAGTTCATTCCGTTGTCGGAGTTGGGCGGCGATGTGCAGCGGTTGCACTTCAGCATGTCGCTGAACGACGAGTTGAGACAGCAGGGCGACACTTCGCAAATGATCTTCGGCGTGAACCGTTTGATCGCATACGTCTCTCGTTTTGTTACGTTGAAGATCGGTGACCTGCTCTACACGGGTACACCCGTCGGGGTAGGGCCCGTACGGCCCGGAGACCGGATCCGTGCCTCGCTCGAAGGGCGGCAGTTGCTCGATTTCGATATTAAATAGGTGTGGCGCTTTCCTTGCAATTCGTATTATTCCGTACTCTATTCATATTGTTTCTTTTGTTGAAGGATGAGCAGTTTCAACCGATATGCCGACGCTGCGGAGCTTCTCGTTCTGAAAAAACTCTTCGAGGAGGAGGGCGAAGCGTGTCGGTGGAGACGGGGCGAGGTTTTTCAGTATAGTGGGGAGTCGGTGCGGTGGATCGTTTATGTCGAAAAAGGAATTTTCCGACATACATGTTCCGATGACCGGGGCGAATCACACGTGGTGGGCTTTACGTTTGCCGGTGAGTATGCCTGCGACTACCGCTCCTATTTGGTTGGAACCCCGGCTGTAGTTGAGATTTGTGCGGCTACGGAGGTTGCCGGCTTTCGGCTGCCGGTCGACCGGATTATGCGCTATTGGGACGAAAATGCTGAAAACCAACGTCTCGGACGTCGTGCGGCCGAAGAGCTTTTCGTCGTTGTGTATGATCGCCTGCTCGATTGCTATACCAAAACTCCGGAAGAGCATTATCTGAGTCTTTTGTGCCGCTATCCCGATCTGAAAGAGGCGATTTCGCTCAAAGAGCTGGCTTCGTTTATAGGTGTGACGCCCGAAACGATCAGCCACATCCGGCGTCGATTATCCTCCAAAAAGTCTTGAACCGGTTCAAGAATCTTCTTGCCTTTTGACCGTACTTTTGTCCCGAATCAAATAGCGTATTGTTATGGAACAAAATGTAATGCGTGCGGCCATAGTCATTGGCGCAACTTCAGGGATTGGGCAGGCTGTTGCTGTGCGGTTGGCGGCTGCGGGATATCGGGTCGGTATCGCCGGACGTCGGGAGGAATTGCTTCTAGAGCTGGCACAAACCGATCCGGATCGTTATGAAACGGAGGTACTTGATGTAGAGGATGCTGGTGTGTGCGAGCGGCTCGAGAAATTGGCTGAGCGGCTCGGATCGCCCGAACTGATCCTGTTTTGTGCCGGGACCGGCGAGCTGAACGATGCGTTGGATTACCGGCTCGAAGAGGCGACCAATCGGGTCAATGTGGCTGGATTTACACGGGTGATGGATTGGGCGTATCGCTATTTCGAACAGCGCGGTGGGGGTTGCTTGGCTGCGATTACATCCGTAATGGGATTGCGAGGCAGCCGTACGGCACCCTCCTATGCTGCCTCGAAAGCCTATCAGATCAACTATTTGGAGGGATTGCGCCAAAAGGCCTTTTATCAAAAGTTGCCGATTCGGATTGTCGATCTGCGTCCGGGGTCGGTCCGCACGGCGATGATGAAAGGGGAGGGGCACTTCTGGATCGCTTCGACAGAAGAGGCCGCACGGTGTATTTGCAAGGCGATAGAGGCTCGTCGTGCGGTCCAATACGTTACACCCCGATGGCGTATCGTAGGCCTGTTGCTTCGGTGGATACCCGAACGGCTTTATCGCCGGATGTAACTGCGGGGGAAGCTGTGTGTCGTCGCTCTTTTCCCGCCCTGTTGTTCCGATAGAAGCTGAGAAATCTTGGTCCTGTACCAGTTATGATTCGAGGATTTTGCTATCTTTGTCATGACGTAACCCATGGCTGTGGGGCAATCTATATAAAAATATTGGGAGGAAAAGCGATGTTGTTTTTGGATCGATTGAGCGGCTGCCGGTTAATTTTGGCGAGTCACTCTCCGCGCAGGAGAGAGTTGCTGACCGGTTGTGGACTGCAATTTACCTTGGCCGATAATTATGAGGTCGACGAGCGCTATCCCGACGATCTGCCGGCCGATGAGGTTGCGGCCTACCTCTCACGTCTGAAATCGGAGTCCTTTCCCAGAGAGTTGTCCGACGGCGAAGTATTGATTACGGCTGATACGGTCGTTTTGCTTCAAGATCGCATATTGGGCAAACCCTCCGGTCGTGAAGGGGCGATCGGGATGTTGCGGGACCTCTCCGGTCGGAATCATCGGGTCATTACGGGGGTCACCCTGCGGCGTCGCGACGGAATCGAAACATTCGACTCCCGGACAGAGGTTTGGTTCAAACCGTTGACCGAAGAGGAGATACGCTACTATGTAGATACTTTTCAGCCCTATGACAAGGCTGGTGCGTATGGCATTCAGGAGTGGATCGGGTATGTCGGGATCGAGCGGATTGAGGGCTCCTTTTACAACGTCATGGGACTGCCTGTCCAGAAACTGATCGCACGTCTGGAAAAGTTCATCTGATTACACGGTCCGTATCTCTTTTGTTCAGATCTGTTGAGCCTGTTTTTGAGTGGTTTGTCGGCTTGCCGTTTTTACGGTCAATCCTCGTTTTAACTTCGGCGCACCGTGATCTGTTTTCTGCTTTCACTCCTATGTCTTATTCGGGCTGCTTTTGTCTCGCGTAGATCTGGTTAGCTACATCTGAATTTCAGTGTGTAGATTTTACCCGGTTATTAGCGAGTACTGCCTTTGTCTGTATTTGTCGCATATCACTCCTCCGTCGGATTTAGTTCGAGGAACTAACGCCGTACTCTTTGATCAGGCGGTCGACTAATTCGGGAACCCCTTCCGATGCCCGCATCGGGATATATTCTAACGGGTTGCGGATTCCGGAGAGATCCGGACGGTTCGGATCGACCAGAAAAACGGGAATATCCGGGCGGATGTAGCGGACCAATGCAGCGGCCGGGTAAACGGCCAGCGAGGTGCCTATGACGACGAACAGGTCGGCGGTAGCAGCGATTTTGGTGGCTTGATCGAACATCGGGACCCCTTCTCCGAAAAAGACGACAAATGGCCTCAATGGCGAGCCGTCCGGAGCCCGGTCGTCGAGCTTCTGTTCCCAGCCATCGATGGGAACGATTAACGATTCGTTTTTGCTGCTGCGGAGTTTGCGCAGCTCGCCGTGCAGGTGGGTGACGTGGTGGCTTCCGGCCCGCTCGTGCAGGTCATCGATGTTCTGTGTGATGATCTCCGTGTTGAAATATTGTTCCAGACGGGCCAGTGCACGGTGTCCTGCATTCGGCTCAACCGTCAGCAGCTCTTTGCGACGTATGTTGTAAAAGCGGATGACCGTTTCCCGATTCCGGATCAGAGCCTCCGGTGTGCATACATCTTCGATGCGGTATTTATCCCACAATCCGTCCGAATCCCGAAAGGTCGACAGACCGCTGTCGGCACTCATTCCTGCTCCGGTGAAGACTACGAGTTTTTTCTGCTTGTTCATGACGATCGTTTTTTGATTTTTAACTAAAAAAAGAGGTCGGTCAGACCGATTATTTGTTTCCGGTTGAAGAGACCGGACGGCATTCGATGGAGTTTAACTGAATGATCTTTCCTTTCTCCAAGGTGGCGTATCCGCCGTCGGTGAAAAGCTCTATCGTGTCGAACGGTTGTCCCGGAAAAAATACGTTTGTGAAGACGAGTGCGCCGTCGTCGACAAAGAGCTCCATCGAGGCAGCATCGATCAGCATCTTCCACGTCGACCGACCCTTTATCGGTCGGTACGGTACGCGCTGGATCGAGGAGAAGGGTTCGGAAAACTGAACGTAGGTCGCATGGGAACGATCGACTACCATCGTGCTGCTGCTCTTGTCGTATTCCATCGAGACGTATTCGCCCGAAGGACTTTTGAGCCGGATACCGAAACGTGCGGCTGCATCCGGAGCTTCCGTATCTCCGAATTGGAGATTTATCTCAATCGGTGCTTTGTCGAACGGAATCCGGTCGGAGAGTGTCAGGGTTTTGTCGGTTCGGATCTTTTTGAGCTTGACCTGTTGGCCGTATAGCTCTGCGATTTCTTTTACGGGAAGTGAGGTGAGTCTGTATGTGCCGTTGCGGCGGACAATGCTCATTTCGCGTGGGAATGTGGCGGCTCCGGACCACGATCGGGTCGTGTACGATTGGGCAGCGGCGGCATATTGGTGCGAGTGCATCCACCCGACGAAGATTCTCCGGCCGTTCGGGGCGTTGTCGAAAGTGATGCCCGCATAGTTATCCTTGCCGTAGTCGATCCATAGCGTATCCCGTTGGTCGCTGGTAAATTTCGTGCCGTCGAAATCACCGATGAAGTATTGCGTGGCGGTAGCGAGTTTGTCGGGCGAATCGGTGAAGTTCACCACGCTTGCCAACAGGACCCATTTCGTCTCTCCGCTCCCCTCTACCCGCAACGGGAACAGATCGGGACACTCCCACGGTCCGATGTGTGACCCCCTGTCGCTTCCGAATGCGCTGAGGTCGTTCCATTGCAGACAGTTCTCGGAGGCATATAGCTGTACCTCTTTCCCGGCGGTTACGATCATGATCCACCGTTGGGTCGGTTCGTGCCAGAATACATGCGGGTCCCGGAAGTCGGCGATGCCCGGATTCGGCAGGATCGGATTTTTGTCGTATTTGATCCAGCTTCGACCCTTGTCGAGGCTGTATGCCAGACCCTGCGATTGGGTTTCGATGCGCCCTTCGGCTGCGGCTACCGGATCATAATAGGTAAAGATGGCCAGCAGAGGTGTTTGCCCGGGAGAACCCAAGCCGGACGTATTGTGCAGATCGGCGACGCAGCACCCCGAAAAGATGTACCCCAAACTGTCCGGGGCAAGAGCAATGGGCATGTGCTGCCAGTTCAGCAGATCGCGGCTGACGGCGTGACCCCAATACATCTCTCCCCAAGGCAAGTTGCCGTTTTCGTCGAACGGGATGTGCTGGTAGCAAAGGTGGTATTCGCCGTCGAGATAGACCAGTCCGTTGGGGTCGCTCATCCACCCCGATTCGGGATAAAAATGTATCCGGGGCCTGAACTGTTCGGGAGAGGGTGAAGGCGGATTCCCCGATTGTGCCGACAAGGCTGTGGAGCCGAGCAGCCACAACGACAAGAGTATCGATCGCGTTTTCATGGGGTGCGTTTTGTTCCCGTAAATTTACATAAAAATATCCCGGAAAGAAAGGACTCTCCGGGATGTTTTTGTCTTGCTGTAATATTTTACCAGAGTAACTACTCTTTCGTTACGACTTTCAGGGATAACTCTTCGAGTTGGGCATCGGAGATCGTCGAGGGGGACTCGATCATCACGTCGCGGCCCGAGTTGTTTTTCGGGAAGGCAATGTAGTCGCGGATCGAATCGGCTCCGCCGAACAGGGCACACCAACGATCGAACCCGAATGCGATTCCACCGTGTGGAGGTGCGCCGTATTTGAAAGCATTGATCAGGAATCCGAACTGCTTCTCGGCCTCCTCCTTGGAGAAGCCGAGCACCTTGAACATCTTCTCCTGCAAGTCTGCGTCGAAAATACGGATCGATCCTCCGCCCACTTCGACTCCATTCATTACGAAATCGTATGCGTTGGCGCGGATCTTTCCGGGATCGGTATCGAACAGGTCGATGTCTTCGCTGTTGGGCGAGGTGAACGGATGGTGCATTGCGTAGAAACGTTGTGTCTCGTCGTCCCATTCGAGCAACGGAAAGTCGATAACCCACAGAGGTGCAAACTGATCGTGCGGACGCAGTCCTAACCGGTTTCCCATCTCGAGCCGCAGCTCACACATCGCACTCAACGTATTTTTGCGTACTCCCGAAAGAATCAGCAGCAGGTCGCCGGCCTTGGCTCCGCAGGCTGCAGCCCATTGTGCCAAATCCTCTTGCGAGTAGAATTTGTCCACGCTCGATTTATAGCTGCCGTCGGCTTCGCAACGGACATATACCATTCCCTTGGCGCCGATTTGGGGCTTTTTGACAAATTCGGTCAGTGCATCCAATTGCTTGCGCGTGTAGCCAGCACAACCCTCCGCACAAATGGCTCCAATGTATTCGGCCGAATCGAACACGCCGAATCCCTTGCCCTGAGCCAGTTTGGTAATGTCGTTGAAGGTCATGCCGAAACGAATATCGGGTTTGTCCGATCCGTATTTCGCCATCGCTTCGTGCCATGTGATGCGCGGGAAGTCTCCTTCAAATGTTTTTCCGAGAATCGACCGGAACAGGTGTTTTGCCAATCCTTCGAACGTAGTCAAAATATCTTCGCGGTCGACGAACGACATTTCGCAGTCGATCTGTGTGAATTCGGGTTGCCGATCGGCCCGCAAGTCCTCATCGCGGAAGCAGCGGACGATTTGGAAGTAGCGATCGTAGCCGGCTACCATCAGCAGTTGCTTGAAGGTTTGC